>NZ_NHSK01000135.1 GCF_016653355.1 Rhodoplanes elegans | reverse complement strand
GACTCCCCTCCCCCCGCGCGCGAAGCGCGTGGCGGGGAGGGGTCGGGGGTGGGGGGCTCTTTCTTGTCTTGTCGGGTGTCTCCGTCCGCGACGAATTCCACACCGCGGCCGCCTTCACGGTGGACTTGCGCTTGGGCGCCTTGCCGGCGGCGATCTCGTCGATCGAGCGGCCGGTCTCGACCGAGAGCGTCGCCTCCTCCAGGAGGTCCGGGTCGGAGGCAGTGCGGGCCGCCTCGTCCTCGCTCTTGATCAAGAGCCAGTTGTCGTGCTTTTCGCCCGCGCGCTTGTGCATGCGCACGAGATGCCAGTGGCCTTTGAGCTTCTCGCCGTCGAGCGTGAACTGCAGGTGACCCTTCTTCAGGCCGGCATGCGGATCGCCGTCCGGGATCCAGCGGCCGCGGTCCCACAGCATCACGGTGCCGCCGCCGTACTGGCCCTTCGGGATCGTGCCCTCGAAGCCGCCGTAGTCGAGCGGATGGTCCTCGACCTCGACGGCGAGGCGTTTTTCGCCCGGCACGAGGCTCGGACCGCGGGTGACGGCCCAGCTCTTGAGGACGCCGTCGAGCTCGAGGCGGAAATCGTAGTGCAGCCGCCGCGCCGCGTGCTTCTGCACGACGAAGCTCGCCCCCTTGGTCCGCGCCTTGCGGCCGCGCGGCTCCGGGGTGACGTCGAATTTCCGCTTCTGCCGATAGAGGTCGAGTGGCATCACCGGCTCCGACCGCCATGGGGCCTCACCCTCGGCGCGCCGCGCCGGACCTGCGCCGGGCCGCCAGCACCCGCCACGGTCGCGTCGAGGGGAAGGCGACCGGCCGGAACGCCATGGCAGGCAGCGGCGAGATGAGGCGCAGCACTCCGGCCGCCCGAACGGTACATGAACACGGATTCGGCGCCCGGGGCGGGGGCGTCGGCCACGAAATCCACCATAATGTTGCGAACCCGGTGCCGGGTTGTTTTACTAAGTGTATTGAGACGTATCCGCTGGACGGCCGGGACGACGTGGGGACGCCCCCATGACAGCGCCGGCAGTTCGGGGTAGGTTTTGCGGTTTGCACGTGCCGACATGTCGGTCCGGATTGCTCGAGCGAGGTCGATCTGTTTGCCAAGTGGTTGAGTGAGAACGCTGAATGCCGACGAGCGGTTCCGGTCGGGGCGATGACGCAATTGCGAACGCGCCCCCTGCCCGGCCGAGTTGTCGGACTGGCTCGTGTACGATAAGTCCTTGACTGGACGTGTTTGTTGATCCCTCGAGGGAGGTAGTGTCTTGCCCCAGCCGTCGCACCAGCCGTCGCAAACGCCGCTGCTCGACCGCGTCGTCCTTCCCGAGGATCTGCGCCGCCTCGAGACGACCGAGCTTCGCCAACTGGCGGACGAGCTTCGCGCCGAGACGATCGCGGCCGTCTCGCAGACCGGCGGCCATCTCGGCTCCAGCCTCGGCGTCGTCGAGCTGACGGTTGCGCTGCACTACGTGTTCGACACCCCGGCCGACCGGCTGATCTGGGACGTCGGCCACCAGGCCTACCCGCACAAGATCCTGACCGGCCGCCGCGACCGCATCCGCACGCTGCGCCAGGGTGGCGGCCTCTCCGGCTTCACCAAGCGGACCGAGAGCCCCTACGACCCGTTCGGCGCCGCCCACTCCTCGACCTCGATCTCGGCCGGCCTCGGCATGGCGGTCGCGCGCGACCTCGACAAGGCGAAGCACAATCACGTCGTCGCGGTGATCGGCGACGGCTCGATGTCGGCCGGCATGGCCTACGAGGCGCTCAACAACGCCGGCGGCATGGACTCCAACCTGATCGTGGTGCTGAACGACAACGACATGTCGATCGCCCCGCCGGTCGGCGCGCTGTCGGCCTATCTGGCGCGACTGATGTCGGGCAAGCCGTACCTGTCGCTGCGCGAGATCGGCAAGCAGCTCGCCCAGCACCTGCCGCGGCGCCTGCACGAGCAGGCGGTGCGGGCCGAAGAGTTCGCCCGCAACATGATCACCCACGGCGGCACGCTGTTCGAGGAGCTCGGCTTCTACTATGTCGGCCCGATCGACGGGCACAATCTCGACCACCTGCTGCCCGTGCTGAAGAACGTCCGCGACGCCAAGCGCAAGGGACCGATCCTGGTCCACTGCGTCACCCAGAAGGGCAAGGGCTACCCGCCGGCCGAGACCTCCGCCGACAAGTATCACGGCGTCGTCAAGTTCGACGTCGCGACGGGCACCCAGGTGAAGTCCAACGCCAAGGCCCCGTCCTACACCAAGGTGTTCGCCGAGGCGCTGGTGCAGGAGGCCCGCAAGGACTCCAAGGTCGTCGCCATCACGGCCGCGATGCCGTCCGGCACCGGGCTCGATCTGTTCGGCAAGCTCTTCCCGGAGCGCTGCTTCGACGTCGGCATCGCCGAGCAGCACGCCGTGACGTTCGCGGCCGGCCTCGCCACCGAGGGCTACAAGCCGTTCGTCGCCATCTACTCGACCTTCCTGCAGCGCGCCTATGATCAGGTCGTGCACGACGTCGCCCTGCAGAAGCTGCCGGTGCGCTTCGCGATGGACCGCGCCGGCCTGGTCGGCGCCGACGGGCCGACCCATGCGGGCTCGTTCGACATCGCCTATCTCGGCTGCATCCCCAACATGGTGCTGATGGCGGCCGCCGACGAGGCCGAGCTGGTCAACATGGTGGCGACCCAGGTCGCCTGCGAGGAGTTCCCGTCCGCGCTGCGCTATCCGCGCGGCGAGGGCAACGGCGTCGAGATGCCGCTCGAGGGCGCGCCGCTGCCGATCGGCAAGGGCCGGATCGTGCGCGAGGGCCACAAGGTGGCGCTGTTCTCCTACGGCACGCGGCTCGGGGAATGCCTGCAGGCGGCCGACGAGCTCGCCGCGCTCGGGCTGTCCACCACGGTCGCCGACGCGCGCTTCGCCAAGCCGCTCGACGTCGAGCTGCTCGCCCGGCTCGCCCGCGAGCACGAGGTGCTGATCACCATCGAGGAAGGTTCGATCGGCGGCTTCGGCAGCTTCTGCCTGCACGCGCTCGCCGAGCACGGCCTCCTGGATCGCGGCCTCAAGGTGCGGTCGATGGTGCTGCCGGACAGCTACATCGACCACGACACCCAGCCGGCCATGTACGGCGTCGCCGGCCTCGACCGGAAGGGCATCGTCACCAAGGTGTTCGAGGCGCTCGGCAAGGACGCCGCCAAGGAGATCGCCAAGCTCGCCTGAGCGGGGCGGACGGTCGTCAGAAGATGGCCGGGCCTATGCCCGGCCGTTTTCGTTTTCGCCCGTCACGGCCGGGCTTGACCCGGCCGTCCATCCGAAACAAGAAGCGTCGTCGCCTCGATGGATTCGCGGGTCGAGCCCGCGCATGACGAGCCTGTCGGTCCACGACCTGCTGTCCGACTGCGTTCGAGACACCGACCATGTCCCCTCGCCTGCGCGCCGATCGGCTGCTGGTCGATCGCGGCCTGTTCGAGAGCCGCGCCAAGGCCCAGGCCGCCATCGCGGCCGGCCTCGTCACGGCCGACGGCGTGCCGGTCGGCAAGCCCTCCGACATGCTCGCCACCGATGCCGTGATCGTAGCCGCGCCGGCGCATCCTTACGTGTCGCGCGGCGCCCTGAAGCTCGCGGCGGCGCTGGATGCCGGCGCGATCGACCCGACCGGCCGCGTCTGCCTCGACGTCGGCGCCTCGACGGGCGGCTTCACCGAGCTACTCCTCACCCGCGGCGCCGCGCGGGTTCATGCGGTCGATGTCGGCCGTGATCAGCTCCACCCGAAGCTGCGTGCCGATCCGCGGGTCGTCTCCCGCGAGGCGACCGATATCCGGGCATTGACGCCCGAAGCGTTCGACGCGGCGCCGAGCCTCGTCGTGATCGACGTCAGCTTCATTCCCCTCGCCCTGGTGCTGCCGGCCGCGCTCGCCCTCGCCGCGCCCGGCTGCGATCTCGTCGCTCTGATCAAGCCGCAGTTCGAGGCAGGCCGCGAGCACCTGAAGAAGGGCATCGTCCGCGATCCCGCCGTTCATGACGCGGTCTGCGAGAGCGCGACGGCGCTGGTGCGTTCGCTCGATTGCGAGGTCCGTGCCATGCTCCCCTCCCCGATCGCCGGCGGCGACGGCAATCGCGAGTTCCTGCTCGTCGCCCGCCGCGGCGCGCCGCCCGGAGATCCGACGTGACCGAGCATCTCACCATCACGTCGCTCGGCCGACGCGGCGACGGCGTCGTCGACGAACCCGCGTTCCCGGTCTACGTGCCCTATGCGCTGCCCGGCGAGACGGTCGCGGCCGAGCCGGTCCCGGGCCATCCGGACCGCCGCCGGCTGGTGCGGGTCGAGGTCGCGAGCCCCGACCGCGTCGCACCGATCTGCCCGCATTTCGGCGTGTGCGGCGGCTGCGCCACCCAACACCTCGCCCCGGCGCTCTACCGGACCTGGAAGCGCGAGCTGCTGGTCGAGGCGCTGCGCACCGCCGGAATCGAGGCGCCGGTCGGCGAGCTCGTCGACGCGCATGGCGACGGCCGCCGCCGCGTCACCCTGCACGCGCGGCGCGGCACCCGCGACATTCTCCAGGTCGGCTTCGCGGCGCAGCGCGCCCACGAGATCGTGCCGATCGATCGCTGCCCGGTGACGGCGCCCGGCCTGAAGGGCTTCGTCGAGGTCGCCTGGGCGATCGCCGAGGCGCTGGGGCCGCTGAAGAAGCCGCTCGACATCCAGGTGACGGCGACCGAGGACGGCCTCGACGTCGACGTGCGCGGCTCCGGCCCGCTGAACGCCGGCCGCACCGGCGCGCTTGCCGCGGTCGCCGACCGGCACCGGCTCGCTCGGCTCACGCGGCACGGCGAGATGGTGGCACAACGGGTGACGCCGACCATCCGAATCGGCCGCGCCGTGGTGGCGCTTCCGCCGGGGCCGTTCCTGCAGGCGACGGCCGAAGGCGAAGCGACGCTCGCCCGGCTGGTCGAGGCGCATGTCGGGGGCGCCAAGAGCGTCGTCGACCTGTTCGCAGGCCTGGGACCGTTCGCGCTGCGGCTCGCCGAGCGTGCGAAGGTGCGGGCCGTCGAGATCGACGCGCCGTCGGTCGCGGCCCTGTCGCGCGCCGCCCAGAACACGTCGGGCCTCAAGCCCGTGACGGCCGAGGCGCGCGATCTGTTCCGCCGGCCGCTCGTCGCGCAGGAGCTGCAGAAGATCGACGCCGTGGTGCTCGATCCGCCGCGCCAGGGCGCCGAGGCGCAGGTCCGCGCGCTCGCGGCGAGCCGCGTGCCCGTGGTCGTCGCGGTGTCGTGCAACAGCGCGACCTTCGCCCGCGACGCCGCGATCCTGATCGCCGGCGGCTACCGGCTGACCGACGTCACGCCGGTCGATCAGTTCAGGTATTCTTATCACGTCGAGATCGTCGCGAAGTTCGTGCGGTAGCTCGCGCTGTGAAGTGACGAGGCACCGCCTTCGTCATGGCCGGGCTCGTCCCGGCCATCCACGTTCTTCGACCCACGCGCTGAAAAGAAAGACGTGGATGCCCGGCACGAGGCCGGGCATGACGGCTCAGAGAGCCGGAGCGACCATCGCTAATTGAAATCCCGTCCCCAGCGCTGCTGCCACATGCGCTCGCCGATCGTGCAGGAGACGCGGGGGGCCGCCTTGGGCTCCGTGTCGGCGGCCGGGATCACGCGCGCCTGCGGCGTGCGGCCGGCGATCTCCAGCACCAGCTTGGTGCGGGTCGCCTCCTTGAACTGGGTGCGGTCGCGGATCGGGATCATAAAGGCCGACGGGCCGCCGATCACGCAATCCTCGTAGTAGATGTCGAGCGCCTCGAGATCCATGGTGGCGGCGTTCGGGCGCTTGAGCACCAACGGCAGCCCGTTGATGGTGATGCCCTTGGCGACCACCTCGTCGCGCACGTGATCGACCTGGGCGCCCTGGTTGTTGGCGCCGTCGCCGGAGACGTCGATGACGCGGCGGATGCCGCGCTGGCCACTGTCCTTGAACAGATCGGCGGAAAACAGCAGCGCCCCGGCGATCGAGGTGCGGTAGGCGCGGCGGTACGGCGCCTCGGCGATCGACGCCGCGAACGCCTCGGCGCTGCCTCGGCCGTCGACCACGCGCCACGGCACCAGCACCCGCTGGTCGGCCGAGCCCGCCCATTCGACATAGGTGACGGCGATCTTGCCGTGCATGCCCTGCTTGAGGGCGGCGAGGAACTCCGGCGAGGTCAGCGCCGCGACATAGCCCTCGCGCTGCAGCGCCTGCTCCTCGGGGTCCATCGAGTAGGAGATGTCGACGGCCAGCACCAGCTCGACGTCGACGGTGGAATCGGCCTGCGACTTCGGCAGATCGGCGAGCCGCACGGCCGGCGCGGCGACGAGACCCGGCCCGGCACCCGCAACGATCAGGGCCGCGAGCCCCGCCAGCACCGCTGCCGCAACCGCCGAGAATCCCGTCTGCATGCAAGTCTCCGCCGTGCCGAGAATCGCAATGCTCTCACGGACGGCGCTGAACCGGCGTTCACGATCGATTTATCGGAGATAATGTCAATTGATGGCGCCTGTCCCGGGCTCCGCGTGCCCCGGACAAGGCGCAGCAGGCCGAAGGCCTAATGCGCCGCCGAGCCGGGGCCCAGGGCGACGACGCCGGGCCGCTCGGCCAGCGCTCCGCCTGATCGCCCCTGGGTCCCGGTTCGCGGCGCGAACGCGCCGCGCCCGGGACACGAGGCGCGTGGCTTACGCCCCGATCGGCTCGGTGCCGGTGATCTCGATGCCGAAGCCGGCGAGGCCGACATACTTGTGCTCGGCCGAGGTGAGCAGCCGGATCGAGGTGACGCCGAGATCCTTCAGGATCTGCGCGCCGACGCCGATCTCGCGCCACTGCAGCGTGCGGGCCGCCTCGGAGTCGGTCGGCGCCTCGCCGGTCGCGGTCCCGTGACCATTCCCGTTCTTGGGCAGGTCGGCGGCCGGCACACCGACCGTGCCGTCACGCAGGAAGACGAGCACGCCCCGCCCCTCCTGCTTGAAGCGCCGCAGCGCCGCGTGGACGGTCGGGGCGCCTCCAAAAGTGTCGCGCAGCAGGTTGTGGCGATGCAGCCGGGTCGGCACGTTCCTGCCGTCGCCGATGTCGCCGACGACGAGCGCCATGTGGTGCACGGCCTCGAACGGCGTGACATAGGCATGGCCCTTGAGCGGGCCGATCTCGGTCTGCACCGTGAAGGTCGAGATGCGCTCGACCAGCTTGTCGCGCACCTGCCGGTAGGCGATCAGATCGGCGACAGAGATCGACACCAGCCCGTGCTTCTGCGCGAAGGCCGCGACCTCGGGGCCGCGCATGACGGTGCCGTCGTCGTTCATCAGCTCGGCCAGCACGCCGACCGGCGGCAGGCCGGCGAGCCGGCACATGTCGACGCAGGCCTCGGTGTGGCCGGAGCGCATGAGCACGCCGCCCTCGCGGGCGACCAGCGGAAACACGTGGCCGGGCCGCACGAAGTCGGACGCGACGGTGTTGTGGTTGGCGAGCGCCCGCACCGTGTTGGTGCGCTCCTCGGCCGAGATGCCGGTGACGAAGCCGCGCTTCACGTCGACCGAAACCGTGAACGCGGTGCCGAGCGGCGCGTCGTTCGACGCCACCATCGGATCGAGCCGCAGCCGCCGCGCCTCCTCGGCGGAGAGCGGCGCGCAGACGATGCCCGAGGTGTGGCGGATCACGAAGGCCATCTTCTCGGGCGTGCACATCGAGGCGGCGACGAACAGATCGCCCTCGTCCTCGCGGTCGTTGTCGTCGGTGACGATCACCAGCTCGCCCCGCGCGAAGGCGGCGACGGCCGCCTCCACGCGCCTGCTGTTCTCGTTGGTCATTCGCGGACTTTCGTATGAGCGGCGGGGATCTCTTCGGGAGCCCCGGCAGGGCGCGCGAACGGCCAGTCCGGCGGCGTGCCGACCTGCCCGCGCTGGCGCAGATAATGATCGGCCACCACGCACGCAACCATCGCCTCGGCGACCGGCACGGCCCGGATGCCGACGCAGGGGTCGTGGCGGCCCTTGGTGAGGATCTCGGTCTCCTCGCCGAAGCGGTTCACGGTCGCCCGCGGCGTGAGGATCGAGGAGGTCGGCTTGACGGCGAAGCGGCAGACCAGCGGCTGGCCCGTCGAGATGCCGCCGAGCACGCCGCCGGCGTGATTGGTGAGGAAGCGCGGCGCGCCGTCGTTGCCGAGGCGCATCTCGTCGGCGTTCTCCTCGCCGGTGAGGGCGGCGGACGCGAAGCCGGCGCCGATCTCGACGCCCTTCACGGCGTTGATGCCCATCAGCGCGGCGGCCAGATCCGCGTCGAGCTTGCCGTAGACCGGCGCACCGAGACCCGGCGTCACGCCCTCGGCGATCACTTCCACCACCGCGCCGACCGAGGAGCCGGCCTTGCGCACGTCGTCGAGGAAGTCGGCGAAGACGCGCGCCGCCTCGGCGTCCGGGCAGAAGAACGGGTTCTTGTCGACCTCGTCCCAGTCCCAGCGCGCGCGGTCGATGGTGTGGCGGCCGACCTGCACCAGCGCAGCCCGCACCGAGAGTCCCGGCACGACCTTTCGTGCGATCGCGCCGGCGGCGACCCGCGCCGCCGTCTCGCGGGCCGACGAACGGCCGCCGCCGCGATAATCGCGAATCCCGTATTTCACGTCGTAGGTGTAGTCGGCGTGACCGGGCCGGTAGGCGTCCTTGATCGCCCCGTAGTCCTTGCTGCGCTGGTCGGTGTTCTCGATCAGCAGCGCGATCGGCGTGCCGGTGGTCACCTGGGCACCGGTCTCCGGGTCCGTGAACACGCCGGACAGGATCTTCACCGCGTCGGGCTCGCGCCGCTGCGTGGTGAAGCGCGACTGACCGGGCCGGCGGCGATCGAGGAACGCCTGGATCTCGGCCGCCTCGATCGGGATCCGCGGCGGGCAGCCGTCGACCACGCAGCCGAGCGCCACCCCGTGGCTCTCGCCGAAGGTGGTGACCCGGAACAGATGGCCGAAGGAGTTGAACGACATTTTTCTAACGGGGGTCCTGCGCTGCCGGTCTGGTAGCGCGCCGGACCCGCCGGGGTCAAATCGCCCCGCGCGACGCGGACGGGGCGAGGCCGCGGACGGCGCCGCCGCTCGGCCGCGAGGCGCGGCGGCTCCGCTACTCCTTGACGACCGAGATGTCCGGGGCGTCCGGCCGCTTCATGCCGACGACGTGGTAGCCGGCGTCGACATGGTGGATCTCGCCGGTGACGCCGCGCGACATGTCGGACAGGAGATAGACGGAGGTGTCGCCCACCTCGTCGATCGTGACGGTGCGCTTGAGCGGCGAGTTGTACTCGTTCCACCGCAGGATGTAGCGGAAATCGCCGATCCCGGCGGCCGCCAGCGTCTTGATCGGGCCGGCCGAGACGGCGTTGACCCGGATCGCCTTGGCGCCGAGGTCGGCGGCGAGGTAGCGCACGGACGCCTCGAGGCCCGCCTTGGCGACGCCCATGACGTTGTAGTGCGGCATCCACTTCTCGGCGCCGTAATAAGTGAGGGTGAGCAGCGCGCCGCCGTTCGGCATCAGCTTCTCGGCCCGCTGGGCGATCGCCGTGAACGAGTAGCAGCTGATCAGCATCGTCTTGGTGAAGTTGTCGACCGAGGTGTCGACATAGCGGCCGTCGAGCTCGTCCTTGTCCGAGAAGGCGACGGCGTGGACGACGAAGTCGATGGTGCCCCACGCCTCGGCGGCGGCGGCGAAGACGGCGTCGATGGTCGCCGGCTCGGTGACGTCGCAATGGCCGAGCAGGCGCGCGCCGAGCTCGGCGGCGAGCGGCTCCACCCGCTTCTTGAGCACGTCGCCCTGGTAGGTGAAGCCGAGCTCCGCCCCCTGGGCCCGGGCCGCCTTGGCGATCCCCCACGCGATCGAACGATTGTTGGCAACGCCAAAAATGAGCCCGCGCTTGCCGCGCAGGAGCCCTGCAGTATCCGGCATGATGATCCTCTGAACCGCCGTGTCACGGCGCGGCCGCACCTATGGCACGCCGGGCCGGGGCGCGGCAAGGCGGGGGGATCGCCACGCGGCCCGCCATTGGTCGGATCGGGGAGGCCGGCTCGGCCTCCCGCCACGCGGCCGTGGCGCGCGGACCGCCCCCGTCACGCTCCGCGAAACCAGGTCTAACTCTCTACGGTGGAAACGTTTTCACCGGGCCGAGCGCGTCGGTCCGCGACGGCACCGGCGCGATCCGGACATCCACAGGCCGCGATCGGGGATCTCCAAAAAGCATCCTGGATAAAGGCGCGCCGCACCAACGCGCCGTCGTCCGGACACCCTTTGCCCCCGCTCACTCCATGTCGCGGCGGGGGTCGTAGGGCTTGGCGTCGCGCCAGTGGCGCATCAGCTCGTCGAGCTCGATGTCGTGCTCCTTGGGGAGCACGATGCGGACGCCGACCAGGAGATCGCCGGTGGCGCCCTTGGCGGGCAGGCCCTTGCCCTTGAGCCGGAAGGTGCGGCCGCTCGACGTGCCGGGCGGGATGTTCAGCTCGACGGCACCGTCGAGCGTGGGCACCCGCACCTTGCCGCCCAGCACCGCCTCGTAGAGCGTCACCGGCAGGTCGAGGCGCAGATTGGCGCCGTCCCGCTCGAACAGCGGATGCGGCGCGATGGTCACGGTGACGAGCGCGTCGCCGACCGCGCCAGGACCGGGAAGCCCCTGCCCCTTCAGCCGGATCTGCTGGCCGTCGGCGAGGCCGGCCGGGATCTTGACCTCGACCTCCTTGCCGGTCGGCAGGTGGACGCGCCGCGTGCCGCCCTTGGCAGCCTCGGCGAGCGTGATGGTGACGGCGGCCTCGACGTCGCGGCCGGCCGGCTGGTGCATGTCCTCGGCCTCGAACGGCATCCCGCCGAAGCCGGTGCGGCGGCCGCCCTGGCCGGCCGCGGCGGCGCCGAACACGTCCTTGAGGATGTCCTCGAAGCCGCCGCCGAAGCCGCGCGCCCCGGTGCCCCCGCCGGCCCGGCGGAAGCCCTCCGGCCCGAACGAGAAGTTCTCGAAATGGGCACCGCCCGGGCTGCCGGCCGCGCCGGCGCCGGGATGCGCCCCGAAGCCCTCGAACCCGTGGAAGCGGGGCTTGCCCTCGGCGTCGATCTCGCCGCGGTCGAACGCCTTGCGCTTCTTCTCGTCGCCGATGATCTCGTAGGCCTGGTTGATCTCGGCGAAGCGCTTGGCGCTTTTCGGATCGTCCTGGTTGGCGTCGGGGTGCAGCTTCTTGGCGAGCTTGCGGAACGCGCTCTTGATCGCGGCCGCGTCCGCGGTCCGCGGCACCCCGAGGACCTCGTAGGGGTTGCGCATGCTCTGAAAACTCCGAAACGCAGGTCGGGCGATTCACCCGTTCGCGGGTAAATGTGGGGGGAATCGTCCGTTTTCGCAACGCGAGGCGGACGCCTCCACGGCGGTTCGGCGCGAAGATTCCGGCGCCGATCGACGGGATGGATAACGGCGCGGGGCCGGGGCGGGCGCCGCCCGGCTCAGGCTCGCTTCCAAGGCTTCAGCCGCTTGACCTCCCAGCGCCCGGGGCCGGACCGACAGGCGCCGCCCTCCAGCCAGGTCTCGGCGCCGTCGCGGACATGGCTCGCCAGGAAGTCGCGGCAGGTCCGCCCGTCCTCCTTGTAGGCCGAGGTGATCGGCGTGACGGTGCCGCGCGCGCCGGTCGTCGGATTCTCCCAGGACGAGCTCGTGGTGGTGCCGCTCTTGCCGAGCGCCTCGGCGATCGCCGTGCGGGCGAGCGCGAGGTCGGCCTCGCCGGGCAGCGCCGCCTCGGCCGGCGCCACCGTGGATCCGACATGGCCTCCGGTCGCGGCCCGGGCCCCGAGGGCGCCGGTGGCAGCGAGCGAGGAGTCCTCGTCTTTCCCGCCGAGCGACCCCAATTGATAGGCGCAGCCGCCGCCGAGCAGCCCGGTCAGCAGCACGACGGCGACCCCGACGGCCCATACGCCACGCCGGTGGCGGCCACCACCACGGCGGCGTAGGCGACCGCGGCCGCCGGGCCTATAAGGCCCGGACCCGACCGCGAGAGCCGGCTGATCGATTGCCAAGAGGTGCTCCGAACCATGTCAGATACAACCCCGATTGAACAACCGAGCCGGTTAACGTCTGGTGATTTCACCGAATCCGACGCGCCTTTCGTGTTGTTCGACGCCTGGTTCGAGGAGGCGCGCAAGAGCGAGCCGGCCGACCCGAACGCCATGGCGATCGCCACGGCAGACGCGGGCGGCATGCCGAACGTCCGGATGGTGCTGCTCAAGGGCGTCGACGAGCGCGGCTTCGTGTTCTACACGCACCAGACCAGCCAGAAGGGCCAGGAGATCGCCGCCAACCCGTCGGCCGCCGCGGTCTTCCACTGGAAGTCGCTGCAGCGCCAGGTGCGGCTGCGCGGGCCGGTCTCGCAAGTGCCGGACGCCGAGGCCGACGCCTATTTCGACAGCCGGCCACGCCAGTCGAAGATCGGCGCCTGGGCCAGCAAGCAGTCGAGCCCGCTGGAGAGCCGGCTGGCGTTCGAGAAGTCGGTCGCCTATTACACGGCCAAGTACGCGATCGGCAGCGTGCCGCGGCCGCCGACCTGGGTCGGCTACCGGATCGCGCCGCTGTCGATCGAGTTCTGGCAGGACCGGCCGTTCCGCCTGCACGACCGCGTCGTGTTCAAGCGCGAACGCCCGAGCGCCCCGTGGACCAAGTTTCGCCTCTACCCCTGATCTCGTCTCCGATCTTTTCACCACCTTGCCATTGACCAGTCGACCGAGGGGCCGCCCATGACCACGCCGATCAGCAACCAGCCGCGCCGCACGCTTCTGCTCACCGGCGCGAGCCGCGGCATCGGGCATGCGACCGTCAAGCGCTTCTCGGCCGCCGGCTGGCGGGTCATCACCTGCTCGCGCCACGCCTTCCCGGAGAACTGCCCGTGGGCGAGCGGTCCGGAGGACCACATCCAGGTCGACCTCGCCGACCCGGCCTCCACCCGCGAGGCGATCGCCGAGGTGAAAGAGCGGCTCGACGGCGAGCTGCACGCGCTGGTCAACAACGCCGGGATCTCGCCCAAGGACGAGGAGGGCGGCCGGCTGAGCACCATCAACACGACGCTCGACACCTGGCAGTCGGTGTTCCAGGTGAACTTCTTCGCGCCGGTGATGCTGGCGCGCGGCCTGATCGACGAGCTGAAGGCGGCCAAGGGCTCGGTCGTCAACGTCACCTCGATCGCCGGCTCGCGCGTGCACCCGTTCGCCGGCTCCGCCTACTCGACCTCAAAGGCGGCGCTCGCCGCGCTGACCCGCGAGATGGCGGCCGATTTCGGCCGCGTCGGCATCCGGGTCAACGCCATCGCGCCGGGCGAGATCGACACCTCGATCCTCTCGCCGGGCACCGACAAGATCGTCGCGCAAATTCCGATGCAGCGGCTCGGCACCACCGACGAGGTCGCCAAGATCATCTACGTCTTGTGCACCGAGACCTCGTCCTACGTGAACGGCGCCGAGATCCACATCAACGGCGGCCAGCACGTGTAGCCAAACGAGACGCGCGCCGTAACGCGGCGCGGCCCCGGCCGAGGTCGCGTGTCCCGGGCGCGGCGCGACGCGCCGCGAACCGGGACCCAGGGGCGCCACGTGAGGCGGTCGCCGAGCGGCCGGCCCGTCGTGGGCCCCGTCGTGCGGCTCCTGGGCCCCGGCTCTGCGGCGCGTCGGACCTGCGGCCTGACGCGCCTTGTCCGGGGCACGAGGCTTCGCACCGGGCTTCTCAGGACGACGGCGGAACAGCTCGCCGAGCCGCTCCGTCGCGCCGTCTCATTTCATCGTCGGCATCACGAACTCGGCGCCGGAGCGGATGCCGGTCGGCCAGCGGGTCGTGATGGTCTTCAGGCGGGTGTAGAAGCGCACACCCTCCGGGCCGTGCATGTGGTGGTCGCCGAACAGCGACGCCTTCCAGCCGCCGAAGGAGTGGAACGCCATCGGCACCGGGATCGGCACGTTGATGCCGACCATGCCGACCTGGATTCGCGTCGCGAACTCGCGCGCGGCGTCGCCGTCGCGGGTGAAGATCGCGGTGCCGTTGCCGAACTCGTGCGCGTTGATCAGGCCGACCGCATCCTCGAAGTTTTGCGACCGCACGACCGCGAGCACGGGGCCGAAGATCTCCTCCTTGTAGATGCGCATCGCCGGCGTGACGCGGTCGAACAGCGAGCCGCCGATGAAGAAGCCGTTCTCGTGGCCCTGCAGCCTGAGGCCGCGCCCGTCGACGACCAGCTCGGCGCCTTCCTGCACGCCGATGTCGACATAGCCGCGCACCTTGTCGAGATGCTGCCTGGTGACGAGCGGCCCCATCTCGGCCTCGGGATCGGTTCCGGGTCCGATCTTCAGCGCCCGCACGCGCGGCGCGAGGCGCGCGATCAGCGCATCGGCCGTCTTCTCGCCGACCGGCACGGCGACCGACACGGCCATGCAGCGCTCGCCGGCCGAGCCGTAGGCGGCGCCCATCAGGGCGTCGACGGCCTGGTCGAGATCGGCGTCGGGCATCACCACCATGTGGTTCTTGGCACCGCCGAGCGCCTGCGCGCGCTTGCCCGTGCGGGTCGCGGTCTCGTAGATGTACTTGGCGATCGGCGTCGAGCCGACGAACGACACGGCCGCGATGTCGGGATTCTCCAGGAGCGCGTCGACCGCCTCCTTGTCGCCGTGCACCACCGAGAACACGCCGTCCGGCAGCCCGGCCTCCTTCAGCCAGTCGGCGAGCAGCAGCGACGCCGACGGGTCGCGCTCGGACGGCTTCAGCACGAAGCAGTTGCCGCAGGCGAGCGCCACCGGCAGCATCCACAGCGGCACCATGGCCGGGAAGTTGAACGGCGTGATGCCGGCGACGACCCCGAGCGGCTGGCGGATCGAATGGCTGTCGACGCTGGTGCCGACGTTCTCGGTCACCTCGCCCTTCAGGAGCTGCGGCGCCGCGGTGGCGAACTCGACCACCTCGAGGCCGCGCTGCACCTCGCCCTTGGCGTCCGAGAGCACCTTGCCGTGCTCGGCCGTGATGACGGCGGCGAGGTCGTCGGTGCGCTCCTCCAGGAGCCGCAGGAAGCGGTAGAGGATGCGGGCGCGGCGCAGCGGCGGGGTCGCGGCCCAGGCCGGAAAGGCGCGGTGCGCGGCGGCGACGGCGGCGTTCACCTCGTCGCGCGAGGCGAGCGGCACCGTGCCGGTGACCTCGCCGGTGGCGGGATTGAACACCGGGGCCGTGCGGCCGCTGCGGCCGGGCACGCGCGCGCCGGCGACGAAATGGGGGATATCGACAGGCATCGGAAAGACTCTCGCAGGATGGGCGGCGATCCTAGCCCGAGCGAGAGGCCGGGTGAAAGACCCGGCAAGCGACCAATCGTGCCATTGGTGCGGAAGGTGCGGCGGCGCGGCTGGCGCCGGTTCTCGGTCGTTCCGGGGCGCTGCGAAGCAGCGAGCCCGGAACCCATATCTTCGATCTGTCGAGAGCCGCCAACGCCGAGACTTACACCAAAGGCTCTGACGATCGACTCTCCCCGTCACCCTGAGGTGCCCGGCGAAGCCGGGCCTCGAAGGGCGGTCCGGGCCGCATCCTTCGAGGCTCGCTGCGCGAGCACCTCAGGATGACGGGTCGAAGTTCGGGGCCGCCGGTGTCATGGATCCCGGGCTCGCGGACCTGCGGTCCGCGCCCCGGGACGACTTCTCATGCAAAGCCGTCTCACAACAAAACGGCCGGGCTTTCGCCCGGCCGTCGCGTCTCGCGTGATCGCGATAAAGATCAGCTGTTGATCGTGCCGTAATCCGGCGGCAGCCAGCGGTTCGGCGAGCGGTAGAGGCCGGAGAGGATCAGGTCGCGTACGGCGAGCAGCTCCTTCGGCAGCCGGTCGAACAGCTTGATGAACAGCTCCTCGTGGCTGAGGATCTCCTTCATCCACTCGGCCCGGTCGACCGACATCACCTCCTCGAACTGCTCGTGGGTGAAGTCGCTGCCGCGCCAGTCGATGTCGTCGTAGGTCGGGGTGTAGCCGAGCGGGCTCTCGACGGCCCGCGCGCTGCCGTTCGCGCGCTCGACGATCCACTTCAGGATGCGCATGTTCTCGCCGTAGCCCGGCCACAGGAACTTGCCGTCCTTGTCCTTGCGGAACCAGTTGACGTTGAAGATGCGCGGCGGGATCGGGAACTTGCGGCCCATGTCGAGCCAGTGATTGAAGTAGCTCCCCATGTGGTAGCCGCAGAACGGGATCATCGCCATCGGGTCGCGGCGCACCTCGCCGATATTGCCGAAGGCGGCGGCCGTCATCTCCGAGCCCATGGTGGCGGCGGCGTAGACGCCGAACGCCCACGACAGCGACTGGTAGACGAGCGGCGTCACGGTCGAGCGGCGCCCGCCGAAGATCAGCGCCGAGATCGGCACGCCCTTCGGGTTCTCGTACTCCGGATCGATCGCCGGATTCTGCGAGGCGTGCACGGTGAAGCGGCTGTTCGGATGCGCCGCCTTGCGGCCGCAGTCCGGCGTCCAGTCCTTGCCCTGCCAGTCGATCGCGTGCGCGGGTGGCTCGCCGTCCATGCCCTCCCACCACACGTCACCGTCGTCGGTCAGCGCGACGTTGGTGAAGATCGTGTTCTTCTCGATGGTCCGCATCGCATTGGGGTTGGTCTTGTAGTTCGTCCCCGGCGCGACGCCGAAATAGCCGGCCTCCGGATTGATGGCGTAAAGCTTGCCGTCCGAACCGGGCTTCAGCCAGGCGATGTCGTCGCCGATGGTCGAGACCTTCCAGCCCTCGATCTCCTTGGGCGGGATCAGCATGGCGAAGTTGGTCTTGCCGCAGGCGCTCGGGAACGCCGCCGCCACGTAGGTCTTGCGGCCCTTCGGGTCGGTGACGCCGAGGATGAGCATGTGCTCGGCCATCCAGCCCTCGTCGCGACCGAGCACCGAGGCGATGCGCAGCGCGAGGCACTTCTTGCCGAGCAGCGCGTTGCCGCCGTAGCCCGAGCCGTAGGACCAGATCAGCCGCTCCTCCGGGAAGTGCACGATGTACTTCACGGTCGGATTGCACGGCCAGGAGACGTCCTTCTCGCCGGGCGCGAGCGGCGCGCCGACCGAGTGCAGGCACGGCACGAACACGTCGGAGTCGCCGAGCGCCTCGTCGACGGCGCGGCCCATGCGCGTCATCAGCTTCATGTTGGTGACGACGTAGGCCGAGTCGGTGATCTCGTAGCCGATGTAGGAAATGTTGGAGCCGATCGGCCCCATCGAGAACGGGATGACGTAGAGCGTGCGACCGGCCATGCAGCCGTCGTACAGCTTCGTCATCGTCGCCTTCATCTCCTTGGGGTCGACCCAGTTGTTGGTCGGCCCGGCATCCTCCTTCTTGAGGCTGCAGATGTAGGTGCGGTCCTCGACGCGGGCGACGTCGCTCGGGTCGGAGAAGGCGAGGTAGGAGCCCGGGCGCTTGGCCGGGTTCAGGCGCTTGAAGGTGCCGGCCTGGACGAGCTGCTCGCAGAGATCGTCGTACTCTTCCTGAGACCCGTCGCACCAGTGCACGTCCGCCGGCTTGCACAGGGCGATCATCTCGGTCACCCAGGCCTTCAGGCGCTCGCTTTTCACATGGGGGGGAATCTTCGTCGTCGCCAACATGTCCCTCGGTCCGCTCCAGTGTCGATCGGGTGGGCTATAGCAGTTTCACGGAGCACTCGCCATGCGGGCGAGCGCGCATCGCATAGGTAAATTCCCGCAATTGCATCGCAGTAGCGGACGGGCCGGCCGACTCCGGCGGGAGCGTCCCGGCGGCGTGGAAGCTCGCGTCACAGCCATTTCTTCAGCTTGAAAAACACGTAGGGCACGACCGCCGCGACCACCATCAGGACCAGCGCCATCGGATAGCCGTAGGGGAAGTCGAGCTCCGGCATATGCTTGAAGTTCATGCCGTAGATCGACGCGACGAGCGTCGGCGGCATCAGCACCACGGCGGCGACCGAGAAGATCTTGATGATGTTGTTCTGCTCGATGGTGACGACACCCACCATCGCGTCGAGCAGGAACGTGATCTTGTTGGCCAGATACGTGGCGTGGTCCGACAACGACTGGACGTCGCGCTGCATGCCCTTGAGGGTCGCGCGCTGATCCTTGGCCCAGCGCAGCCCGTCCGCCTCGTTGGCGAGATAGAGCACCAGCCGGCCGATCGAGACCAGGCACTCGCGCGCCTTGGAGGTGAGGTCGCCGGTGCGGCCGATCTCGCGCAGGATGTCCTGGCTGCGGATGCGTCCGCCCGGCCGCTCCGGCAGGAAGATGGTGCGCGACACCGCGTCGACCTCGGTGCCGATCCGCTCGAGAATGTCGGCGGAGCGGTCGATGATGGCGTCGAGGAGCTCCATCAGCACGATCTCGCCCGAGATCGTGGCCGCACACTGGCGGGCGAGCTTGTTGGCGACCAGGCTGAACGGCTTCGGCTCGTCGTAACGCACCGTGATGAGGCGGTGGCCGGCCAGGATGAAGGTGACGGCCGTGGTGGTCGGGCTGTCGGAGTCCGAGCGGCACATCAGCGTCGCCGTCATGTAGCGGGCGCCGTTCTCGACATAGAGCCGGCTGGTCGGCTCGATCTCCTGCATCTCCTCGCGGGTCGGGACATAGACCCCGACAGCGCGCTCGACCATCTTGTCCTCGGGCGGCACCGGCGAGACGAGGTCGATCCACACGGCCGAGTCGGGAATCTCCTCGTCGGGCGCGATGACACGCCCCTCGAGCGTCGTGCCGGTGGGAAGCTTGACGACGAGCATCGGGCCTCGGCGGTGACTCGGAACTCCGCCGAAGCGGTTCGGCCTAATCGAGACCCATTCGGCGAATTTCGCAAGCCCCTTGCGGGCGATCCCGCGGAGCGGCCGCACCGCCGACGGGCGCGGAGACGCGCGCGTCATCCAGACGCGAGCGCGCGCGGGTGGTGGAGAGCGAAAGACTGGAGGCGCAGGCGGCGTCCGACGCCGACGCGGCACCGGCTCGGCCGGAGCGCGCGGAGGCGGCGCCGGAGATGTGCCGCGCCGGGGCGGCGCGGCGGAGGTTACCGGCCCGGGCACGCGGCCCGGCGCCGGATCGTCGCGGTCGGTGGGGTTCGGGCCGTTAGGCCGCGAAGTCGTGGTCGCAGCCCCAGCACTCGTCGTCCTCGGCGGTGTGGACGAGCTTGGCCGGCTCCGGGAGATGCTGGCAGTTCACCGCCGCCGCGACGGCGCCGATGCCGATGCGGGCGAAATGCTGGTCGTGGGCGGCGTCGGCGATGGCGCCGGCGGCCTGGGCTGCAGCAGCCGGTCCTTGGGCAGTCTTCGTCATGTCGAACTCCTCGAGGGGCTTCACCCGGCGGCCTCGGCCGGGGCGCCCCGGAAATGGCGACCGACCTCGGCGGATTTGGGTGGAAAACCGTCCGAGAGCGCGGCCATTCGGTGCCGATGGACGGGCCGAAGGCCCGTCCTGCAACGGGCCGGATGCCCGCCGTGCGACGAGTCGTCGGCCCGAGTTGAGCACCGCCATGTTAAAGGAGCCGTGAAGAGACCGGCATGATAATCCCGGAATGCTGGCAGCTTCCGAAATCATGCCAAGCGTCCGGCAAAGTCCCGAGAACTCGCCGTATTTTCGCCAAGTTCCGGGAATGTGCGGCAAAACCGCCACAGCCACGGGCGTTCTTGCCACGCCGGTGCGCCGCAGCCTGGAACGGCCGGGCGGATTTCGTTACACCATGAGTCGACCGAAATACAGGAACGGGATGGGGCCGGCGATGATTCCGAAGGCGATCTTGGTTGTCCTTGCGGGGCTGTCTCTCGGCGCGTGCGTGACGGCAGCGACGCCGGAGCCGGCGCCGGAAGCGACCCTGAAGCCGCGTGACCGCGAGCTTCTCGCACGGGCGCCGTATCAGAAGGCGTCGATCCCGGCGCCCTATCAGCGGCACATCGTCGACTATCACCGCAACGAGGCGCCCGGCACCATCGTGGTCGATTCCGACGCGCGCTTCCTCTATCTCGTGCTGCCGAACAAGAAGGCGATCCGATACGGCGTGACGGTCGGTGAGGAGGCGCTCGCCTTCTCCGGCATCGCCAAGGTCGGCAACATGGCCGAGTGGCCCGGCTGGACGCCGACCCCGGACATCCACAAGCGCATCGAGGGCCTGCCGGCCCATGTCGCGGGCGGCCCGGAGAATCCGCTCGGCGCCCGCGCGCTCTATCTCTATGCGAACGGCAAGGACACGCTGTACCGCATCCACGGCACCAACCAGCCGGAGTACATCGGCACGGCGATCTCGTCCGGCTGCATCCGGCTGACCAACGAGGACGTCATCGACCTCTACAGCCGGGTGAAGACGGGCACGACGGTCGTCGTGCTGGCGCCCGGCACCGGCCAGCCCTCGCCGATGAGCGGGGCGAAGGTCGCCGGCCTCGGCAACAACTGATCGACCGATCACTGCGCGCCGGGCTGGGGGGCTCACGGCGCGACCCAAAGTCCCGCGTCTTTCGGAGACGCGGGACTTTTTTTATGCGCTCCGGCCCGTCGTTCCGGGGGGCGGGCCGAAGGCCCACGAGCCTGGAACCCATATCCCCGGTGTAAGTGGCTCACGACGCACAGGGAATATGGGTCCCGGGCTCGCTGCTTCGCAGCGCCCCGGGACGACCAAGGCGGGTGGTGCCGCTCACCCCTTCCGCAGCCAATCCTGGGTGCGGGCGAGTGCCCGGTCGAGGCGGCGGAACAGCTCGTCGATCTCCTCGGCCGTGATGATCATGGGCGGGCAGACCGAGATCGTATCGTTGGCGAGCGCCCGGACGATCAGGCCCTCCTCCTCGGCGAAGCGCACGCAAGCCGCCGCGACGCCCTGCTTCGGCTCGAAGCCCTGCTTGGTCGCCTTGTCGGCGACCAGCTCGATGCCGCCGACGAGCCCGACGCCTCGCGTGTTGCCGACCAGCGGGTGATCGGCGAGCCGCGTCAGATGGCCGAGGAACTGCGGCGCCTTGGCCGCGACCTTCTGGACGATCTTCTCCCGCGCGTAGATCTCGAGGGTCTTCAGCGCGACCGCGGCGGCGACCGGATGCCCCGAATAGGTGAGGCCGTGGCCGAAGGTGCCGATCTTGCGGCTCTCGATCAGCATCGCCTCGTACATGGTCTCGGGGATCGTCACGGCGGCGATCGGCACGTAGGCGGAGGACAGCGCCTTGGCGACCGAAATCGAATCGGGCCGGAAGCCGAGCGTCTCGCAGCCGAACATCTTGCCCGTCCGGCCGAAGCCGCAGATCACCTCGTCGGAGATGACGTACAGCTCGTACTTGTCGCAGACCGCCTGGATCTTCGGAAAGTAGCTCGCCGGCGGCACCACGACGCCGCCCGCCCCCATCACCGGCTCGGCGATGAAGGCGGCGACCGTCTCGGGCCCCTCGGCCTCGATCAGCGCCTCGAGCTCGGCCGCGAGCCGGGTCGCGAAATCGTCCTCGCTCTCGCCCGGCTGCGCGCCCCGGTAGTAATGCGGGCAGGCGGTGCGCAGGATGCCGGGGATCGGCAGGTCGAAATCGGCGTGATTCGCGGCCAGGCCGGTGAGCGAGGCCGACGCCACCGTGACGCCGTGATAGGCCTTGTCGCGGGCGATGATCTTCTTCTTCTCCGGCCGGCCGAGCGCGTTGTTCATGTAGCGCACCAGCTTGACCTGGGTGTCGTTCGCCTCGGAGCCCGAGTTGCAGAAGAACACCTTGGAGGTCGGCACCGGCATCAGGCCCTTCAGCGTCTCGGCGAGCTCGATCGCCGGGTCGTGGCTCTTGCCGTTGAACAGATGCGCGAAGGAGAGCTTGCGCATCTGCGACGCGGCGGCCTCGATCAGCTCCTCGTTGCCGTGGCCGAGCGACAGGCACCACAAGCCCGCCATGCCCTCGATGTAGTCCTTGCCGCTCGTGTCGTAGACGAACACGCCCTGCCCGCGCTCCAGCATCAAGGGGCCGGTGTCGCGGTGGGCGGCGAGGTTCGTGTAGGGGTGCAGAACGGTCTCGATGTCGCGGACGGCTTGGTTTCCGAATACGGTCATGGCTGAAACTTTCACGAGGCAGGCAAAACAGGACGCGGTGCGGCACTCTAGCAGGACCGGCGCCGGCGCGCGCGGGGGCCCGCGCCGCGGAAACCCGCGACTCGGGTCGGGGCGTGGCCCGGCGTCCGGGCCGGCCGGACGTTGCCAGCCGCAACGCTTCGCTCTATCGATGCGGCCGGCGGGCCGACGCATGCGCGCCCGGAAAGGCTGAACGATGGCGCGCCGCCGGCTGCCCGAGGAACCGCTGTCCCGCTTCGCCGTCTGGGCGCGGCGGCTCGTCCTGTTCTCGCTCGCCGTGGTGCTGCTGGCGATCGTCATCGCCCGCGCCGGCCTGCTCGACACGCTGCCCGTGCTGGTCACGCTCGGCGCCGGCCTGGTGCTGGCCGTGCTCGGGATTCTCGTCGCCTTCGTCGCCTTCGGGGTGATCTGGCAGTCGGGGGCGCGCGGCTTCGGCCATGCCGTGACGGCCGTGTTCCTCGGCGCCGCGCTGATCGCCTACCCGTCCTACCTGGGATACAAGGCGAGCAAGCTGCCGATGATCGCCGACATCACCACCGACGCGCTCGACCCGCCGCGCTTCGAGGCGATCGCACGGCTGCGCACCCGGCAGGCGAATCCGGTGCTCTATGCCGGGCTCTACACGGCCGAGCAGCAGCGCGCCGCCTGGCCCGACATCGAGCCGCTGATGGTCAATGTCCCGCCGGAGGCCGCCTACGAGGCGACGATGGCGCTGGTGACCAAGCGGAAGTGGCGCGTCGTCAACGCCCGCAGCCCGCAGGCCGGTCGCCGCGACGGCTTCATCGAGGCCGTGGCGCTGACCCCGATCATGGCGTTCCGCGAGGACGTGGCGATCCGCATCCGCGCCGTCGGGCCGGGCAGCCGAATCGACATGCGCTCGGCCTCGCGCTACGGGCGCATCGACTTCGGCGACAACGCCTCGCGCATCCGCAGCCTGCTGGAGGACATCGACGACCTGACCAGCGTGGTGAAGCCGGAGCGGGCGCCGCCGAAGCCGGCCGCCCCCGCCAAGGGCGGTCAGTCGGCGAGGCGATAGGTGCCGGTCACCGAGGGCGCGCCCTCGGTCGCGACGACGCCGCGCGCCGCCATGTCCTCCAGATGCGCCAGCACCGACAGGCCGGCGGCGCCGACGAGGCGCGGGTCGAGCCCGATATAGATCGCCCGCACCAGTGTCGGGATATCGGCCGCGCCCTTCCGCAGCCGGCCGAGGATCGACGCCTCGCGCCCCTCGCGATGGCGGATGTACTGGACGACGAAGTTCTGGGCGTCGCGCACCGCGCCGCCGTGGCCGGGGAGGTAGAGCGCCTCGTCGCGCCGCGCGAGCTTTCTGAGCGACTCCATGTAGTCGCTCATCGCGCCGTCGGGCGGCGCCACCACCGAGGTCGCCCACGCCATCACGTGATCGCCGGAGAGCAGGATCCCGGTGCCGCGCAGCGCGAAGGCGACGTGGTTCGCGGTGTGGCCGGGCGTCGTCACGGTCTCGACCGTGAAGCCGCCCGCCGTGATCGTGTCGCCGTCGGCCAGCACATGGTCGGGCGAAAAGTCGGTGTCGGCGCTGGCGTCGAGCCGCGGCGCCTCGCCGACATTGATCGGCCGCGACGGCCGATGCGGCCCCTCGGCGAAGGTCGGCGCGCCGGTGACGGCCTTCACGGCCGCGGCGGCCGGCGAGTGGTCGCGGTGCGTGTGGGTGATCAGGATGTGGGTGACGGTCTCGCCCCGCACGGCATCGAGCAGTGCCGCGACGTGGCGCGGATCGTCCGGCCCAGGATCGACGATCGCGACGTTGCCGCGGCCGAGGATGTAGCTCACCGTCCCTTTCCAGGTGAACGGGCTCGGATTGTCGCACAAGAGCCGCCGCACCCCCGGCGCCACCTCCTCCACCTGGCCGGGCGGCAGGGCGAAGCTCTTGTCGAAGACGATCTCGTTGCTGCTCATCGGGGGCTGCTTTTCTGGAAGGTGGCGCCGCAGGAGGTAAGCGGTCGGCCGGCGGAAGCCAAGGGGCATTTCGGCCCCCACGAGGCTGGGAAAACGCCGTCCGGCTCTGGCAGGATGTCGTGTGTCGTTCCCCTCTGGTGATCGTGACCGCATGCCCCCGAAAAGTCCCCTCCCCGCCGGTGCGGCGCTGGTGCTGGTCGCCGGCTTCGCGGTGCTGTTCGTCGGCGGGGGCGCGCGCTTCGCGATCGGGCTGACGCTCAAGTCGGTGGTCGACGATCTCGGCTGGGGGCGGTCCGAGCTCGGGCTCGCGGTGGCGCTGTTCCAGGTCGTGTCGGCCGTCTGCATGTTCCTGGCCGGCCGGATGTCGGACCGGGCGAGCCCGCGCCTGGTGCTCGCCGGCGGGCTGCTGGTCGCGGGGATCGGCATCGGCGCGATGAGCCTCGTCGCCGCGCCCTGGCACGCGCTGGTGCTGTACGGCGTCGTGTTCGCGGCCGGCAACGGCGCCGCCTCGCTGATCCCGGTCAGCGTGATGGTGACGCGCGCCTTCCCGGCCCGCGCCGGGCTCGCCAACGCCGCCGTGACGGCCGGCATGAGCCTCGGCCAGCTCGTGATGATCGCCGTGCTCGCCGCCGTGCTGGTGGCGATCGGCTGGCGATCGGTGTTCGTCTGGCTCGGCGCCGCGCATCTGATCCTGCTGCCGCTGCTGCTCGGCGCGATCCGCGGCGGCGGCGCGGCGCGCGGCGAGGCGCACACGNGCCGCGACCGGCCTGTCGATCCGGCAGGCGGCGCGCACGCGCGCGTTCTGGGCGCTGCTCGGCGTCTACGCGATCTGCGGCCTCGACGACTTCTTCGTCTCCACGCATGTCGTCGCGCTGGCGCAGGACCGCGGGCTCGACGCGTATCTGGCCGGCAATCTGCTCGCCGTAATGGGGCTCACGGCACTGATCGGCGTGATGGCGGCGGGCGCCTGGAGCGACCGCGCCGGGCCGTTGTGGCCGGCGACCGCGTCATTCGTCGCGCGACTCGCGGTGTTTGCTCTGATCCTGATCGACCAGTCCCCCGTGTCGGTCGCGGTCTTCGCGCTGGTGTTCGGCGCGACCTTCCTGGTGACGGCGCCGCTCACCGTGGTGTTCGTCAATCAGCACTTCGGCAGCCGCCATCTCGGCGGGCTGACCGGCCTGATCACGATGGTGCATCACATCGCCGGCGGGCTCGGCGCCTATGTGGGCGCCGTCACGTTCGACCGGCTCGGCGGCTACGACGCCGCCTTCGTGCTGATGCTCGCGTCGAACGTCCTCGTGATGGCCCTGCTGCCGCTGCTGCGCCGTCCGCGCGGCGGCTGACGTCAACGGACCTCGCCCCGTCATCCTGAGGCGCTCGCCGCAGGCGAGCCTCGAAGGATGCGGCCACCCAAGTCGGCGTTGCCGACTTGGGCTTCGATGGTGCCGATATCGAGCAAGCCCGAGATCGATGCCGTCGCCCTTCGAGGCCCGCGCGATGCGCGGGCACCTCAGGGTGACGGATCGGGAGCTTCGCCCCTGAGATCGCGTGTCGGCGTGTCGCGCCAACCGAGATTCTTTCGGATTACGAAAAACATACCGCCTTCCGTACGATTGCGGATGCCGACGCAAAGGTGCTGGTCCGCCGTTGACACAATCGGCGACCGGTCATACTTTCTGCTCAACGAGGCGAAAATAATTTCGCAATCCGAAAGTGTCAAGAGGGAAACGGCCATGCCCCTTCCGAACGGCACCGCGACGATGACCTCCGCGTCGATCGGGATTCGGCGCCTCGATCCGAAAGAGGGAAAAAGCTCCGTCCAGTCGCTGGCCAAGGGCCTGCGCGTGCTGGAGGCGTTCAAGCCGGGCATCGACGAGATGACGCTGAGCGAGATCGCCGCGGCGTCCGGGCTCGACGCCGGCACGACCTTCCGGATGCTCAACACCCTGGTGGCGGCCGGCTACGTCGTGCGCATTCCGGAGAGCCGGCGCTTCCGCCTCTCCCTCAAGGTGCTCGACCTCGGCTTCAACGCCATCGCCCACAAGGACCTGCGCGACATCGTGCGGCCGCTGCTGCAGACGCTGGTCGACGAGGTGAGCGAGGCGGCGAGCTTCGCCGTGCTGGAAGGCGGCGACGTCCTCTATATCGAGCGGGTGCGGGCCGGCTTCACGCGGCTCGGCGTCGACATCCGCATCGGCACGACGATCCCCGCCGCCGTCACCTCGATCGGCCGCGCCATCCTCGCCTTCCTGCCGGAGAACCGGCTCGAGCGCGTGCTCGCGACGCCGCCGCGGCATCCGAGCCCGACCCTGAAGACGCCCGACCGGGCCACCCTCGACCCGCTGCTCGCCGCCCTGCGGCGCGACGGCTACGTGCTCGAGAAGTCGGTCATCACCCCGGATCTCCGCCTGCTCGCCGTGCCGGTGATCGGCGCCGACGGCTGGGCGACCGGTGCCATCAGCGTCGTCGCCCCGTGGTCGCAGTCCTCCGACGAAGACCTCAAGGCGCGCGCTCTCGAGCCGATGCTCGCGACCGCGCACCACATCGCCCGCGCCCAGGAGGCGGTGGGCAGCACCAGTTCGGTCCCCGGCCTCTGAGCCGAACCCGAAACGACGTCGCCGGCCGGCGCCGGCGTCGCCCCCCGCGTCCCGCGTCACCAACCACCCCTTCTAAAACCACCTGCCCCTTCAAAAAGGAGAACCACATGTCGACCAAGAACAAGCTCGATCTCAGGGGTCTCGTGCCCGCCCCCGTGACCCCGTTCACCCGTGACGGCGCCATCGATCACGCCGCCATCAAGCGCCTCGGCTCCTGGCTCGGCAGCTTCAAGGGCGTGAAGGGCCTCGTCGTTCTCGGCCACGCCGGCGAGGGCACGTTCCTCACCGCCGACGAGCAGGCCTCGGTGATCGAGAGCTTCGTCGCGTCGACCGACGGCCGCGTCCCGGTGATCGCCGGCATCACGCTGGAAGGCACCGGCGTCGCCGCCGCCGAGGCGAAGCGCGCCGTGAAGGCGGGCGCCAAGGCCGGCCTGCTCTATCCGTCGCACGGCTGGCTGCGCTTCGGCTATCAGAAGGGCGCCCCGCAGGACCGCTACAAGGCCGTCTACGAGGAGTCCGGCCTGCCGCTGATCCTGTTTCAGTATCCGGACGCCACCAAGGCGACCTACAATCTCGACACCCTGATGGAGATCGCCGCGCAGCCGGGCGTCTTCGCGATGAAGAACGGCGTGCGCAACATGCGCCGCTGGGACACCGAGATCCCGGTGATCCGCAAGGCCCATCCGGACCTGCAGGTGCTCACCTGCCACGACGAGTATCTGCTGCACACGATGTTCGACGTCGACGGCGCGCTGGTCGGCTACGGCAACATCGCGCCGGAGCTGCTGATCGCCCTCATCGAGGCCGGCAAGGCGCAGGACTACGCGAAGGCGCGCGCCCTGCACGATCGCCTGCTGCCGGTGACCAAGGCAGTCTATCACCGCGGCTCGCACATGGAGGGCACGGTGGCGCTCAAGCACGCCCTCGTCACGCGCGGCATCCTCGACCACGCGACCGTGCGCACCCCGCTGCTGCCGCTGCCGGCCGGTGCCGACGTCGAGATCGCCGACGCGATGAAGTCGGCCGGTCTCGTCAGCGACCAGCCCGCCGCGATCGCGGCCTGACGACGCCGGGCGTCGCCGGGCGACCGGCGGCGCCGCGCTCTCTTCCGCAACGCGACCATCCCGGGCGGCCCTGGCGGCCGCCCGGACCTGGAGGCTCGTGCCCTTCGCACCCCCGAGCGGGCCGCCGTCGCGACAACAGGGGTTTCCAATGTCCGTCCAAGCCTACGCGGGCGCCGCACAAGCCGCGGCCACCAAGGCCGCCGCGCCCGCGGTTTCCCCCGAAGCGATCCAGATGCTGGTCGCCCGGATCGAGCGTCTCCCCGTCTCCCGGCGGCTGATGCTGATCCGCGTCATCGTCGGAATCGCCACCTTCTTCGACGCCTACACGGTGCTCGCCATCGCCTTCGCCATGCCGGCGCTCGTCGGCGAATGGAAGCTGACGCCGTCGGAGGTCGGGTTCATCATCTCGGCCGGCTACATCGGACAGCTCTTCGGCGCCGTGTTCTTCGGCTGGCTCGCCGAGAAGATCGGACGCCTGCACGTCCTGATGTTCACCATCATCCTGTTCGTCGCCATGGACATCGGCTGCCTCTTCGCCTGGAGCGGCCTGTCGATGATGGTGTTCCGCTTCTTCCAGGGCATCGGCACGGGCGCCGAGGTTCCGGTCGCCAGCGCCTACATCAACGAGTTCATCGGCGCCAAGAAGCGCGGCCGCTTCTTCCTGCTCTACGAGGTGATCTTCCCGATCGGCCTGATGTTCGCCGGCATGGTGGGCTACTTCCTGGTGCCGATCTACGGCTGGAAGGCGATGTTCATCGTCGGCCTGGTCCCCTCGGTGCTGACCATCCCGCTGCGGTGGCTGATGCCGGAATCGCCGCGCTGGCTCGCGTCGAAGGGCCGCATCGCCGAGGCCGAAAAGGTCGTGAAGATGCTCGAGAACGACGTCACCAAGCGGGGCGGCGTGCTGCCCGAGCCGGTGGTCCGTCCGATCGACCCGAAGGCGACGGCGAAGTCCGACTGGCGTGAGCTGTTCAAGGGCATCTACCTGAAGCGCACCCTGACCATCTGGTCGCTCTGGGTCTGTGCCTACATGATCAACAACGGCATGATCACGTGGCTTCCGACCCTCTACAAGAGCGTGTTCAAGCTGCCGCTGCAGACCGCGCTCGCCTACGGCTGGACCACCTCGGCGGTCGGCGTCATGGCCTCCATCGCCTGCGCGCTCCTGATCGACAAGGTCGGCCGTCGGCCCTGGTACATCGCCGCCTTCTTCCTGGCGACGATCCCGCTCCTGCTGCTGTCGTTCCTCGGCGGCACCTCGGCCGTGCAGGTGCTCGTGCTGGCGACCTGCGTCTACGCGATCCTGCAGACCATCGCCTTCTCGCTCTACCTCTACTCGGCCGAGCTCTATCCGACCCGCCTGCGGGCGATCGGCACCGGCATGGGCAGCGCCTGGCTGCGGGCGGGCTCGTCGATCGGCCCGCTGATGGTCGGCTTCCTGATGGCCGACTACGGAATCTCCTACGTGTTCGCGGCGTTCGCCGGGATCGCGGTGCTCGGCGGGGTGGTCACCACCCTGATGGCCATCGAGACCAAGGGCCGCGTGCTGGAAGAACTGTCTCCCTGACCTGGGGCAACTCGGCCGGCCCGCGGTTTCGGGCCGGCCATTCTCTCTTCGTTTTCGACTTCCGTCTTGGCGTTTCCGGGCTCTTCCATCCGGACCACTGGTTCTCGCACTTTCGACTTCCACCTCGACGTCTTCGGCCTTCGGGCTCCGTCCACGCTTTCGAAATGCGGCGCGCACCTCGCGCGCCGAACGCGTCTCGTCAACGCCGCTGCCGATCCGGTGGCGGCGCCGTTCACTCGGGCGCTTTGCCCGCCCTTCGCACGAGCAAGAAGAAGGACTGCACCATGATCCACCGCCGGGACTTTCTGATCGCCACCACCGCGACCCTGGGGACGCTCGGCCTCGCGCCGGCTCTCGCGCAGACCGACGCGCTGCCCAAGCGCCCGATCCGCCTCGTCGTGCCGTTCGCGGCCGGCGGCGGCGTGGACGTGTTCGCCCGCCTGCTCGCCGAGAAGCTGAAGGAGAAGTACGGCCTGACGATCGTGGTGGAGAACCGCGGCGGCGCGAACGGCTCGATCGGCGGCTCGGCCGTGCGCTCGGCGGAGCCGGACGGCACCACGCTGTTGTTCTCGGCCATGACCCACACCATGGCCAAGCAGGTGATGAAGAGCCCGCCCTACGACCCGGTGACGGACTTCACGCCGATCGCCCGCGTCGGCGAGGCGCCGATGCTGCTCGTGATGGCGCCGAACCTGCCGTTCAAAACCATCGCCGAGGTGGTGGCCGACGCCAAGCAGCAGCCCGACAAGTGGACCTTCGCGACGGCCGCGCTCGGCGCGCCGGGTCATCTCGCCACGGTTCTGTTCAACAAGCTCGCCGGCCTCAACCTCACGATCGCGCCCTATCGCGGCACCGCGCCGGGGCTCACCGACGTCGCCGCCGGCCACGTCCAGCTGATGATCGACCCGGTGCTGGCGCTGCTGCCGATGGCGCGCGGCGGCAACGTCAAGGCGCTCGCCGTCACGGCGAAGGCCCGGGCCGCCCTCGCCCCCGAGATCCCGACCGCCGCCGAGAACGGCATGCCGGGGCTCGAATACGCGACCTGGTACGGCGTGTGGGGACCGAAAGGCATGCCAGCCGCGACCGTCACGGCCCTCAACGCCGCCTGCAACGCCGCCATCAAGGACCTCGCCGCCTCCGGCAAGCTCGCCGAGTTCGGCATCGAGCCGGTCAGCGGCACGCCCGAGTCGTTCGCCGACTTCATCGAGAAGGACGTGAAGCGCAACAGCGAGCTTCTGAAGTCGGTCAACTTCGAGCCGGTGTGAGAACGGCCCTGTCGACGACGACTCGCGTCCTTCGTCATGGCCGGGCTCGTCCCGGCCATCCACGATCTTACTTTTGCGAGGCGTAAAGTTCGTGGATGCCCGCGACGAGCGCGGGCATGACGAGCTCTCGATTTTGAAGGCTGGCGTGGTCTCTTCGGTCATTCCGGGGCGGCGCACAGCGCCGAACCCGGAATCCAGCCGAGCGTTCGGAGTTCGTCGCTGGATGCCGGGTTCGCTGCTGCGCAGCGCCCCGGCATGACCACAAGCCCTCAATGAATCTCCGGCTCGGCGGTCGGTGCCGTGCCTGTCAGAAAATCGAAGTCGCAGCCCTCGTCGGCCTGGCCGACATGGGCCGAATACATGGCGCCCCAGCCGCGCTCGAAACGCGGCGGCGGCGGCGTCCAGGCGGCGCGGCGGCGGGCGAGCTCCTCCTCGCCGACATGCAGATGGATGCGCCGCCCGTCGGCGTCGATCTCCAGCCGGTCGCCGGTCTGCACCAGCGCCAGCGGGCCGCCGACAAAGCTCTCCGGGCAGACGTGGAGGATGCAGGCGCCGTAGCTCGTCCCGCTCATCCGTCCGTCCGACACCCGCACCATGTCGCGCACGCCGGCGCGCACGAGCTTCTTCGGGATCGGCAGCATGCCCCATTCCGGCATGCCGGGGCCGCCCTTGGGGCCGGCGTTCTTCAGCACCAGCACGTGATCCGGCGTCACCGCGAGGTCGTCCCGATCGATCGCCGCGGCCATCTCGTTGAAGTCCTCGAAGGCGAGCACCGGGCCGCAATGCTTCAGCAGGCGCGGATCGGCGGCCGGCGGCTTCATCACGCAGCCGCGCGGCGCGAGGTTGCCGGTCAGCACCGCGGTGGCGCCGGCCCGCGACACCGGATCGGCCAGCGTGCGGATGATGTCGGGCCGGTGCACGCGGGCGCCGGCCAGCGCCTCGCCGAGCGGCACGCCCGACACGCCGACGCAGGAGAGATCCAGCGCCTCGCGCAACTCACCCATCAGTGCCTTCAGGCCGCCGGCGTAATAAAAATCCTCCATCAGCCACTGGCCGGACGGACGCACATTGGCGAGCACGGGGATCTCGCGGGAGATCGCGTCGAAGCGCGCCATGTCGATGGTCAGCCCGGCGCGGCGCGCCATGGCGACCAGATGGATGATGGCGTTGGTCGAGCCGCCCATCGCCATGTGGACCTTTATGGCGTTGTCGAAGGCCGCGGAGGACAGGATGCGGGCGGGCGTCTGATCCTCCCACACCATGTCGACGATGCGGCGGCCGGAGGCCGCGGCCATGCGGGAATGCGAGGCGTCGACGGCCGGAATCGACGACGCGCCGGGCAGCGTGAAGCCGAGCGCCTCGGCGATCGCCATCATGGTGGCGGCCGTGCCCATCACCATGCAGGTGCCGTAGGAGCGCGCGATGCCGCCCTCGATCTCGGTCCACTCCGCCTCGCCGATGCGGCCGGCGCGCTTCTCGTCCCAGTACTTCCAGGTGTCCGAGCCGGAGCCGAGCGTCTCGCCGCGCCAGTGGCCGCGCAGCATCGGCCCGGCCGGCACGTAGATGGCAGGCAGGCCCATGCTGATCGCGCCCATCAGGAGGCCCGGCGTGGTCTTGTCGCAGCCGCCCATCAGCACGACGCCGTCGATCGGATGGCTGCGCAAGAGCTCCTCGGTCTCCATCGCGAGGAAGTTGCGATAGAGCATCGCCGAGGGCTTCACGATCGGCTCGGCGAGCGACATCGCCGGCAGCTCGATCGGCAGGCCGCCGGCCTGCAGCACGCCGCGCTTCACGTCCTCGGCGCGCGCGCGCAGATGGCCGTGGCAGGGATTGATGTCGCTCCAGGTGTTGACGATGCCGATCACCGGCTTGCCCACCCAGTCGGCCGAATCGTAGCCGAGCTGGCGCAGCCGCGAGCGGTGGCCGAAGGAGCGCAGATCGGAGACGCCGAACCAGCGATGGCTGCGCAGCGTCTCGGGAGTTTTCTTGTGAGATGTCACGGGAAGGCCGGCGGGTTGCGAAGGGGGCTCGTCAGCGTAGCCCGGCCGGCGTGGAGCGCAATCCGCATCCGACGAGACCCCGCCCTGCGGCAGCGGCGGCCGACTCGTGTCCCGGGCGCGGCGCGAAGCGTCGTGACCCGGGACCCAGGGGCGACCTGACGAAGCGCCTCCCGATCCGCTTCCGGGCCCCGGATCTGCGGCGCATCAGGCCTGCGGCCTGACGCGCCTTGTCCGGGGCACGCGGGGTGCACGGCGAGGTCAATCCACGCTGGCGCCGGAGAACTTGACCACCTTCTCCCACTTCTCGGTCTCGTCCTTCATCACCTTGCCGAACGCCTCGGGCGGGCCGACGAGCGGGACGCCGCCGAGCTCGACGAGACGCGCCTTCACCTTGGGATCGGCCAGCGCCTTGTTCACGGCGGCGTTGAGCTTGGCGACGACGGCCGGCGGCGTGCCCTTCGGAGCGCCGAAGCCGAACCAGGCGCTCGCCTCGTAGCCCGGCACGGTCGCCGCGACGGTCGGCACGCCCGGAAGCTGATCGGAAGGCGTGTCGGTGGTGACGGCGAGCGCCCGCAGCTTGCCGGCCTGGATGTGGGCGATCGACGACGGCAGGTTGTCGAAGATCACGTCGACCGTGCCGGCGATCAGGTCGGTGAGCGCGGGACCGGCGCCGCGATACGGCACATGGGTCATCTTGATGCCGGTCATCGCCATCAACATCTCGCCCGACAGATGGACCGAGGTGCCGTTGCCCGAGGAGGCCATGTTCACCTTGCCGGGATTGGCCTTGGCGTATTCGATGAACTCGGCGACCGTCTTGGCCGGGAAGCTCGGGTTGACCTCCATCACGTTCGGCACCCGCACGATGCCGGCGACCGGGGTGATGTCGCGCAGGAAGTTGAAGGAGAGCTTCTTGTAGAGGCTCGCATTGATGCCGTTGGCCGGGTTGGCGAGCAGCAGCGTGTAGCCGTCGGGCGCCGAGTTCACCACCATCTCGGTGCCGATATTGTTGCCGGCGCCGGGCTTGTTTTCGACGATGAACTGCTGGCCGAGCGTCTCCGACATGTGCTGGCCGACGATGCGGGCCAGGATGTCGGTGGTGCCGCCGGGCGGATACGCCACCACGATGCGCACCGGCCGGTTGGGATAGTCCGCCGCGTCGTCGGCGAGCGCCGTGCCGCCGAACGCGAGGCTCGCCGTCAGTGCCAGCGCCACCGTCGCAGCGGTCCCCGCGACCGCCGCCAGGCGCGAGCCGAATTGTCCGAAAACCCGCATTTCCATTCCTCCATCGCGGCACGTCGCCGCCACCTGTCAGGTCCGGCCGATTCGCTCGGCTTCTGGTTGCATCAATCGTAAGAGGCAAAGACCGTCACGAACAACCGAACCTTCGTCGAAACGTGAATGCGAGGTGAGCGAAGCGATGCGGATTGTCGGACTGCGTCGACCGCCGACAGCCGGCGTGCCGCGGGATCGCGACCGACACTGAGCGGCTGCGGCTCTGTCACGACGCGCGGATCTGATCGATCCGTCATTCCGGGGCGCGGCGAAGCCGCGAACCCGGAATCGAGCCGCCATTACGGAGACCTCCGCTGGATTCCGGGTTCGCGAGCCTTCGGCTCACGCCCCGGAATGACACCCCCGTCGATCGTCCGCCGGCGTCAGTCCACCGAGGCGCCGGAGAACTGGACGGCCTTGCCCCACTTCGCCGTCTCGTCCTCGATGGTCTTCTGGAACTCGGCCGGCGTCGTCTTCATCACGATGCCGCCGAGCTCGACGAGCCGCGTCTTCAGCTTGGGATCGTCGAGCGACTCGTTCACCGCCGCGTTGAGCCGGTCGACGATCTCCTTCGGGGCGGCCTTCTGGATGCCCATGCCGAAGATGCCGCTCGCCTCGTAGCCCTTCACGGTCTCGGCGACGGTCGGCACGTCGGGCAGCATGGCCGAGCGCTCCGCCGTCGTCACGGCCAGCGCCCGCAGCCGGCCGGCCCGGATGTGCTCGATCGCCGAGGGAAGATTGTCGAACATCACGTGGACCTGACCGGCGAGCAGATCCGTGACGGCCGGCGCCGAGCCGCGATACGGCACGTGAGTCATCTTGGCGCCGGTCATCGCCATGAACAGCTCGCCGGACAGGTGGATCGAGGTGCCGTTGCCCGAGGAGGCGAGGTTCACCTTGCCGGGATTGGCCTTCACCCAGTCGATGAACTCCTGCACGGTCTTGGCCGGCACCGACGGGGTCACCACCATCACGTTGGGCACCCGGATGATGCCGGCGACGCCCTGGATGTCGCGCACGAAGTCGAACGACAGCTTCTTGTAGAGCGTGGCGTTGATGGTGTTGGCCGGGTTGACGAAGAACAGCGTGTAGCCGTCCGGCGCGGCGTTGATGGCGATCTCGGTGCCGATATTGTTGCCGGCGCCGGCGCGGTTCTCGATCACGACCTGCTGGCCGAGCCGCTCCGACACGGCCTGGCCGACGAGGCGCGCCGTGATGTCGGTCGCCCCGCCCGGCGGATAGGAGACGATCCAGCGCACCGGCCGGGTCGGGTAATCGAGGGCGGCGACGGCCGTGGCGGCGAGGCCGAGCGTCGTCGCGGCGACGGCGGCCAGCACCACGCAGGCGCGGCGCGACAGTCCGCGTGACGGCGCGGCGCGCGACGGAACGGAGTTCGGGCGTGTGAAGAGATTGGTCATCGGCGCTCCCTCGGCGCTCCGGTCCATGCGGCCGGGCGCTCGTGTTGTTTGATGAGAGAGCTTATGCGCCCCGGCCGCCGGCCGGCAAGCCGGTTGCGGCCCGGTCCCGCCTCGACCTTCGTCGCAGGATGTCGGCTCGATAAAAAAAGCCGCCGCGACGGGTCGGTCGCGGCGGCTTCAAGCCATATGACGAAACGAATGTGTACTGCGCGGCCTTCAGGCCGCGATCTCGGGGGCGGCGAGCGCGCCGGCGAGGCTCTTGGCGTCGAGAAACACCGACTGACAACCGGCCTCGAGCAGGTCGGCGCGGGCGAACAGTCCGGAGAGCACGCCGACCGACCGGGTGTGGGCCGCGTGCGCCGCCTCGGCGTCCCACGGGCTCGCACCGACGACGAGGGCGTCGCCGGGCTGGCGCACCCCGAGCCGCTCCAGCGCGGCGCCGATGCGGTCGGCATGCGGCATGCCGCGCGGGACGTCGTCGCCCGACACGATGGTCACGGAGTCGTCGAGCCCGAGCAGCGCCCGCATCTGCGTCAGCTCCTCGCCGCACGCGTGGGTGACCAGCGCCACCGCGGCCCCACGCGAGGCGAGATCGAGGATCAGCTCGCGCACGCCCGGGAAGGGACGCAGCGTCGGCATCACCTCGCCGGTCCAGCGCATGCGATACTTCGCGAGGATGAACTCCTTGGTCTCCGCGTCGACCACCGGCAGCAGCGCGTCGAGCAGCGCGTCGGGATCGAGGCCGTGATAACGATGCAGGTCGGCGGTGCGGAACGTGTGGCCGAACTCGGTGAGCGTCTGTAGCCAGCAGTTCGTCGATGGCAGCACCGTGTCGATCACGGCGCCTTCCACCATGAACACATAGGCCTTGGCCTCGGCGAGCGAGCCACCGGCGCGCGAGCGCACCGCCAGATGGCGCACCGCCGGCCGCTTCGGCTCCACGGTCTGGTTGGTCTTGTTGGCGGCCGTCATCCAGCCGCGTCGACGAATCCTGCGCGCAACAGCCATGCTGTCCCTCGTCCGCTCCCCCGCCCCGATTGGAATGATGAGTTCACTGGTGATGCGAGGAGCGGAACCCCGCACGTTCGATCCGGCGACACTCCGACATAGAACGAGCGGGTCCGAGGGAGGTTCCAGCCTGACGGAAGTATTTTCCCTTAGGCGACACACGAGCCGTTGAGTTGGTTCGACTTTTCGTCGGCTGACGAACATTGCAGTACCGCTGCGCCCTGCAGCCGTCCGGCCCGCAGATCGGCGAGCGCCGCATTGGCTCGCGCCAGAGGATAGAGAGTCACCTCGGTCTCGAGGTCGAGCGACGGCAGCGCCGCGAAGAACGACTGCGCATCCTCGCGGGTCAGGTTGGCGACCGAGACGAGCTGGCGCTCCTCCCACAGGATCGCGTAGGGGAAGCTCGGAATGTCCGACATGTGGATGCCGGCGCAGACGACGCGGCCGCCCTTGCGCACTGCCCGCAGGGCCGCCGGCACCAGCGCTCCCACCGGGGCGAAGATGATCGCGGCGTCGAGCGGCACCGGTGGCGTCGCCTCGGCGGCGCCGGCCCATTCGGCCCCGAGCGTCCGGGCGAAAGCCTGCGAGGCATCGTCGCCGGCGCGCGTGAAGGCGAGGACGCGATGTCCCTGCTGCACGGCGACCTGCGTGAGAATATGAGCGGCGGCGCCGAAGCCGTAGAGGCCGAGCGCCCGCCCCTCGCCGGCCATCCCCTCGCGCGCCATCCTGTAGCTGCGCCAGCCGATCAGCCCGGCGCACAGGAGCGGCGCCATGTGGGCGTCGTCGAGCGCGCCGCCGCCGGTGCCATCCGGCAGCGCGAAGCAGTAGCGATGATCGGCGACCGCGTGGGTCGCGTAGCCGCCGTCGCGCGTGTAGCCGGTGAAGCCCGGCGCGTCGCAGAGATTCTCACGTCCGTCGCGACAATACGGGCAGGTGCCGCAGGTGGCGCCGAGCCACGGCACGCCGATGCGCTGGCTCGTGTGGAAGCCCGCGACTCCGTCGCCGACCGCGAGCACCCGGCCGACGATCTCGTGGCCGGGAACGACCGGCAGCGTCGGATGCGTCAGCTCGCCGTCAACGACGTGGAGATCGGTGCGGCAGACCCCGCAGGCCGCGACCCGCAGCAGGACCTCGCCGGGCCCGGGCCGCGGCACCGGCCGCTCGCGCAGCACCAGCGGCGTGCCCGGCCGCTCCAGCACCATGGCCCGCATGGTCTCGGCGCGCCAGATCTCTGCGCGCCCGATCTCTACGCGCTTGGGCTCGCCCGTGACATCTCCCGGCATGGCCGCCTCCGGAGGCTGTCTTCACATCCGGAGGTGCCACCAACGGGGGGCCGACGCAAGCCAAGAGACGCCCGCACCGTCATGGCCGGGCTTGTCCCGGCCATCCACGCCTGTCCTAGTCGATGATGCCGCGGACGGGGATGCCCGGCACAAGGCCGGGCATGACGAGTCGGAGAACGACGGCTCCGCCTCAGTTCGTGCCGCCGAGGCCGGCCTCGCGCATCACCTTGGCGTAGAACTCGGTCTCGTGCGCGAGCTGCTTGTCGAGCGCGTCCGGCGTGCCGGGCGACGCCACCGCGCCGAGCGTGTCGAGCTTCTCGACCACGTCCGGCATCCGCAGCACCTTGGCCATGTCGGCGTTCACCTTGGCCACGATCGCCTTCGGCGTACCGGCCGGCGCCATCACGGCGAACCACGAATCGTAATCGTAGCTCGGCACCGCCTCCTTGACGGTGGCGATGTCGGGCAGCTTGGCGCTGCGGGTGTTGGAGTTGATGGCGATCATCCGGACCTTGCCGGCGGTCGCGAGCTCCTGGGCGTTGGGGATCGGCGCGAAGTAGAGCTGCGCGTCGTTGCGCACCACCGCCGTGACGGCGTCCGGCACGCCCTTGTAGGGCACGTGCACGATGTTGACGCCGGCGCTCTGGCGCATCAGCTCGGAGCCGAGGAACGAGGTCGAGGCGACGCCCGCCGAGGAGAAGTTCAGCTTACCGGGCTTCTCCTTCGCCATCGCGAGGAACTCGGGCAGCGACTTCACCCCGAGCTCCGGCGGCACGATGGCGACGAGCGGCACCGAGGCGACCTTGCCGACGCCGACGAAGTCCTTCACCGGGTCGAACTGGATGTTCTTGTTCACCGTGCCGGCCACCGTGTGGCCGTTGGAGGTGAGCATCAGCGTGTAGCCGTCGGCCTGCGACTTCGCCGCCGCCGTGGTGCCGGTGAGGCCCGGCCGGTTCTCGACGATCACCTGCTGCTTCCACATCTCGCCGAGCTTGTCGGCCAGGATGCGGGCGAGGTTGTCGGTGATGCTGCCGGCGCCGAACGGTACGATGATCTTGACGAGCTGACTCGGATAGGCGCCGGCGGCGTCGCTGCCGGAGGTCTGCGCGGCGCCGGGCAGAGCCATCGCCAGCAGGGCGGCGCCGGCCGCGATGGTGGTCGTGACGGCCTTCGCCCGGCGGGCGGTCGGCGCACGCGGCTTGAAGTCGAGCAGTGTCATGGCGTCTTCTCCCTGGTTTTTTGATGACGTCGCGGGACATGCGCCGCTCGCGGGAGCGACGGTCCGCTGTTGTTCGTCCGGCGGGCGCCGGTTCGGCGCCGTCGCGAATCCTCCTGACGGCGATCGGTGAATGCAGGGCGGGGCCGATCGCTTTGTTGCGCCGCGATGTGTCTCGCGTTGTCGCTCCGCGATGTCCGTGCCCGGACACCGCGCTGATCTCGCCACTAAACCACAAAGGTCGCATCGCGCAAATCCGATCGGCGAACGCGTCGCTGCGGCGAAATGGCTGCGCCGGTGCCGCGGGCGGATGGAATTCCGCTGCCGTCCGGATTACATGGGGTTCGCAGACACCGAGGACCTTCATGCGCACCGAACATGCACGCCCGATCCGCCTCTCGGACTATCGTCCCCCCGATTGGCTGGTCGACACGGTCCATCTGGATGTCGCGCTGCACCCGAACCGCACCCGGATCAAGGCGCGCCTCGCGCTGCGCCCCAATCCGGCGGCGCGCGGCCCGGCCCCGCTGGTGCTCGACGGCGACGAGCTGACGCCCCTGTCGGTCACGATCGACGGCGCCGCGCTGCCCGAGGCCGCCTACGCGGCCGGCCCGGACGGTCTCACCATACCGCAGCCGCCGCCCGGCCCCTTCGTGCTCGAGGTCGAGACCGAGATCGATCCGTCGGCCAACACCAAGCTGATGGGGCTCTACCGGTCGAGCGGCAACTACTGCACGCAGTGCGAGGCCGAGGGCTTCCGCCGCATCACCTATTTCCCCGACCGGCCCGACGTGATGGCCGTCTACACGACCCGCATCGAGGCGGACCGCGACGAGGCGCCGGTGCTGCTCGGCAACGGCAACCTGGTCGAGCGCGGCGACGTGCCCGGCACCGGCCGGCACTTCGCCGTCTGGCACGATCCCTTCCCGAAGCCCTGCTACCTGTTCGCGCTGGTCGGCGGGCGGCTCGATGTCTGCCGCACGACGTTCACGACGATGTCGGGCCGTGCCGTCGAGCTCGCCGTCTATGTCGAGCCCGGCAAGGCGGACCGCGCCGGCTACGCGCTCGCCGCGCTGGAACGGTCGATGCGCTGGGACGAGGAGGCGTTCGGCCGCGAGTACGACCTCGACGTCTTCAACATCGTCGCGGTGGCCGACTTCAACATGGGGGCCATGGAGAACAAGGGCCTCAACATCTTCAACGACAAGTACGTGCTCGCCTCGCCCGAGACCGCGACCGACGCGGACTTCGCCCATATCGAGGCGGTGATCGCGCACGAGTACTTCCACAACTGGACCGGCAACCGCATCACCTGCCGCGACTGGTTCCAGCTCTGCCTGAAGGAGGGCCTGACGGTCTTCCGCGATCAGGAATTCTCCTCCGACATGCGCTCGCGGCCGGTGAAGCGCATCGCCGACGTGCGGGTGCTGCGCGGCCATCAGTTCGTCGAGGACGCGGGACCGCTCGCCCATCCGGTGCGGCCGGAGACCTATCGCGAGATCAACAATTTCTACACGGCGACCGTCTACGAGAAGGGCGCCGAGGTGGTGCGCATGCTCAAGACCCTGCTCGGACCGGAGACGTTCCGGGCCGGCATGGATCTCTATTTCGCCCGCCACGACGGCCGCGCCGCCACCATCGAGGAGTTCGTCGCCTGCTTCGCCGATGCGGGCGACACCGACCTCTCCCACTTCATGCTCTGGTACGGCCAGGCCGGCACGCCCGAGCTCGCGGTGACGCGCCGCCACGACGCGCAGGGCGGCACGCTGGTGCTCGACATCGCCCAGGTGGTGCCTCCGACCCCGGGCCAGCCGGTCAAGTCGCCGCTGCAGATTCCGCTCGTGCTGGGTCTCGTGGGACCGGACGGCCGCGACGTGCCGCTGGTGCGCCGCGGGCACGGCCCGGTCGAGCGCGGCGTGCTGGTGCTCAGAAAGCCCGCCGAACGCTTCGTGTTCGACGGGATCACGGTGCCGGTGGTGCCGTCGCTCAACCGCGGCTTCTCGGCCCCGGTGAAGATCAAGGCCGACCTCGGCAGCGACGATCTGCGCTTCCTCGCCATCCACGATTCCGACCCGTTCAATCGCTGGCAGGCCGTGCAGACGCTCGCCTCCGAGATCCTGATCGGCAACGTCGCGGTGATCCGGGCGGGCGGCGGGGTGCGCCACGACGGCGGCCTCGTCCACGCGCTCGCCTCGGTGCTCGGCGACGAGCGGCTGGAGCCGGCCTTCGTGGCGCAGGTGCTGTCGATCCCGTCGGAGGGCGACATCGCCCGCGACATCGGCCGCGACGTCGACCCCGAGGCGATCTTCAACGCCCGCCACGCGCTGCGCCGCGCGATCGGCAACGACCTCGCGCCGACGCTGCGGGTCCTCTACGACCGCCTGCGCGACGACGGCCCCTACTCGCCCGACGCGGCGAGCGCCGGACGGCGCGCGCTGCGCAATGTCTGCCTCGATCTCCTGGCGGCGCCCGGCCATGCCGGCGCCGTGGCGCTCGCCGCCGCCCAGTATGCCGAGGCCGACAACATGACGGACCGGATGGCGGCGCTCGGCACGCTCAGCCTGCACGACACGGCCGAGCGCGAGGCGGCGCTCGCCGACTTCGCCGAGCGCTTCCGCGACGACCCGCTGGTGATCGACAAGTGGTTCGCCCTGCAGGCCATGATCCCGGACCCGGGCACGCTCGCGCGGGTCGAGCGGTTGATCGACCATCCGGCCTTCTCGCTCGGCAATCCGAATCGGGTGCGCGCCCTGCTCGGCTCGTTCGCGCAGGCGAACCACACTCAGTTCAATCGCGCCGACGGCAAGGGCTACGACTTCGTCGCCGGCATGGTGCTCACCCTCGACGGGCGCAATCCTCAGGTCGCGGCGCGGCTGATGACGGCGTTTCGGAGCTGGCGGGCGCTGGAGTCGGGGCGCCGCGACAAGGCGCGCGCGACGCTCGAACGGGTCGCCGCGAATCCCTCGTTGTCACGAGATCTCGCCGACATCGTCGAGCGGTCGCTCGGCGAGCGCTGACGGGCCTCTCCCGCGGGCGTCGGGGCGTGCCCGCCCCGCGCCTACGCGATTCAAATGACTCGGCTTTTTCACGAGCCCGAAAAGCGGCTCCGAAATCGATTCGGGGACTCTCGACAAATCGTTAATATTCGATTCAAATGCCGCCGTTCGGGGAGATGCGGCACATCCTTCCGGCACTTTTCAGGACTGATCCGAACGGAGGCTGGCGATGGCGCCCGCTCACGGTGCGAGCGCGTCGGCGAGTACCGATTCCATCAAGGCTCTGGCGCAGAGCGTCGCCAAGCCCGCGTACCGCCGACTGCTGATCGCCGAGCCCGTGCTTCGACGGGCGGTTCCGGTTCTCATCCTCGTCTTCCTGATCACCATCGCGACCGGCGCCGCGGTGCAGATCCGCGACAATCATCGACGCGCCGTGGCGACGGCGGCCGACGAGCTCGAGCTCGTCGCCGCCCTGCTGGCGCAACGGCTCGAGATCATCGCGCTGGCGGCCGCGCCGACCCGGCTGCAGGACGAGGTGACGGCGGCGATCGGCGCCGACCCGATGCTGCGCGACCGCGACGTCTTCGTCGCCAACGCGGCCGGCGTCGTGATCGCCTCGACCCCGCCGGAGCGCGGCCGCGGCCGGCGCATCGCCGAACTCGCCGTCCCGATCGCCGGGGCGGCGCTGCTCGGACGACGCGGCAGCGTGGTCGAGAGCGACCTCGCCGAGGGCGGCCGCGGTCTCGTCACGCTGCGCGACCTCCCCGCCCCGCTCGGCCGGATGCTCGTGATCACGCCGGCCGCGAACGCCACGGCCGGATGGCGCTCCGACACGGCCATGACCGTGACCCTGTCGGCGACCACCGGCTTCGTCGTCCTGATTCTCGGCTTCGCCTTCCACTGGCAGGCGATGCGGGCCCGCGAGGCCGACCTGATCCACGACACGGTGCGGCACCGCATCGACACGGCGCTCAACCGCGGCCGCTGCGGCCTGTGGGACTGGGATCTCGCCTCGGGCCGGATCTTCTGGTCGCATTCGATGTTCGCGATCCTCGGCATCGAATGCCGCGACGAACTCCTGGAGTTCGAGGACCTCGAGGCGCTGGTCAATCCGCAGGACGTCGACCTCGCCGGGCTCGCCGCGCAGATCGCCGACGGCCAGACCAGGGCGATCGACCGCGCCTTCCGGATGCGGCACGCCCGCGGCGACTGGGTGTGGCTGCGGGTCCGCTGCGAGATCATCCGCCAGGGCGACGGCGGCGTGCATCTGATCGGCATCGCGGTCGACATCACCGAGCAGAAGAGCCTGGTCGAGAAGACGGTCGCGGCCGACATCCGGCTGCGCGACGCGATCGAGACGGTGCCGGAAGCCTTTGTGCTGTGGGACGCCGAGAACCGTCTCGTGATGTGCAACTCCAATTTCCAGGAGCTGTACAACCTGTCCGACTCGGCCGTGGTCGCCGGCACCTCCTACGAGGCCGTGCTCGCCGCCGGCAGCCAGCACGTGGTGCGCACCATCGTGGCCGAGAGCGGCGCGACGACGGGCGGCCGCACCTTCGAGGCGCAGCTCGACGACGGCCGCTGGCTGCAGATCAGCGAGCGCCGCACCAAGGACGGCGGCTACGTCTCGGTCGGCACCGACATCACCAAGATCAAGCGCCACGAGGAGAAGCTGATCGAGAGCGAGCGGCGCCTGATGGCGACCATCAACGATCTGCGCAACTCCCAGCAGGCGCTGCAGACCCAGGCCCGCCAGCTCTCCGAGCTCGCCGAGAAATACGCCGCCGAGAAGACCCGCGCCGAGGACGCCAACCAGGCCAAGTCGAAGTTCCTCGCCAACATGAGCCACGAGCTGCGCACGCCGCTCAACGCCATCATCGGCTTCTCCGAGATCATGGAAGCGCGGCTGTTCGGCCCGCTCGGCGTCGACCGCTACGACGAGTACTGCCGTGACATCCGCGAGAGCGGCCAATATCTGCTCGACGTCATCAACGACATTCTCGACATGTCGCGCATCGAGGCCGGGCGGCTGCGTCTCGACTTCGAGCCGGTCGACGCCGACCGCATCCTTGGCGAGGCGATCCGGGTGGTGTCGAAGCGCGCCCGGGACAAGTCGCTCACCGTCACCTCGTGCATCGCGCCGGAGATCGGCCTCGTCGCCGACCGCCGCGCCGTCAAGCAGGTGGTGCTCAACCTCCTCTCCAACGCCGTGAAGTTCACACCGGAGGGCGGCGAGGTGCGGGTGCACGGCCGGCGCAGCGGCGACGACGTCGTCATCGCCATCGCCGACACCGGCATCGGCATCACCCGCCAGGCACTGGCCCGGCTCGGCCGGCCGTTCGAGCAGGTCGAGGACCAGTTCACCAAGAGCCACCAGGGCTCGGGCCTCGGGCTGGCCATCTCCAAGTCGCTGGTCGAGCTGCACCACGGCTCCATGCGGCTGCGCTCGACGCCCAGCAAGGGCACCATCGTGGTGGTGCGGCTGCCGATCGGCGGGACGCGCAAGCCGAGCGCCGGCATCGACGCCCTGCAGGCGGCCGCCCGCCGCTTCGACGCCGCGCTCTACAGCAAGGACCGCGAGACGACCCCGCCGATCCGCAGCTGCGGGTGAGCCGACACGACGCGCATTCCATCGCCACGAAAAAACGCGCCCCGACCCGTCGGATCGGAGCGCGTCGTCGCCTGCTTGGTCCTGGTCTACGTGAGAATCTCAGTCCGGGAGCGGCTTGCCGGCCGTCTCCGGCATGAACCACGGCAGGATCAGCCCGAGCACGAACACGCTCGCCATGGTTAGGGCCGCGCTCGACAGGCCGCCGAGGCTGGCCACCAGCGCCCCGGCGATGATCGGGAACACCCAGGCGACGAGCCGCGCGGCATTGAAGATGAAGCCCGCCGCCGTCGCCCGTACCGCGGTCGGAAACAGCTCGACTAGATAGATCGCCATCCAGCTGAAGCCGAAGCCGAGCGTGAAGATGCCGTTGAAGAACGCGATCACCATGAAGGTGACGAGGTCGCCCTGCCACGTGTAGGTGAGGATCGACAGCACCAGCGAGCCGGCGAAGGTCAGCAGCATGTAGGGCCGCCGGCCGATCGCGTCGGCGATGAAGCCGGACGCCATGTAGGCGAACACGGCGCCGACGTTGTAGACGAGCGACATCCGCGGCGCCCACACGCCGGCCGGCTCGCCGGCGGCCTTGGCGAGCTGCTCGGTGTAGGCCGGCATCCAGCTCGACACCGCCCACCAACCGACCGTGGTCGCGAAGGCGAGGCCGGTGGTCAGGAACACGCGGCGGCGGCTCTCCGGATCGCGGAAGATTTCGGTGAGGGTGAACGGCCGGCCGCCCTCGCCGTCACGTCCCGCGGCGGCGAGCTTCTGCGCCTTGACGGCGGCCACCCACTTCTCGGACTCGTCGAGGGCGCGCCGCAGATAGAGCACGCAGAACGCGGGCAGCGCTCCGGCGACGAAGATCAGCCGCCAGCTCTCGGTGCCGAGCGGCTGATAGGTGGCGAGCAGGAACCACACGGCGGACGCGAGCAGCGCGCCGCCGCCGAACCCGGAATGGAGGAACCCGCAGCCCTTCGGGCGCGCCCGGTCCGGCCACGTCTCCGAGACCAGCGCGATGCCGGTGCTCCACTCGCTGCCGATGGCGATGCCGGTGATGAACCGCATGAAGGCGAGCATCGCGAACGAGGTGCTGAAGCATGTCAGCCCCGTGAACAGCGCATAGAAGAACACCGACAGCATCATCATCCGCTTGCGGCCGATGTAGTCGCACAGGACGCCACCGAGGAGCCCGCCGATGCCCCATCCGAGCAGCGTGATGCCGATCGCGGTGCCGGCGTAGAAGGCCGGCGTCTGCGCCTGCTCGGGTGTCAGCAGCGTTCGCAGCGCCGACGGCAGCGCGACCACCAGCGCGAACGCCTCGAAGCCGTCGAAGATCCAGCCGAGATAGCTGCCCCACAGGATGCGCCAATGACGCGGCGTCAATCCCGAATACCACGGTTCGTCGCGCACCGCGGCGACTGCTCTCGGTGCGTGTCCTTGCTGAAAATTCGTCATCTCGCCCAGCGCTCCTCGATGAAAACCGGGCGATCGAAATTGTTTGAACCGGGGTTGGCAAATGATAATTACCATCTGCCTCATGACGAAACGTCATGTGGCTCGCACTCTGCCGAGAGCGTCGCCGGATGCCCGGACGCCTTCCCTCGATCGCCTGCCTGCGCGCCGCCGAGGCGGTCGCCCGGCATTGCAGTTTCGGACGCGCCGCCGTCGAGCTTAATCTCACCCAGACGGCGATCAGTCATCAGATCCGCAAGCTCGAGACCCTGCTCGGAATGCCGTTGTTCGTCCGCAAGGGCGGGACGATTCGGCTGACCCCGTCGGGCGAGCAATACCTCGCCGACATACGCCCCATGATCGTCGGCATAGCTCACGCGACCGACCGGGTGGCCCGTAGCGCCGCCGACACGCTGATCGTCGGCTGCCCCGGCACCTTCATGCTGAAATGCCTGGCACCGCGCATCGACGGCTTCCTGCGCCGGCATGCCGGCCTCGACGTGAGATTGCGCACCCTCAACCCCTACGATCAGGGCGACCGGGACGGCAGCGGGCCGTTCAAGGGGCTCGACGTCGCCATCCGCTACGGACTCGGGACGTTCGCCGGCCACGATGCGGACCGGATCAGCTACGAGCGGATCTTCCCGGTGTGCAGCGAGGCCCAGGTCGACGGTCGGTCGCTGCCGCTCGATCCGGCCGAGCTCGCGCGCCACCGCGTCATCCGCACGACGACGCCGCTGCTGCTGCGCGACGACTGGCCGCTGTGGCTGGAGACGGCCGGCGTGCCGGGCCTCGTCTTCGCCGACGAGGTCGCCTGCGATCTGCTCTACTCGTGCTTCGAGATGGCGGCGAACGGCATCGGCGTGGTGATGGGGCGAACCCCGGTGGTGTCGGACGATCTCGCGCGCGGGCGCCTGGTGGCACCGTGGGCGCACAGCCTCCGCTCCGCCTCCGGCTACTTCGTCACGGTGCCGCACGGGCGCGGCGCAGACGAGGCCGTCCGCCTGTTCCGCGACTGGGTGCTGGAGACCTTCGCCGAGCCCGACCGTCTACCCACGCCGGTGGCGTGAGGCGCCGCGTCGCCCCTACGGCTCCTCCCCCAAGACCCGCACGAAGCTGGCGCGGACGCGCTCCTGGGTCTCGGCGAGATGGGCTTCGAGGGTGGCGAAGTCGGGCACGTCGGCGGCGCGGGTGAGCAGCGCGAGGAGACCGGCCCCCGCCTTCTCCGGCTCGAAGGCGCCCGGCAGGCACAGCCGCAGCACATGGGTGAGGTCGTGATAGAGGCGCGCCGCGGGACGCAGCACCTCTGCGTCCTCGACCGCGAGGAAGCCGAGACGGGCCGCCTTCTCCAGCACCCGGATGGTCGAGGTGTCGAGGATCGCCGGCGTCTTCGCGGCGTGGACGAGCTGCAGATACTGGGCGACGAACTCGATGTCGACGAGCCCGCCGGCGACGTATTTGAGGTTCCAACGGTCGCCGTCGCCCTTCTCGGTGGCGATGGCGCGGCGCATCTCGACGACGTCGCCCGCGATGGTCTTCGCGTCGCGCGGCACGCACAGCACGGCGCGGATCGCCTGCTCGACGGCGCGCGCGAAGTCGGGCGAGGCGGAGACGACGCGGGCGCGGGTCAGCGCCATGTGCTCCCAGGTCCAGGCGTCGCTGCGCTGATAGTCGCGGAAGGCGGCGAGCGAGGTGGCGACCGGGCCGGAGCGGCCGGACGGCCGCAGCCGCATGTCGACCTCGTAGAGCCGGCCGTGATTGGTCTGGGTGGTGAGCGCGTTGATCAGCCGCTGGGTGAAGCGGGCGAAATACTGGCTGCCGTAGAGCGAGCGCTCGCCGTCGGATTCGGGATGCGCCTCGTCGAAATCGTAGATGACGATCAGATCGAGATCGGACGACGCCGTCATCTCGCGACCGCCGAGCTTGCCCATCGCCAGGACGGCGCTCTCGCCCTTCGGGATGCGGCCGTAGACCCGCGAGAAGCTGGCCTCGACGGAGCGATGCAGCGCCTTGATGACGACGTCGGCGAGCCCGGCGAAGGCGTCGCCGGCCTGCACGGCCGACACGGTGCCGGACAGGATGCGGGCCCCGATCAGGAACATGTGCTCCTGGCCGAACAACCGCACGCGGTCGAGGAAGTCCTCGTCGGAGCGCGCCTGGGCGAGCGAGCGCTCCAGTTCCTCGTCGAGCCTCCCCGCGTCGGGCAGCGCGCCGAAGAACGCCGGGTCGATCAGCGGGTCCATCACCTGCGGGTGGGCGGCGAGAATGTCGGCGAGGCGCGGCGCGGTGCCGAGCAGCAGGCCGACCAGCGCGACCAGGTCCGGGTTCTGATTGAGGAGCGCGAACAGCCGCGCGCCGCCGTGCAGGCCGGCGAGGAAATGGTCGAAGGCCAGCACCGCGGCGTCGGGATTCTCGGCCGCCGCGAGCTGGTCGAGCAGCATCGGCACGAGCTGGGCGAAGTGACTGCGCGCCGCCTCGCCGCGCAAGCCCCGCGGCGCGCCGGAGAGCCAGCGCCGCACCGTCGTCGACACCTCGAGTGGGGTGCGGAACCCCATGGCGCCGAGCTTGTCGAGCGTCTCCTTGTCGTCGCGGTCGGGCGGGAAGGTGAGCCCGCGCTGCTCGGCGGCGCGCAGCGCGGCGTGCTCGAACAGCGCGCCGTAATGGCGCTGGACGACGTTCAGCTCGGCGAGCAGCGCGTGCGCGAAGGCGTCGCGGCTCGCGTAGCCGAGGAAGCGGGCGAAGCGCTCCAGCGCCGGCCGGTCGGAGGGCAGATTGTGGGTCTGCTCGTCGGCGACCATCTGCAGCCGGTGCTCGACCTCGCGCAGGAACCGATAGGCGCGGGCGAGTTCGATCGCCGCCTCCGGCGCGATCCAGCCGCCCTCGGCGAGCGCGTCCAGCATCTCCAGCGTCTCGCGGCCGCGCAGGCCGGGATTGCGGCCGCCGGCGATGAGCTGCTGGGTCTGCACGAAGAACTCGATCTCGCGGATGCCGCCGCGGCCGAGCTTGACGTTGTGGCCTTCGACCGCGATGTCGCCGTGCCCCTTGTAGGCGTGGATCTGGCGCTTCATCGCGTGCACGTCGGCGAGCGTCGCGAAGTCGAGATACTTGCGCCAGACGAACGGCGTCAGCTCCTTGAGCACGAGGCCGCCGAGCGCGAGGTCGCCGGCGACCGGCCGCGCCTTGATGAAGGCGGCGCGCTCCCAGTTCTGGCCGACGCTCTCGTAGTAGTCGAGCGCCGCCGGCACCGAGACGGCGACCTGGGTCGAGGCCGGGTCGGGCCGCAGGCGCAGGTCGACGCGGAACACGTAGCCCTCGCCGTTGCGCTCCTGCAGCAGCTTGATCAACGTGCGGGTCATCCGCACGAACTGCGGACCCGGCTCGATGTCGGGGGCGAGCGGCGCCGCCGGGTCGTAGAAGACGATCAGGTCGATGTCGCTCGAGTAATTGAGCTCGTGGGCGCCGCCCTTGCCCATGGCGAAGACGACGTAGCCGCAATGCTCCTCGATGTGATCGGGGTCGCGCGGCACCAGCTTGCCGGCCCGCATGGCGGAGAGCAGCAGGTGGCGCACCGCCGCCCGCACCGCCGTGTCGGCGAGATCGCTCAGCGCCCGCGTCACCTGGGCGAGCGGCCACACGCCGCCGATGTCGGCGGCCGCGATCAGCAGCGCCGCCTCCGCCTTGAGCCGGCGCAAGAGCCGCATCACCTCGGCGTCGTCGGCGCTCTGCGACACCGCCCGGAACGTCTGCGACATCCGCTCACGCAGATGCGCCTCGGGATCGCGGTCGAGCAGGCGGACGAAGCACGCCGGATCGCGCCGGATCAGCTCCCACAGATAGGGCGAGCCGTCGGCGAGCGCCTCGGTCAGCGCGCGCACCAGCGGATGCGCCGCCGCGATCCCCGCGAAGGCCGTGCCGGCTTCCCCCGCCTCGGCGATCCAGTCGTCCACGACGGCCCGGGCTGCCTCCGCATCGACCAGAAGGGGCGCACGGACGAGACGCTCCGCGAGGGTCGCGGACCTTGCTTCGACGGCTATCGCTGCCGGCTGGTTCGCCACAGGGGGTCCTTCAGGCGGGCGCCGCACGAGGGAGGGAGAGGACGACCCGAAGACCCGGCGCATTGTCTTCCAGCCGCAGCTCCCCTCCATGAAGCCGCGCGATCGCGGATGCAAGGCTCAATCCGAGCCCGGAGCCCGGCTTGGAGCGGCTCTTCTCCAGCCGGACGAAGCGTTCGAGCACCCGGGCACGATCCGCGGCGGCGATGCCGGGGCCGCGATCGGCGACCGAGATCTCGATCCGGTCGCCGATCGTCGCGGCCGCCACCACCACGTCGGCCGGCGGCGGCGGGAACATCGGCGGCACGTCGGGCGGCACCTGGGGCGGAGCTTCGGCCACCATGGTCGCACCGTCCTCCGGCGCGCCGGCGCCCACGGCGATCGGGAGGCCGGCCGGCGCCACGGCGGTGCCGTGCGCGGCGTCCGCCTCGGCCGCGTACTTGATGGCGTTGTCGATCAGGTTGGCGAGCGCCTGGCCGATCAGCTCGCGGTTGGCGCGGATCGGCGCCGCCTCGGCCGCCTCGACCCGCAGGGCGAGCCCCTTCTCCTCGGCGAGCGGCTCGTACAGCTCGCCGACATCGCGGGCGATCGCGGCGGCATCGAACACCACCATGTCGGCACGCGGCTCCCCTGACTCGGCCCGGGCGATCATCAGGAGGCTCTCGAAGGTGCGGATCAGGCCGTCCGATTCCTCGATGACGGCCTCGAGCGCCTGGCGATAGTCGGCCTCGCTCGACGCATTCCGAAGCGCCGCCTCGCTGCGGTTGCGCAGCCGGGTGAGCGGCGTCTTGAGGTCGTGGGCGACGTTGTCGGTGACCTCCTTGAGCCCGCGCAGCAGCGTCTCGATGCGCTCCAGCATGGTGTTGAGGCTGGTCGCCAGGCGGTCCAGCTCGTCGCCGGAGCCGGCGACCGGGAGCCGCCCGGCGAGGTCGCCGGCCATGATGACGCGCGCCTTGTCGGTCATCGCGTCGATCCGGCGCAGCACCCGACGGCTGACGAACACGCCGCCGACGAGGCCGAGGACGACGACGATCGCCACCGACCAGCGCCCCGCCGTGGCGACGATGCGGAACAGGTGCTCGCGCTCGGCGAGATCGCGGCCGACCAGCAAGCGGAACCCACCGGGCAGCTCGGTCACCTTGACGAGCGCCGTGTGGTCGCCGCCGTCGGGCTCCTCCAGCCGCCGATAGCTGGTCTCGACCCAGCCGGACCGCTCGATCACGCCCGCCTCCAGCGAGGCGACGTTGCCGGCGATGCCGCCGCCGGTCGGCGTCGTCACGAGATAGAGGCTCGATCCCGGTTGGTTGCCGCGGCTCTCGACGATGAAGAGGAGGCGGCGCAGGCCGGCGGCTTCGTACTGGCGGATCAGCTCGTCCGTCTCGGTCTCGACCGTGCGGACGATCTGCTCGTTCATCAGCCGCCGCGTGTTGAGGGCGAAATAGCCGAGCAGGAACGCGGCGAACAGCGCCATCACCAAAAGGTACAGAAGGGTGAGGCGGAAGACCGTGGTCTTGAGGAGCTTAGCGAGCGCCGTCACGTATCATGTATCCGGCCCCGCGGACCGTGTGGAGGAGCGGCTGCGCGAAGCCCTTGTCGATCTTCGAGCGCAGGCGCGAGACGTGCACGTCGATCACGTTGGTCTGCGGATCGAAGTGATAGTCCCACACGTTCTCCAGCAGCATGGTGCGGGTGACCACCTGGCCGGCGTGCTTCATCAGGTATTCGAGCAGACGGAACTCGCGCGGCTGCAGGACGATCTCCTCCTTGCCGCGGGTGACCCGGTGCGACAGCCGGTCGAGCTCGAGATCGCCGACCCGGTAGACCGTCTCCTCGCGGCTGCCGTGGCGCCGCGCCAAAATCTCGATTCGGGCGAGCAGCTCGGCGAACGAGTACGGCTTCGCCAGATAGTCGTCGCCGCCGGCGCGCAGCCCCTTGACGCGATCGTCCACGGCGCCGAGCGCCGACAGGATCAGGGCCGGAACCGTAGCGCCCTTGGCCCGCAGCGCGCCGATGACCGAGAGGCCGTCGCGCTTGGGCAGCATGCGATCGACGATCAGGACGTCGTAGGTCTCGTGGCTGGCGAGCGCCAGGCCCTCCTCGCCGTCGGCGGCGTGATCCGCCACGTGACCGACCTCGCGCAGCGCCTTGACCAGATAGTCGGCGGCGTCGCGATCGTCCTCGATGATCAACAGGCGCATGGTGTGAACCTTGGCCTCGGGACCGCCGGCGGTCCCTTCGGGAGGCGCCTCGACCGTCGGCATCCGCTGCATCGGCGACCCGGACAAAGGCGACACGAGCACGGGTGACGTGGACACGGGTGACACGGGCGGCTCCATCCGGAGAAGTAGCGAGCCCTCGACGCCATGACAACCGCGCCGGGGGCGGATCGCCCGGCAAGCCGCCGGGCGGAGCGGAAAGGGGACGACGGCGGACCGCCGTCCCCTCCTCCGACAGCCCGGCGGGGCGAGGATATGCCGGAACCGTCAGATGGCAGGCGGGACGGGCGCGCCCCTCCCGGTCCTCGTCGCGAGGGACAGCGGCCGGCAGGCCGGCGGGCCTTGTTTTGCAAACCGAGAGCCGGCGAGCCGGCCCTCGGCGGGAAGACAGACGGGACGGCCGAGACCGTCCCGTGTTCGGGGGCTGCCGGGCCGGGGCGACTCGAGGACCGACGGCAGCGCCCCGAGGCGGCGGTCAGCCCTTGGCCAGCGGCACCGCGACGAAGCGGGTGTTCTGGCCGGTCTTGACGCGCATCAGGACGGTCTTCTTGCCGCCCGTCTGGGCTTCGCCGAGCGCCTTGCGGACGTCGGCCGGGGAGTTCACGGTCGTGCCGCCGACGTCGAGGATGACGTCGCCGGTCTTGAGCCGGTCGCCGGCCGCCCCGTCGGGGTCGACCTGGGTGACGACCACGCCCTCGCTGCCGCCGCCGGCGACCGCGCCGGCCGGGGCCAGCGTCAGGCCGAGGCGCGGCACCTTGGTGTCGCCGCTGCGTCCGGAGCGCTCGCCGTCGCCGTCGCCGCGCGAGGCGAGGCGCTGCTCCTTGGGCAGCTCGCCGAGCGTCAGGTTCAGCGTCTCGGTCTTGCCGTTGCGGAAGACGTCGAGCTTCACGGTGGCGCCGGGCGCCATCATGCCGATGGTGCGGGCGAGGGTCTTGGAGTCCTTAACCGGCTCGCCGTTGACGGCCGTGATCACGTCACCCGACTTGATGCCGGCCTTGGCGGCCGGGCTGCCGGACTGCGGCTCGGCGACCAGCGCGCCCTGGTCGGTCTTGAGGCCGAGGCTGTCGGCGATGTCGTCGGTGACCGACTGGATCTGCACGCCGATCCAGCCGCGCGACACCTTGCCCTTGTCCTTGAGCTGGGCGACGACGGTGCGGACCGTGTCGGCGGGGATCGCGAAGGCGATGCCGACCGAGCCGCCGGACGGCGAGAAGATCGCCGTGTTCACGCCGACCACGTTGCCGTCCATGTCGAAGCTCGGGCCGCCCGAGTTGCCGCGATTCACCGGCGCGTCGATCTGGAGGAAGTCGTCGTAGGGGCCGGCGCCGATGTCGCGGCCGCGGGCCGAGACGATGCCGGCCGTGACGCTGCCGCCGAGGCCGAACGGATTGCCGACCGCCAGCACCCAGTCGCCGATGCGGGGCGCCTTGTCGCCGAGCGCGACGGCGGGGAAGTCGGTGCGGCCGTCGACCTTGATCAGCGCGAGGTCGGTGCGCGGATCGGTGCCGATCACCTTGGCCGTGTAGGTCTTGCCGTCGTCGGTCGTCACCTGGACGCTGTCGGCCTTGTCGACCACGTGATTGTTGGTCACGGCGAAGCCGTCCGGCGTGATGAAGAAGCCGGAGCCCTGGCCGGTCGAGAACTGCCGGCGGCGCGGGTTCTGCGGCTGGTCCGGCATGCCGTCCTGGCCCTGGCCGAAGCGGCGGAAGAAGAACTCGAAGGGCGAGCCCTGGCCGAACGGATCCTCGCCCCGGGTGCCGACCCGCGGCCGGTCCTCGCTGACCTTGACCTTCACCGAGATCACGGCCGGCTTCACCTTGTCGACGATGTCGGCGAATCCGGCGGGGCGCTGGGTGTTCTGGGCGTAGGCGGGGGCGAGCAGCGCCGCCTGGCGGCTGCCGGGCACGAAGTCGGGATTGACGAACAGCACGCCGGCACCGAGCGCGCCGACCGTCGCGAGCAGCGCCAGGCGCCGCGCCGACACCAGGCTGCGCATCTTGCCGGTCAGGGATTCGGTCTCGTTCATCGAAGGCTCCATCTTCAGGTCGTTCGGCGTCATGTCGTTCCGCATCACGTCGTTCGGCTCGTTCGGCGGCGCGAACCGCATCACCGTCGTCGGAGAAGATGGAGATCGCCGGATTACCGCGTCCTGACCGCCGGATTAAAACTCGGTAATCTGGGAAACTAGCAAAAGTGGCTGTAATTCAATCAGTTGGACGGATTCAGGAAGGCTCCCCGGGACCCCGGCTTGGCGCCGGCGCCCCGCCGGGTTACATCGGCGGCCCGCCGTTCCGGCCGCGCGCGTCGCGGCGGTCGCCCCGGCCGGGCCGCGGAGAGCGAGCATGACCGAGACCCTGCCGGACCGGCGCGACGCGCCCGCGACTGCCGCCCTCACTGCGCCGCGGCCGCCCGACGGCGACGTGCACGGCCTCGTCAACGCCGTCGTCTATCGCGACGGAAAGCGCCTCGCCGACATCCCGGTCGAGGAGGCCGGGAGCTTCGCGCAGCGACCCGGCCATGTCGTGTGGATCGGCCTCTACGAGCCCGACCACGAGCTTCTCGCCGCCGTGCAGCGCCAGTTCGCCCTGCACCCGCTCGCCATCGAGGACGCCGAGAAGGCACACCAGCAGCCCAAGCTCGAGCAGTACGGCGACACGCTGTTCGTCGTCGCCCGCACGGCCCAGATGGTCGACGGCCGCGTCGCGTTCGGCGAGACGCATCTGTTCGTCGGCCACGGCTACGTGGTGAGCGTGCGGCACGGCGCCTCGCGCTCCTATGCCGACATCCGGCGGCGCTGCGAGGCTTCGCCCGACATGCTGATCCAGGGCGAGGACTACATCCTCTACTCGGTGCTGGACTTCGTCGTCGACAACTACGCCCCGGTGCTGGAGGCGATCACCGAGGAGGTCGAGCAGATCGAGGACCGGGTGCTGGAGAACAGCCTCGGCACCGAATCGATCGAGCGGCTCTACACGCTGCGTCGCGACCTCCTGCGGCTGCGCAACGCCGCAGGTCCCCTGGTCGACGTCTGCCAGCGGCTCGAGCATTCCAAGCTCACCGCCATCGATCCCAACCTGCAGCCGCTGTTCCGCGACGTCACGGACCACATCAAGCGCGTCCAGTCGGAGATCGACACGCTGCGCGAGGTCCTGGCCTTCGCGTTCGAAGCCGGGCTGATGGTCGGACAGATGCAGCAGACCGTGATCACCCGGCGGCTCGCGGCGTGGGCCGCCATCCTCGCGGTGCCGACCGCGGTCGCCGGCATCTACGGCATGAACTTCAAGCACATGCCGGAGCTGGACTGGGTCTGGGGCTACTACGTCGTGGTCGGCGGCATCCTGGCGAGCTGCTCGGCGCTGTTCTGGTGGTTCCGCCGGGTGGGGTGGCTGTAGCAGGATTCCGAGACGCGGGCTCCGTCGTTCCGGGGCCGGCCGAAGGCCGGAGCCCGGAACCCATAAACCCTGTGCTTCCGAAACAAATCAGCCGGGGTTATGGATTCCGGACAGCCGCTTCGCAGCTTCCGGAATGACGAGGAGGAAGCGCTGGGGTGGGCGAAGCGAAGCGGGCCCACCATCGACCGCCACGCGCGGCTCACGACCGCTTCTGACTACCACCTCTGACGACCGCGTGGGCACGGCGCTCGCGCGCCTTTGCCCACCCTACGGCTGCGACCTACCCCTTCGTCAGCTCGGCGAGCTTCTTCTTCTCCTCGTCGCTGAGCGGCGCCGTGGCGGCCAGCTCGGCGGCGTCGCGGCGGCGGTGCAGCATCACGCCGAAGCCGATCGCGCCGGCGAGCAGGATCAGGGCGGGCGCGACCCACAGGATCGCGTTCTGCCACGAGAAGCGCGGCTTCAGGAGCACGAACTCGCCGTAGCGGGCGACCAGATAGTCGATCACCTGGCTGTTGCTGTCGCCTTTCTCGATCCGCTCGCGCACCAGCAGGCGCAGGTCGCGGGCGAGCCCGGCGTCGGAATCGTCGATCGACTGGTTCTGGCAAACCAGACAGCGCAGATGTTGCGAGATGTCCCGCGCCCGCTGCTCCTGCGCCGGGTCCTTCAGCATCTCGTCGGGCTGCACGGCGAGCGCCGGGGCGGCGAGAGAGAGGACGAGCGCGACCAGAAACGGTGACACGAGTTTCTTCATCGCGCTCACTCCGCCGGCTGGGCGGCGAGCCTCGCCTTGGAGGGGCGCGGTGCGCCGACGCGCAGGCGCCGGTCGGACAGCGACAGGCCGCCGCCGATCGACATCACGATGGTGCCGATCCAGATCAGCAGCACCAGCGGCTTGTCGTAGGCCCGCACGGCGACCGAGCCGTCCGGGTTGAGGTCGCCGAGAGAGACGTAGAGCTGGCCGACGCCGTGGCGCATCAGCGCGGCCTCGGTGGTCGCCATCTCGCGATGCGTGAAGGCGCGCTTGGCGGGCGACAGCGTCGCGATCTTGACGCCGCCCTCCCGCACCGAGAAGCGCACCGACAGCTCGCGATAATTCGGGCCCTCGCGCTGGTCGAGCCCGTCGAAGACCAGCTCGTAGCGGCCGACAGTGGCAACGTCGCCGGCTTTCATCGCCGTGATGCGCTCGATGTTCCACTGCGACTCGCCGACGACGCCGAGCAGCATGACGCCGAGCCCGGCATGGCCGAGCGCCGTGCCCCAGGCCGAGCGCGGCAGGCCGACGGCGCGTCGCCAAGTGGTCCCGGCCGGCAGCCGGAACAGGCCGATGCGCTCGGCGACGTCGGTCGCGGCCCCCGTGATCACGAACACGGCGAGCCCGATGCCGAGCGGCGCCAGCACGGGTCCGCCCTGCACCGCGAAGGTGATCACCAGCGCCAGCACGGCGGCGGCCGCGGCGGCGACCAGCCGCTGCGCGACGCCCAAGAGGTCGCCGCGTTTCCAGGCGAGCAGCGGGCCGAACGGCACGGCGATCAGGAGCGGCACCATCAGCGGGCCGAACGTCATGTTGAAGAACGGCGCGCCGACCGAGATCTTGGCGCCGGTCAGCGCCTCCAGGGCCAGCGGGTACAGCGTTCCGACGAACACGGTCGCGCAGGCGGTCGTGAGAAACAGGTTGTTGAAGACCAGCGAGCCCTCGCGCGACACCGGGGCGAACAGGCCGCCCTGCCGCAGCATCGGGGCGCGCCAGGCGAACAGCGTCAGCGAGCCGCCGATGAACACGACCAGGATGCCGAGGATGAACACGCCGCGGGTCGGATCGGTGGCGAAGGAGTGCACCGAGGTGAGCACGCCCGAGCGGACCAGGAACGTGCCCATCAGCGACAGCGAGAAGGTGAGGATGGCGAGCAGGATGGTCCACACCTTCAGGGCGTCGCGCTTCTCCATCACCAGCGCGGAGTGGAGGAGCGCCGTGCCGGCGAGCCACGGCATCAGCGAGGCGTTCTCGACCGGATCCCAGAACCACCAGCCGCCCCAGCCGAGCTCGTAATAGGCCCAGTACGAGCCCATCGCGATGCCGAGCGTGAGGAAGATCCAGGCGATCAGGATCCACGGCCGCACGAAGCGCGCCCACGCCGCGTCGATGCGGCCGATCAGCAGCGCGCCGGCCGCGAACGAGAAGGCGACCGAGAAGCCGACATAGCCGACGTACAGAAGCGGCGGATGGATCGCGAGACCGATGTCCTGGAGGATCGGGTTGAGGTCGCGGCCCTCGAAGGGCGGCTGGGCGAGCCGCGCGAACGGGTTCGAGGTGATCAGGATGAAAAGATAGAAGGCGATCGCGACGATTGCCTGGACGGAGAGCACGGCGGCGTGCAGTACGGCCGGCACGTTGCGGCCGAGCGCCGCGAGCATCGCCCCGAACAGCGCGAGGATCAGCACCCACAGGAGCATCGAGCCCTCGTGGTTCCCCCAGACGCTCGTGAACTTGTAGACGAGCGGCATGGTGGAGTGCGAGTTCGCCGCGACGTTCTCGACCGAGAAGTCGGAGACGACGTAGCTCGCGGTCAGCGCCGCGAAGGAGAGCGCGACGAACCCGAACTGCACCAGCGCGGTCGGCTTCGCCACCGCCATCAGGGCGTCGTCGCCGGTGCGCACGCCGATCAGCGGCACGATGGCCTGGGCGAGCGCCAGCGCCAGCGCCAGGACGAGAGCGTAGTGGCCGAGCTCCGGGATCATCGCGTCGCGGCTCCCGTGGCGGCGGGCGCCACCGACGACTGCGGGCCGGGTGCCGCGGCCGGCGCGGCGGCGGGGGCCTTGCCCTTGTCGTAGTCGGCCTGCCAGTGGCCCTGCTTCTTCAGCGCGTCGGCGACCTCGCGCGGCATGTACTTCTCGTCGTGCTTGGCGAGCACGCTGTCGGCCTTGACGCCGGCGCCGTCGAGCACGCCCTCGGCGATCACGCCCTGCCCTTCGCGGAACAGATCCGGTAAGATACCCTTGTAGGCGACCGCGATCGTGTTGGCGCCGTCGGTCACCTGGAAGCGCACCGCCAGATTCTCGCCGCGCTCCACCGAGCCGGGGGCGACGAGGCCGCCGATACGCAGCCGCGTGCCGGGCTGCACCTTCTTCTCCACCACGTCGGTCGGCGAGTTGAAGAACACGATCGAGTCGGTGAGCGCGTTGAGGATGAGGCCAACCGCCACGGCCAGGACGGCGACACTGCCGGCTATCAGGGCGAAACGACGCTGCTTGCGGGTCATTGCACGACTCCGGAACCGGACGCGGGTCGCGGCTCGGGCAGCCCGAGTTCCTTCGCGACGGCATCGATGCGGGCGATTTTCTCGGGCGCGCCGGCGAGCGCCTTTCGCGCGTCGGCGGCGGCGGCGGTCGCGCGGTCGCGCTCGCCGAGCGCGATGTGGGTGCGCACCAGGCGCAGCCAGCCGTCGACGTCGCTGCCGTCGGCCGCGAGCTTCTTGGCGAGGCGATCGATCAGGCCCCGCATGGTCTCGTCGTAGTCGGCGCCGGCCGAGGCCGACTGCTCGCCGCCAGCCGGACCGGAGGCACCCGCGGGCGCGCCGGACCGGGCGGGGGCCGGCAGCGACGGCAGCGCGATGCCGGTCCCCTGCGCCGGCGCGGCGACGCGCGGGCCGGCCGATGCCGCCGGCGCGGTCGAAACGCCGGCATCGAGCCGGTAGGGCTTCGCCTCGGCCTCCAGCCGCACCAGCCGGTCCGGCATGTCGGCGAGCGCCCGGCGCGCCTCGGCGAGCGCGGCGCGGGCCTTGTCGGTCTCGCGCATCACCATGTGGGAGCGGATCAGCCGCAGCCAGCCGTCGACGTCGGAGCCGTCCTTCTCGAGGCGGGCGGCGAGCTGGGCGAGCATGCCACGCACCATCGCCTTCTGGTCCTCGGTCAGGGCCTGCGGCACGTCGTCGGGGACGCCGCCCGGCGCCGCGACGCTGCCGCGATCGAGCTGCGACAGCGCCGTCTTGACGAACCCCGCCCACGGCGCGTCGGCCGGCGCCCGCGCCAGGAGCCCCTGCCAGATCGTGCGCGCCTCGTCGGGCCGCCCGGCCTGCTGGGCGGCGAGGCCGAGGTAATAGGCGGCGGAGACATGCTCGCGGTCGATCACCAGGGCGCGCTCGAACTGCGCCTTGGCGGCCGGCGTGACGGTGCCGCCGGCCTGGCCGGTCAGCGCCTCGCCGAGATCGGCCACCCGGTCGCCGGTCTCGCCGAGGAGCCGGATGGCATTGCGGTACGCCTTCACGGCGTCGTCGAAGCGCTCGAGCCGCATGTAGGCGGGCGCCAGCACGGCCCAGCCGCGGCCGTCCTCGGGATTGCTGCGCAGATGCGCCTCGACCTTCGGCACCATGGCGGCCATGGCGGCGTTCTGGTCGGTCTCGCCGCTCTTGCCGGCATGCAGGCGGGCGAGCCGCTCGGCGAGCGGTTGGGCCGGCATCTCGGGCGATCCGGTGACCAAGTACCAG
>NZ_NHSK01000134.1 GCF_016653355.1 Rhodoplanes elegans | reverse complement strand
CGCGATGCCGCGGGTCGCGGTCGAAGCGACGAACGCCGCACCGCCGGGGCCGGGCGCGGCGGCGCCACCGATGGCGATCGAGCTTTCGGCGAGGGCCTGCGCGTCGGCGCCGGTCGCCGTGCTGTAGTCCCCGGCGGCGGCACTCCGGTATCCGGACGCGACGCTGCTCAGGCCCGTCGCCGAGGCGGAGGCTCCCACAGCCGTGCTGTATAGGCGGCTCGCAAAGCTCGCCGAGCCGACGGCAGTGCTGGTCTCACCGATGGCCCTGGCGTAGCTTCCGAGTGCGGTGTCGAAGTCGCCGCTCGCGTAGCTCGCAACGCCGATCGCCGAGCTGGCCGTGCCCGCCGCGTTGCTGGAGTAACCGACGGCGGCGCTGGTTTGGCCGCTCGCCAGGGCGTAGGAGCCGAGTGCCGAGGCAAAGTCGCCGAACGCCCTGCTGAAGGTGCCGACGGCCGCGCTGGATACGCCGGTCGCCTGGGCGAAGCTGCCGAACGCCGCGGCGCGCTCGGCGCTCGCCTTGGACCGGCTGCCGACCGCCGCGGCACCCTCGGCGCTCGCTTCGGCTCGGCTGCCGACCGCGGCGGCATCGTCGCCGGTCGCCCCGCTGAGAACGCCGACCGCCGTGGCGGACCCGCCCGACGCCGCGCTGGCGTTACCGATGGCGGTCGCGAACACCGCGGTCGCGCTGGCGCTGACTCCGAAAGCCGAGCTGTAGGTGCCGATCGCCGTCGTAAATGCTCCGACTGCGAGCGCATTTGTGCCGCTGGCTTGGCTGGTGTTGCCGAATGCGACCGCGCCGCCGCCGTTCGCCGTGTTGTTGATCCCGCAGGCCACGTCGCTGCCGACGACGGCCGTGCTGCCGCCGCCGCCAAGGCCGGCCGTTCCGTTCTGGTTGCAGACGAACTGGGCGTGGGCGGCGCCGGGTATCAGCACGCCGGCCATCACAACGAGAGCCGTGCTCCCGACGAGGAGCATGTTCGGCGGCCGGTCGCCTGGCCACCGCCCCACGGGGGCTTCCCCAAAGCCGCGCCGTGCCGCTGCGAGCGGCGGACAAGCGACATCGTTGCGCGAGATGGTCATCGGCGCCCCCCGTCCATGACTGTCGTTGCGGTCTGCCGCAGCCCCCGGTCGGTGCTGACTGCAGATGCCCCCACTCCGGCTCACTCACGTCTGCGCGTGCGCAAGCATCGACGCGCCGTCCTACCGGGACCGGCGCGAGCGTCCTGGACACGCCGCGGACGGTTGAACCCCCCGTTCCGATGACGTTTAATCCTGGTCTAAGTGACGCAGGGTACCCGGTCGGATGGGAGCATCAACGGAACAAACCACCATGGTCTCTCCGCCAACAATCCGACTGACTGCGACGCGACGGCTCCGTTGTGCCTGCTGCCGGTCCACGTGATCATGTCGGAGCCGTTCGTTTGAGCGAGTCCGGTCCTGATCACGCCGCGCTGCTCCGCGAAGCGGAGTCCTATGCGGCTCATCCGCAGTTCGATCCTGCGATGCAGGCGTTTTGCAGCGGCCTCGCCGACTTCCACTCGGTCGGCTTCACGCGGCTCACCGGCGTCGTCGACACGATCACGTTCGCGGTCGCGATGCTGGTCCTCTATCTCGACATGCACGCGCCGGGGAGCGCCAATGCGAGCCGGCTCGTGGCGATGTGCGGGGAGGGCGGGCTCGCCGGGGCGACGGCGGTGCGCAACGCGATCTTTGCGCTGCGGCGCGGCGGCATGATCGTGGTCGACGACCCCGGTGGCGCCGGGCAGGCGCATCCGGTGCGGCCGACGCCGGCGCTGATCGACACCATGAAGGACAGCCTCGCCACCCGCCTGTCGGCCATGGAGCCCGTGGTGCCGTGGCCGAAGCCGGCCGCCGAATGGGCCCGGACCGACGGCGTTCTCGAGGGGTTCGTGCGCGGCAATGTCGAGGCCTATCGGAACAGCCGCTTCCTGCTGTTCCAACAGTTCCCCGAGATCCGCGGCTTCATGGATCGGCACTGCGGCTATGCCGTGCTGCTCGATGTGCTCGGCCGGTCGGAGACGTCGGCCCAGGGGATGTCGACGGTGGTGCCGCTCTCGGAGGTCGCGGAGCGGTTCGACGTGTCGCGCACCCATGTGCGAAAGCTGTTCGGCGCGGCGGCGGCGAACGGCTGGCTCGATTTCGAGCCCAAGGGCCGGCTGACGATCGACGCGGCCCGCTTCGCGCGCTTGCGTCTGTGGATCGGCCTGGAGTTCGCCTGGACCCGGCGGCTCGTCGGATCTCCGCCCGGCGCCGGCTCCGACGTCAGGGCTTGCGGCTGAGCAGAAACACGGCCTGCTCGCCGAACAGGTTCCAGAACCACCACGGGGCGTCGATCTTCAGCGCCGTGCCCCACGGGTCGAGCGCCACGGCCTTCTCCATGCGGGCGCCGGTGAGCGCGCACATGTCGTTGAAGTCCTTGATCGTGCAGAAGTGGATGTTGGGCGTGTCGTACCACGTCTCGGGCAGGTTGGCGGTGCGCGGCATGCGCCCGTAGAGCAGGATCTGCAGGCGGATGCGCCAGTGGCCGAAGTTCGGAAACGACACGATGGCGTGCCGGCCGATGCGCAGCATGTGCTCGATCACGTCGCGCGGCCGCCGCGTCGCCTGCAGGGTCTGCGACAGGATCACGTAGTCGAAGGCGTCGTCCGGATAGCTCGCCAGATCCGTGTCGGCGTCGCCCTGGATCACCGCGAGGCCCTTGGCGACGCACTCGTTGACGCCCTCGCGCGACAGCTCGATGCCGCGCCCGTCGACGCCGCGCGCTTCGAGCAGCCGCAGGAGCTCGCCGTCGCCGCAGCCGACGTCGAGGACGCGCGAGCCGGGCTCGACCATCTCGGACACGAGCAGCAGGTCGACGCGAGCCCCGCCGGGACCGCGGACGGTCTCGGCCATGGTGAGGTCGCGCGGCGCGCGGGACAGCATCACGGCAAGCACCTCACGCTGAAGATCTCCTCAGACCACGATGCCGCGGGCGCGGCCGGCGGCATCGAGGAAGCCGCGCACGATGGCGAACAGCTCCGGCTCGTCGAGCAGGAAGGCGTCGTGGCCCTTGTCGCTCTCGATCTCGGCGAACGAGACGCGGGCCCCACCGGCGTTGAGGGCGTGCACGACGGCGCGCGACTCGGCGCTGGGAAACAGCCAGTCCGACGTGAAGGAGATCACGCAGAACCGCGTGCGCGTGCCCCGGAAGGCGTTCGCCAGCACCCCGCCGTGGTCGCCGGCGAGGTCGAAGTAATCCATCGCCCGGGTGAGATACAGATAGCTGTTGGCGTCGAAGCGCTCGACGAAGGTCGAGCCCTGGTAGCGCAGATAGCTCTCCACCTCGAAGTCGGCGTCGAACGAGAAGGTCGGGTTGTCGCGGTCCTGGAAGCGGCGACCGAATTTGCGGTGCAGCGCCGTGTCGGACAGGTAGGTGATGTGCGCGCCCATGCGGGCGACCGAGAGGCCGCGGCGCGGGCTCGTGCCCTCGACGAAGTAGCGGCCGTTGCGCCACTCCGGATCGGCCATCACGGCCTGGCGGCCGACCTCGTGGAAGGCGATGTTCTGGGCCGAGTGGCGCGGCGCCGTGGCGATCGGCAGCGCCGAGAAGACGCGCTCCGGATAGCTCGCGCACCACTCCAGAACCTGCATGCCGCCCATCGAGCCGCCGACCACGGCGAACAGCGAGTCGATGCCCAGGTGGTCGAGCAGCATGGTCTGGGCCCGCACCATGTCCTTGATGGTGATGACCGGGAAGTCGAGCCCGTAGGGCTCGCTGGTCAGCGGGTTCGTCGAGGAGGGGCCAGACGAGCCCATGCAGCCGCCGACCACGTTGGAGCAGACGACGAAGTAGCGGTCGGTGTCGATCGGCCGGCCCGGGCCGATCATGATGTCCCACCAGCCGCCCTTGCCGGTCACCGGATGGACGTTGGCGACGTGCTGGTCGCCGGTGAGGGCGTGGCAGACCAGGACGGCGTTGCTCCTGTCGTCGTTGAGGGTGCCGTAGGTCTGGTAGGCGACCTGGAACGGCGACAGCGCGACGCCGCAGTCGAGCTGCAGCGGCCGGCGCTGGTCGAACACGGCGAGCTTGGAGCGCGGATGGTCGGCCTCGCGCACCAGCACGGGGAGTTTCCTGTCGGTCTTGATCTCGGCCTCGGCGGGGGTGGTGCTCATCGCGGTCGAAACCGGCCTCTCGTCGTGTCGCTGCGGGCGACCATCGCGGGGGTGGAACCGCCCATGGTGGTCGGAAACCGGGTTTCGCACAACCGGCAAGCGACGCCGCACGGGCGCCCGAGGGGCGACACGGGTCGGGCTTACATAGGGCGGGGCGGCGCCCTGTCAATGTTTTCTTTGCGTTCGCGCCGGCTGCAAATTATCAACCACATCCGTGAGATGGGCGACAAGCCCGCGCCCCGGAGGCCGTCATGGAAGCCAGATCCCCCGCATCGCCCGCGTCGTCGTCCGCCGCATCCGCGCCGCCGCCGGTGTCGCTGCCAGCGCTGCGGGCCGAGATCGACCGCATCGACGAGGCGATGCACCGGCTCCTGATGGAGCGCGGCGAGATCATCGCGCGGCTGATCGAGGTGAAGCGCACGGCCGAGACCGGCTCGGCGTTCCGGCCCGCCCGCGAGGCCGACATGATGCGCCGTCTGGTCGAGCGCCACCACGGCATCCTACCGCTCGACACCGCCGAGAGCATTCTGCGCGTCATCATCGCGACCTTCACCTATGTGCAGGCCCCGTACCGGGTGCATGCCGACCTCTCCACCGGCGAGGCGGCAATGCGGGACAGCGCCCGCTTCCATTTCGGCTTCACGGTGCCGTTCGAGGGGCATCTCGGGGTCGCAGGGGTGTTCCGGGCGCTCGACGGCGCCCATGGCGACCTCGGCCTGGTGCCGGCGACGAGCCCGTCCGGCGGCGCCTGGTGGGCGGCGCTGGAGGCCCCGGACGCGCCGAAGATCATCGCCCGGCTGCCCTTCGTCGAGCGCGCCGATCACCCGGCCGGGCTGCCGGTGTTCGCCGTCGCCCGGCCGCATCCCGATGCGCTCGTCACCGAGGTCCGGCTGTACAGCGTGCGGGTGTCGGGCTGGAGCCTGAAGGCCGCGCAGGCCGCCGGCATGCTCGCCGAGGTTGTGGCGGTGCCCGACGGCGCCTTCGACGGGGCGGCCCTGCTCGTCTCGGTGCCGGCCGGCCGCACCATCGAGGAGGTGACGGCGGCCCTGATCGGGGCGGGGGCCTCGGTCCGCGCCCAGGCCATGGTCGGCGGCCACGCGACCCGCTATACCGTCTCGGCGGACGGCGCCCTGGTCCCGACCGGGCACTGACGTCCGCCGCAGTCGATACGCCGTGCCCGCGCATGCGGGCATCCACGCGCTTTCCGCCCTCGCAGGACCGAAGACGTGGATGGCCGGGACGAGCCCGGTCATGACGGAAGAGAGAACCGTGCATTCTGCCGAAGGTCTTGTGATGTCCAACGTTCGTCCGCAGCCGCGTCCCGGCGTCCTGTCGATTTCCGCCTACGTGCCCGGCAAGAGCGGCGCCCCCGGCGTCGCCAAGGTGTTCAAGCTCTCCTCGAACGAGTCGCCGCTCGGCCCGAGCCCGAAGGCGGTCGAGGCCTACAGGAGCGTCGCCGAGCATCTCGAGGACTATCCGGACGGCGCGTCGACCCGGCTGCGCGAGGCGATCGGCGCCGTCTACGGGCTCGATCCGGACCGCATCATCTGCGGCGCCGGCTCGGACGATCTCCTCAACCTTATCGCGCGGGCGTATCTCGCCGACGGCGACGAGGCGATCCACTCGCAATACGGCTTCCTGGTCTATCCGATCGCCACCATGGGAACGGGCGCCAAGCCCGTCTCGGTGCCGGAGAAGAACCTGACCACCGACGTCGACGGCATCCTGGCCGCCGTGACGCCGCGCACCAAGGTGATCTTCCTCGCCAACCCCAACAACCCGACCGGCACCTACATCCCCTATGACGAGGTGAAGCGGCTGCATCGCGGCCTGCGCCCCGACATCCTGCTCGTCCTCGACGCCGCCTATGCGGAGTATGTGAGCCGCAACGACTACTCGACCGGGCTCGAGCTCGTCGCCGAGAGCGACAACGTCGTGATGTGCCGGACCTTCTCGAAGATCTACGCGCTCGCCGGGCTGCGGCTCGGCTGGATGGTCGGGCCGGCCCACATCGTCGACGCCGTCAACCGGGTGCGCGGGCCGTTCAATGTCGGCGCTCCGGCGATCGAGGCCGGCATCGCGGCCGTGCGCGACGCCGAGCATGTCGAGCGCTCGCGCGCCCACAACGACCGCTGGCTGCCGTGGCTCTCCGAGGAGATCGCCAAGCTCGGCCTCACCGTGACGCCGAGCGTCGGCAACTTCTTCCTGATCCACTTCCCGGCAGAGGGCGGCAAGACCGCGCAGGCAGCCGACGCCTTTCTCACGAGCCGCGGCCTGGTGCTGCGCTCGGTCGCGAGCTACGGCCTGCCGAACGCGCTGCGCATGAGCGTCGGCGGCGAGGAGGCCAACCGCCTCGTCGTCGCCGCCCTCGCCGAGTTCATGGCGGGGTAGCAGACTCGTCACCGGCAGCGCGGCGCGGCGGCGCTGCCCCCGACCCGAGACTCGTCATGCCCGGCCTCGTGCCGGGCATCCACGTCTTTCCGGCGTGGCGTCGACAAGAGCGTGGATGGCCGGGACGAGCCCGGCCATGACCGCGAAGCCTGAGACAAGACTGATGACCCAACCCCTGTTCAATCGCATGGCGCTGATCGGCGTCGGGCTGATCGGCTCCTCCATCGCGCGGGCGGCACGCGCCCAGGGGGTGGTGCGCAGCATCGTGGCGACGGCGCGCTCCGGCCCGACGCGGGCGCGCGTCGCCGAACTCGGCATCGCCGACCGGGTGGTCGACACCAACGCGGCCGCGGTCGACGGCGCCGACCTCGTGATCCTCTGCATCCCGGTCGGCCAGTGCGGCGCCGTGGCGGCCGAGATCGCGCCGCGCCTCGCGCCGGGCGCCATCATCTCCGACGTCGGCTCGGTGAAGGCCGCCGTGGTGAAGGACGTCGCGCCGCATCTGCCGGGCCACGTTCATTTCGTCCCGGCCCATCCGGTCGCCGGCACCGAGAATTCGGGGCCCGATGCGGGCTTTCCCGAGCTGTTCATCGACCGCTGGTGCATTCTCACGCCGCCCGAAGGCACCGATCCGGCCGCGACCGACAAGCTCGCCACCTTCTGGAGCGCCATCGGCGCCAATGTCGAGACGATGACGCCCGAGCACCACGACCTCGTGCTCGCCATCACCAGCCACCTGCCGCATCTGATCGCCTACACGATCGTCGGCACGGCCGACGAGCTCGGCCAGGTAACGCGCTCCGAGGTGCTGAAGTTCTCGGCCGGCGGCTTTCGCGATTTCACCCGCATCGCGGCGTCCGACCCGACCATGTGGCGCGACATCTTCCTCGCCAATCGCGATGCCGTGCTTGAGATGCTCGGCACCTTCGGCGAGGATTTGTCCAAGCTCACCCGGGCGATCCGCCGCGGCGACGGCGACACGCTGTTCGATCTGTTCACCCGCACCCGCGCCATCCGCCGCGGCATCGTCCAGATCGGCCAGGATTCCGATGCGCCCGACTTCGGCCGCCCGCACCAGAAGAAGATGCCGCCGCTGCCGCGCCCCTACATGGCGGACGGGGAATAGGGGTTCCTGTCGCGCTCGGTGGCTCGCGCTCCAGCCGTCACCACGCATATCGGAGGCCGGCCGTGCCGGCGACGGTGTGGCTGTGGGCCGCGACCTCGCCGTCCATCTTCGCCATGAGCGCGATGCCGTTGGCGAAGCGCAGCTCGGCCCCGGCCGAGACCAGCGCGAGATCGCGCGCCGGCGTCGCGCCTTCGACCGTGAAGCCCGCGCCGGGAAGCGTCTGGAACGTCGCGGCGACCGTGGGGTCGCTCACCCGGTCGTGCGCCCATGCGATCCGGCCGCGCAGCGCCAGCGTGGCGTCGGTCCGGACCGCGACCACCTTCTCGATCCGCGTGCCGAGCTCGGTGCGCAGCGCCGTCGTGGTCCGGTCGTCATAGGCGAGGCCGAAGCCGGCGCCGCTCGGGTCGCTTTCGCGGACGGCGGGCGTCGCGAAGGCCTGGGCCTGGAGGGCCGCGTAGGGCGTGACCGTGGCGAGCGGCGAGGCGAGCCGCCAGCCGGCCTCGGCGCGGCCGCCGAAACTCTGTGCCTCGTATCGGGCCGTGAGCGCCGTGCCGAGCGCTCGCCGGTCGGCGGTGATCCAGTGCTCGGCGAAGGCGAGCGACGCGGCCAGATAGGCCGGGCCGACCGTCGTCGTGCCGTAGACGCCGGCCTGGAAGGCGTCGCTGCTGCCGCTGCCGAGCCCCTGCGTCAGGCTCCAGCCGGTGCCGCCGCCGCCGAGCGCGAAGCCGAGCGTGGTGAACGGCGTCACCCGCCAGTCGCCGCCTGCCGCGACGCCGGCGGCCCGCACCGAGACATCGTGACTGCCGACCGCGGCGTCGCCCGAGAGCCGGCCGGAGCCGCCATAGGCCGAGCCCCAGACGCTCCAGCGCGGCACCACCGGCGCGGCGGACGGCGCCTGGACGGCCCTCTCCAGGGCGCCGGCGGCACCGGGCCGCGGTGCGTCGGCGGCGGCGTAGCCGAGCGCGGCGCCGCTCCCTCCGATCCCGCCCGGAATGGGCGTGGTGCGCCCGTCGACGAACGGGTCCGTCATCAGGCCCAGGAAAGCCGTCATCATCTGGAACGCGCCCTGCGGGGCGCCGGTCGCGGCCTCGCCGGAGAGCTGGGTCAGCGCGCCAGCGAGCGGCTGGCCCGTGAGCCCGACCACCGAGACGAAGCCGGGCGGTAGCGCGCCGCCCGCGTTGAAGTGGTGGCTGATCGCGCCGGCGACGGCCGCCGGGTTGCGCGGCAGGCCGGTGGCGCCGTCCAGCCCGAGCCTGAGATCGAGCGCCACGCCGTTCGGCACCGAATAGTCCAGCGACGCGATGAACCCGGCCGGCAGATTGCTGGTCGCCAGACCGTCGAACGTGCCGCTGCGGCCGCCGGCCGTGAGGATCGTGTATCGCTTGGTCACGTAGCTGCCGGTGGCGAAATAGGCCTGCACGGTGCCGGCCAGCGTCGCCGTGCCGGTGACGACCGCCTGCGACGCGGCGGTCGGGTCGATGGCGACCCGATAGAACGCGCCCGGCGCGAAGGCGAGATTGCCGGCGACCGTCATGGCCGTTCCGGGTGCGCCTGTGCCTGGCGCGAAGACGCCGCCGGCGTTCACGGAGACGCTGCCCGCGGTGCCGGTGCCGGCCAGCAGGCCGCCGGTGTTCACCGTGGTGGCCGAGCCCGCGATGGCGCCGCCGGACCCGAGATAGAGGACGCCGTCGACCGTGGTGGCGCCCGTGTAGGTGCTGGCGCCCGTGAGCGTCTGGACGCCGCCCGCGATGGTCAAACCACCCGTGCCGGTGAGCGATCCGGCGAAGGTGGACGAGGCGTTCGACAGCGTCAGCGTCTTGGCGCCGAGCGCGACCGTGCTGCCGCCGGCGCCGGCCAGCGTCTTGATGGTGGCGCCGGTCGTGGTGGCGGAGATGTCGAAGGTGGCGCCCGTCGCGATGTTCACGCCGCTCGACGCCGCGATGCTGCCGCTCCCGGTGAGCGCCAGGGTGCCGCCGTTGATCAGCGTGCCGCCCGAGTAGGTGTTGACGGCGCCGAGCGCGAGCGTGCCGGCGCCGGTCTTGGTGACGCTGCCGGCGCCCGTGAGGCCGGACGCGAAGCTCACGATGTTGCCGTTGGTGTCGAAGGTGCCGCCGTTGGGGCCGATGGCGGTGAGACGCGACGAGATGTCGGTCGTGGTGCCGGTCGCCCATTGCAGGCCGCCACCGTTCAGCGTGATCAGGCCGGTGCCGAAATTGTTGGCCGCGCTGAAGTTGATCAGGCCGCCCGTCACCAGAGTGCCGCCCGTGTAGGTGTTGGCGCCGGTCAGCGTCAGTGTGCCGAGGCCGGTCTTGGTCAGCATGCCGTCGTTGATGATCGTGCCGGTGAGGGTCAGGTCGAAGCCGTTGGTGTCGATGACGCCGCCGAGCGCCAAGAGCGAGATCGTCTTCGCCGTGCTGAACGTCCCGGTGAGCTGCAGCGTGCCGCCGTTGAAGATGACGTACTGATCGAAGCCGAGCGCGGTCAGCGCCGCGTCGCTGCCCGCCGATACGGCGCCGCCGGTCGCGACGATGACGTTCGGGCCGATCCAGCCGGTGCCGAAATTGAGATTGGAGCCGACCGGGGTGCTCACATTGGCGATGATGGTGTTCGTCGCCGTGTCGACGACGATGACACGGCTGCTGCTCGAGACATAGACCCGCGATCCGTCGGCCTTTACGCTGACGCCGACGCTGTTGCCGGGTAGTGCCACGGTGGTGAGGATGGTGTTGGTGGTCGCGTCGATGACATACAGGGTGTTCCCTTGGTCCGTCACATAGACGCGGGTGCCGTCCGGGGATACGGCGGCATTTCCGGCGGGCCCGTTGATGGTGGCCACCACAGTCCGGCTCGCCGTGTCGACGACCGTGAGCCTGCCGCCGTTGTTTTGACTCGCGACGTAGATCTTGCTGCCGTCCGGCGCCACTGCAACGGAGACCGGAGAGTTCCCGACCGCGATCGATGCGGTGACGGTCCCGCTCGTCGCATCGAGGAAACTCACCGTATTCTGCTGAGAGTTCGTCACGTAGAGCGTGGTGCCATCCGGAGAGACGGCGACCCCGAACGGGCTGCTGACGGGAAACGCGCCGACGACCTGATTGGTCGCCGTCGAGATCACCGAGACCGAGTTGCCGACGATTGTCGTCGCATACACGTATCGGCCGTCCGGGCTGATCGCGATGCCTGCCGGAGGGGAGCCGACCGCGATCGTGCCAACGACGGTCTGGGTCGCCACATCCACGATGGTGACGGAATCGGGCTGCGCGTCTGCCGTGTACGCGTAACGGCCGTCCAGCGAGAACACGGCATTTACCGGCCCGCCACCGATGGTGATGACAGAGCCGATCGTCGTGTTCGTCAGGGTCGAGAACGCGATTGCCTGGCCGGGGCTCGAATTGATGCCGGTGAGCAGGCCGTAGGCGTCGATGCCGGCGCGAGCCGGCGTCGTGAGCGCGAGGATCGCCAGCGGGACCAGGACGCTCGTCAGCCGACGGCGCGACCGGCGTCGCCGCGGCCAGGTCCGCACTTCCAGTGCGCGCAGATCGCTCGTTACGCTCGGACGGCCAAGGAGTCCGAATTCAGCGACGAAAGGCGCGATGCCGTTGCGCAAGCCGCAATCCTCCAGGCGTGTCCCGAGGAGCGAACGGTAGCGGACCGGCAGGGGCGCGATGTGCCCAGCGTCTCAGGGACGAATTCAAACGGCCGTTGTTGCCGGCGAGACACACAGGGTCCTCGGTCGGACATGATAGGCTCGCCGCTCGACCCGGAGACGAGCAACAGGTCCAGGCGGCGTCGGCTCGTCGAGCCGCGGCGCGGACGAGGCCCGATGAGCGAGCGATCGAGCGATCCCGGCCGTGGCGAATCCGCGCTGCAGGCGATGCGGGCGGTGACGGCGGACATCTGCAGCGTCGCCCCGCTCGGCGCGCCGGAGGAATTCCAGGTCTCGTCCGTGACGGCGGCGACCGGCAACGGGCTCCTGGTCGAGAGCGTCTCCACGGCGTTGGAATACGATCGCACGCCCGCGCACATCGCCCGCGGCGGCATCGATCATTTTCAGATCACGTTGTGTCTGCGGGGCGGCATGCATTTTACGTCCGGTCGTCGCGAGGCGGTGCTCGGCCGCGGCGACGTGTGCCTGATCGACATGGCGCAGCCGAACCGGACGGTTCTGAGCGGGGGCGCGGACGGGGGAGCCACGACCCGTCTCGTGTCGATCATCGTCCCGCGCAGCGTGATGGCGCCTCGCCTGGCGCATCCGGATTCGGCGACCGCGTCGCTGCTGCCCGGCGGCGGTCGCGCCGCGCAGCTCCTGGGCAGCCAACTGTCGGCGCTGCGGGACGGCCCGTCGCCGGAGAGCCGGGCGGCGGTCGAGGCGATGGCCGACATCGTCGCCGGCGCCGTCGGCAGCGCGGCCGAGGTGGACGGCGCCGTCGACCGGGCCGACCGCCATCTCGTCCTGGCGATGATCAAGCGTCACATCGAAGCCCATCTGGACACCGAGCCGCTCACCGCCGAGGACCTGTGCCGCCGGTTTCAAATGTCCCGGGCCGGCCTCTACCGCCTGTTCGAGGCGGAGGGCGGGCTCGCGCGCCATGTGCAGGAGCAGCGGCTCAACCTCGCCTTGCGGCGGCTCGCCGCGCCGGCGTCGCGCAACAGGCGACTGATCGATCTCGCACTCGATCTCCGGTTCAGCGGCGACTCGACCTTCGTGCGCGCCTTTCGCCGCCGGTTCGGGCTGACGCCGGGGGAGGTCAGGGGGCTGGCCGAGGCGTGGCTGCGCGACACCGGAGCACAGCCCGGCCCCGGCGATGTGCTCCGTCACGTCGGCCGAGGCTGAGCGCCGTCGGTCGGCGGACGGCACGCGACGCCGGTCTCCCCGGCGGTGGTCGAAAAAAACCGCGGAGGGCGGCCCGGACTCGTGCTAGTTCGCCGGAGCATGGTCGGACGGGCAGGCCGGCGCGGGAGAGACGAGATGACACCTGGGGCCTCTGTGGCGGCCGCGCCGGCCGACAACGCGAACCTCGAAACCCTCCGCCATACCGATTTCAAGGAACTGGGCGAGCGCATCGAGGGCAAGGTGCGCGACATCTACGTCCAGCCCGAGCGTCTCGTGCTGGTGACGACCGACCGCCACTCGTCGTTCGACCGCATCGTCGCGCACATTCCGGGCAAGGGCGAGGTCTTGAACCGCACCGCCGCCTTCTGGTGCGACGAGACGCGCGACATCGTGCCGAACCACGTGATCGCGCTGCCCGATCCGAACGTCACGGTGGCCAAGCGCTGCACGCCGCTGAAGATCGAGATCGTGATGCGCGGCTATCTGACCGGCGTCACCTCGACGTCGATCTGGACGCACTATCAGGCCGGTCGGCGCGACTTCGGCGCCTTCGTGCTGCCGGACGGCATGCGCAAGAACGCCCGCCTGCCTCGCCCCGTGTTCACGCCCTCCACCAAGGAGGACACCCACGACGAGACCATCACGCCGGCGCAGGTCTTGGAGCGCGGGCTTCTGTCGAAGGATTTGCTCGAACAGGTCGAGGACGTGGCCCAAAAAATGTTCCGGCGCGGCCAGGAGACGGCGCTCGCCCGCGGGCTGATCCTGGTCGACACCAAGTACGAGATGGGTCTCGATGCCGACGGACAGCTCACGCTGATCGACGAGATCCACACGCCCGACTCGTCGCGCTGGTGGATGGCGGATTCTTACGAGGCGCGCTTCGCCGCCGGCCAGGAGCCCGACTACTTCGACAAGGAGTTTCTGAGGCGCTGGTTCGTCGACCACTGCGATCCTTACAAGGACGCCGTGATCCCCGAGGCGCCGGCCGCGCTCGTCGCCGAGCTGTCCGCTCGTTATCAGCAGACCTTCCATCGCCTCACCGGCCAGACGCTGACGCCGCGCGAAAAGGGGCGTTCGCTCGCGGCGCGCATCGCCGACAATCTGGCGAGCTATCGGATCTGATCGGCGCGGGGGTACGGCAGGCCCGGTCATTCCGGGGCGCGGACCTTCAGGTCCGCGAGCCCGGAATCCATAGTCCCGGTGCCGGTGGCTCACGGAAGACAGGGCGTATGGGTCCTCGTTTCACCCGCACTCTGCTCGCGGCATCCTCGTGCGGCCGGGGCCGTTCGGCATCCCTTTACGCTTCGTTAACCATGCCGGCTTAATTGTTTCTTTAGAAACAATTCTGCCGAGGCTCCCATGTCGGCTTCGATCGGTCTGACGAGCGCGCTGTCGAGCTACACGACCGGCTCCTACGGACAGAAGACCGCGAGCGCAGCGACCCAATCCACCGCGTCGAGCGGCACCGGCACGACTGCCACATCGACCCAGGCCGGCAGCTCGGCCACCGTCCTGACGCTGTCCGACGAGGCCAAGGCGCTTCTGGCTGCCATGACGGCGGCCGGCACGAGCGCCGCCGGCGGCTCGGCGCTCGCCCGCGCCCAGGCGGCGCGGGCCTGGCTCGATCAGCAATACAAGTCGCTCGGGATCGGCTCGGCCCTGGTCGACGGCCAGGTGGCGGTCGACTTCACGGCGCAGGACCGCGCCACGCTCGCGGTCGTCGCCGCCGGCACCGGCGACCTGTTCACGGCCGACGAGAAGAAGGCCGCGGCCTCCGTGCTGCAGGCGCGCTTCGAGGATGCGCTCGCCCCGCATGCGGTGATCGCCCGCCATACCGGCGACTATGCGAGCCTCTACGCCGCCGCCGCCGACTATCTGGACGCCGCGAGCCCGGAGGAGCGCGCGACGCCGGGCTGGGTGGCGCGGCGCGAGGCGGTCACCGAGGGACTCGCCGCGGCGCGTGCGATTTTCGGCAAGGCGCCCGACACCGGCAACCAGAGCGATCCCGTCCGCGCCATGCTGGACTCGCCGGCGCCCGGCACGACCTCGCCGGGCAAGACCGCGACGGCCGACACGCTCGCGGCGCGCGCCCGCGCCGCGCTCGACGCCCAGGCCGGCCGCGCCCGCGACGCCGGCACCGAGCTGGTGTTCGACGGCACGCGCTCCGGCCGGATGGTCGACTTCGAGTCCTTCGACAACCGCACGCTGGCGGTGGTCGCCCAGAACGCCGACGGCCAGTTCGCGGTCTCCGAGGCGCGCGCGGCCCGCAAGGCGCTGGAGCAGCGCACGCGCACCACGCTGCTCTCCGCCTTCACCGGTTCGGGCGGCGATCCCGCGGCCCGCAGCGTCGCGCTGATCCGCCAGTATTCGTCGATGAGCGCCGAGGAGAAGGCGCTGCTCGGCTTCAGCGAGAGCTTCACCGACAACGTCCTGAAGAACTACCGGACCGTGACCAGCATTCAGAACATGGTCGACGCCATGAACGCCTCGACCGGCTCGCTGCTCGGCGGCGCGAGCTTCTGAGGCGCGTCGACGGACGTGTGACGTGCACGCTTCGCGTGTGCCGCGCCGGCTTGCGCGGCTGTCCGGGGGTGGCTAGAAGCAACGGCAGCATCATGCCACCGCCGAGGGCCCCCGCCTCATGCCGTGACTGACCTTCGCGCCTTCGTATCGTTGATGCCGCATCGTGGATGTCGCACCGCGCGTCCGCACACCCCCGATTTCCCCTCGAGCGTCCCGTCCATCGATGTCATCCGAACTCTCAGCTCCGCCGGTCGTGGAGACCGTCGCGCCGTCGCGCGCGCGCTCCTCGCGTGCCGTCCGCCTCGTCGCGCCCGCCGTCGCGCTCGTGATCACGATCGTGCTCGGCGGCATGGTGCTGCTGCAGATGCGCGCCCAGGACGCGATCGCGGAGCGCGACCGCGACACCCGCATGCGCCTCGTCGCCGGCGCCGTCACGGGCGCCTTCGACAACGCCGGCAAGTTCGCGCTGTCGCTCGCCGAGGCGTCGGCGCGCCGGCCGAACGTCGGCGAGGCCTTGGCGCGGCGCGACCGCGCCCGCCTGCAGGCGCTCTCGCAGGGGCCTTACGAGTATCTCAGCCGGCAGGCCGGCGTGCAGATCTACGGCTTCCACACGACCGATCTTCGTTATCTGCTCCGCATGCACCGGCTGGAGACGTTCGACGACGACATCTCCGGCTTCCGCCCCATGGTGGTCGCGGCGAACCGCGGCCGGCGCGCCCAGGCCGGCGTCGAGATCGGCATCGCCGGGCTGGGCGTGCGCGGCATCGCGATCGTCGAGCACGAGAAGTCCCCGGTCGGCACCATGGAGGTCGGGCTCGACCTGCGGCCGATCCTCGATCTGGTCAAGGCGTCGACCAATGCCGACGTCGCCGTGGTGATCGCGCCCGCCATGGTCGGCGTCGCGCTCGATCCCAAGCTGCCGCGGTTCGGCGATCTCGTCCTGGCGCTCTCCACCGACGACGACCGCTTCGCTGCGCTCTTGAAGAGCACCCGCATGCGGGCGCTGCGCGACGTCGAAGTGACGACCCGGGAGATCGAAGGGCGGCCGTTCAGCGTGGTGTCGCAGCCGCTGGTCGACTTCTCGGGCCGGCTGGTCGGCATGACGATCGCGCTGGAGGAGATCCCGAACGACCGCGGCCGGCTGCGCACCGAGCTCGTCGTCGCCGCGCTGTGCGGCGGCATTCTCGCCTGGATCGTCTTCGCCGTGCTGCTGCGCATCGCCCTCACGTCGCGGAGGCGGCCGTGAGGCGGCGCCTTTTCGCGCCGGCGCGTGCCGTCGCGCCGGCGTTCGCGGCCCTGGCGCTCGCGCTTCTCTCGGCAGTGCTGCTCGGGTCCGCTCCCGCGGCGGCCGCGGACGATCGCACCGCGCTGCCGGCCGGCGTCGAGCTGCCGGTGCGGGTGCGGGTGGCGCTGCGCGTCCTCAACGTGCTGGAGGTGAAGGAGACGGCCGGGGAGGGGCGCTTCTTCGTCGAGATCACCCAGCGCTGGATCGATCCGCGGCTCGCCTTCGACGCGATCGCGGTCGGCTCGGGGCGGATCGACCGGATCGCCGGCGAGGCCGACGCCTTTCTGGCCTCGATCTGGACGCCCGGACTCGTCCTCGACAACCAGATCGGCGGGCGCGACTCGCGCACCGTCGCGGTCGCGACCTCAGCGGCCGGCGAGGTCGTGCTGATCGAGCGGTTCGAGGCCGACTTCCGGTTCCGCATGAACATGGACGCCTTCCCGTTCGATCGCCAGAATCTCGCTTTGTCGCTCTCGCTGCCGCGCTACGCCAAGCAGGAGGCGATCCTGATCACGACCGAGACGGACCGCCTGCTGTCGGGGGTCGAGGAGTCCTCGCTGGTGGTGTGGCGACCGGGGCGGCTTCGCTTCGCCAACGAGGAGACGATGGGCTGGAACGCCCGCAGCTACTCGCGGCTCGCCGCCACCGTGGAGCTGGTCCGCCAGTCCGACCGCTACATCCTGCGCATCTTCGTGCCCCTGTTCGCGGTGCTCTCGGTGTCGCTGTTCGTCCTCTGGTCGCCGGCGCTGCGCGAGCAGGAGAAGGACAAGGGCACGATGATCTTCTCCTCGCTGCTCGGCCTCGCGGCGCTGAGCTTCACGTTCGAGTCGAGCTTTCCGGGGGCGATCTCGCTCAACACGCCGGTCGCCCAGATGATCTCGCTCGGCTATCTCTATCTGGTGCTGGTGCTGATGATCGAGGTCGGGCTCACCGCCGCCTGCGCCGACCCGACCCGCCGCTTCCACGCCGCCTGCCTGGAGCTGCGCTGGCAAATCCGCTGGGCCCTGCCGGTGATGATGCTGATCGTCTGCGTCGGCATCGCGGTACGGGCGCTGCCGGGCTGACATCGGCGCCGCGGGCGCGGCGGCCGAGGCGGAGCGTCGCAAGAATACCGTCCGGACGGTCGGAACGGGGACGGGCGGTCGCGGTTGACCGGGTGAAACCAAACCCCGGAGGCCTGATATGCCTATTCTGTTGTGGTGGCTGGGCGTGCCGCTCAGCCTCGTCCTGGTGCTGTGGCTGGTGGGCGTGATCTGATCGGGCCGTTCGTTCGGTCGTAGCTCACGCGCAGCCGTAGCCCGCATGGAGCGAAGCGGAATGCGGGTGGACCTCGGCCGGCTAGCCGGCGCGTGGTCCCGCATTCCGCGGTGCTCCATGCGGGCTACGCGCGTGCGGCGCGCGGCTGCCGCGACACAATCGCGTCAAGCGGCGGCCGGCCGGTTGAACTCGGCGGCCCGGGTCGTTAAGCCTCGGCCTCATGAACACCCCCGTTTCAGCCGAACCGATCCAGAGAGCGAACATCCAGGGCGCCGCGATCCCGAGGGCGCAACCGCTGCTCTCGACGAAGCCGCTGTTCTCCTGGCCGCGCCACCGGGCCGAGCGGCGGCCGGCGCCGTTCCTGCCGATGAGCCGCGCCGAGATGGACCGGCTCGGCTGGGACGCGTGCGACATCGTGCTGGTGACGGGCGACGCCTATGTCGACCACCCGAGCTTCGGCATGGCGATCATCGGCCGCCTGCTCGAGGCGCAGGGGTTTCGGGTCGGCATCATCGCGCAGCCGGACTGGCAGTCGGCCGAGCCGTTCAAGGCGCTGGGCCGACCGCGCGTGTTCTTCGGCGTCACCGGCGGCAACATGGACTCGATGGTCAACCGCTACACGGCGGACCGTCGGCTGCGCCACGACGACGCCTACACGGCGGGCGGCGAGGGCGGCAAGCGGCCGGACCGCTGCACGCTGGTCTATGCGCAGCGCTGCCGCGAGGCCTTCAAGGACGTGCCGATCATTCTCGGCGGCATCGAGGCGTCGCTGCGCCGCATCGCCCATTACGACTACTGGTCCGACAAGGTGCGCCGCTCGGTGCTGGCCGACGCCAAGGCCGACCTGCTGCTCTACGGCAATGCCGAACGCGCCGTGGTCGAGGTGGCACATCGCCTGGCTGCGGGTGAAGCGCCGCGCGACCTCGACGACATCCGCGGCGTCGCGCTGTTCCGCCGCGTGCCGGAGACCACCACCGAACTTCACGCCGACGATCTCGACGCCGCCGACGAGGGCGCCCGCCAGGTGCGCGGCGACGTCGTGATCAGGTTGCCGAGCTGCGAGCAGGTCGAGCAGGACAAGGAGGCTTACGCGCGGGCGTCGCGGGTGCTGCATCGGGAGAGCAATCCCGGCAATGCGCGGCCGCTCGTCCAGCGCCACGGTGACCGCGACCTGTGGCTCAACCCGCCGCCGGTCCCGCTGACGACCGAGGAGATGGACGCGGTCTACGGCCTGCCCTATGCGCGGGCGCCGCATCCCGCCTATGGCGATGCGAAGATCCCCGCCTGGGACATGATCAAGTTCTCGGTGACGATCATGCGCGGCTGCTTCGGCGGCTGCACGTTCTGCTCGATCACCGAGCACGAAGGCCGCGTCATCCAGAGCCGCTCGGAAGGCTCGATCCTGCAGGAGATCGAGCGCATCCGCGACCGGACGCCGGGCTTCACCGGCGTGATCTCCGACATCGGCGGCCCGACCGCCAACATGTACCGCATGGCCTGCAAGGATCCGAATATCGAGGCCTCGTGCCGAAAGCCGTCCTGCGTGTTCCCCGACATCTGCCCGAACCTGAACACGTCGCACGACGATCTGATCAGGCTCTATCGCAAGGTGCGCGAGGTGAAGGGCGTCAAGAAGGTGATGGTCGCCTCCGGGGTGCGCTACGACCTCGCGGTGACGAGCCCGGACTACATCCAGGAGCTCGTGTCGCATCACGTCGGCGGCTACCTGAAGATCGCGCCCGAGCACACCGAGCGGGGGCCGCTCGACAAGATGATGAAGCCGGGCATCGGCGCCTACGACCGCTTCAAGGAGATGTTCGACGCCGCCGCCAAGAAGGCCGGCAAGCAGTACTTCCTGATCCCGTATTTCATCGCGGCGCATCCGGGCACGACCGACGAGGACATGATGAACCTCGCGCTGTGGCTCAAGAAGAACCGCTACCGGGCCGACCAGGTGCAGACCTTCCTGCCGTCGCCGATGGCGACCGCGACGGCCATGTACCACTCGGGCGTCAACCCGCTGCGCGGCGTGCGGCGCGGCGCGTCGGAAAGGGTCGCGGCGATCACCGGGCTGCGCCAGCGCCGCCTGCACAAGGCGTTCCTGCGCTATCACGACCCCGACAACTGGCCGCTTTTACGCGAGGCGCTGAAGGAGATGGGGCGCAGCGACCTGATCGGGTCGCGGCCGGACCAGCTCGTCCCGGCCCACCAGCCGCCCGGCACCGGCAAGGCCGCCGGCACGAAGCGGCCGGTCCGCCCCGGCGCCGCGGGTGGAAAGACGCAGCGCTTCACCACCAAGGGCGTACGGTTTCGGTGAAGGCGGCCGCACTGCGGTAATCAGCGGAGGATGACGGTTCCGGCCTGCCCGGCCGAAGCATCCGCCATCGTTCAGCCATAGGTTTCACAGTATTCTGCCGCCGCGCGCTCATGGAAACAGGGGGAATTCCATGGTTTCGGCCCGTCGGCTCGCTGCCGTCACGCCTCGGCTCGTTGCCGTCACGACGGTGTTCTCGCTGGCCTTCGCCACCTCTGCCCTGATCCTCTCGGCCCCCGCGGCGCGGGCGCAGGGGGCGCCGACCTGCGACGAGGCGGCCGGCGTCGCCGTGCTGCCGTCGCCGGTGGCGCCGTGGAAGGGCGCGCCCCTGCGCGTCCTGTTCACCTCGGAAAAGCCGCTCGACGGCGAGCTGACGCTCGTCGCGCCCAATGGAACGGTCGCGGCGAAGTCCCGCGACCGCCGCGGCGGTCCGCCCTACTTCTGGGTTGCCGAGGTGGCGCAGCCCGCCGCCGGCACCTGGCAGGTAACGCTGAGCCGCGACGGCGCCGGCTCTGGCGGAACAACGGCCGACTGCGCCACCATCTCCCGCGAGATCGCCGTGAAGCCGACCGAGCCGCCGCGTCCGAAGACGCAAGGCGGCAGCGTCTGGCCGGTGCGGGCGAGCTGGACGCGGGCCAACGAGAACCTGTTCTCGGCCTGGGTCGAGCGGCTGTTCGACGCCCCGCTCGACGCGCCGCCGCCGTCCTGGAAGGCCCTGCACGAAGTGCTGCGCGACCGCTCGCGCAATCTCCTGTTCAATCACCTCGGTCTCGCCGAGGACCAGGCGAACCTCGTCATCCGGCCCGACTGCGCCGACCTTCCGTACTTCCTGCGCGCCTATTTCGCCTTCAAGATGGGGCTGCCCTACGGCTACGCGAAATGCACGCGCGGCGGCGGCGGCCAGGCGCCGCGCTGCCCGGCCTGGTGGAACATCCAGCGCGAGGAGCCGCGCGCGGCGCCGCCCCCGGAGGAGATGGTCGCCTCGGCCGATCCGGCCATGCCGCCCCCGTCGTCGCCCGGTCTGTTCGGCATGCTGCGCCAACAGCAGCAGGCCGCTGCGCCCGCGCCCGTGACGCCGGCCCCCGGCGCCAAGCCGGCGCCGAAGCCGTGGTCGCCGCCGCCGCGACCGGCCGGGCTCGTCCCGGGCTTCGCGCATTACCTGAAGTGGTCGATCGGCGACGGCGTCCATTCCGGCTCCGGCCGCACAGCGCTCGCCGACGACGCCACCGACTACTATCCGGTGGCGCTCTCCGAGGAGACGCTGCGGCCCGGCACCATCTATGCCGATCCCTACGGCCATCTCCTGGTGATCGCCAAGCGGGTGCCGCAGTCGGGCGACGCCGCCGGCGTGATGCTCGCCGTCGACGCCCAGCCGGACGGCACCGTCGCGATCAAGCGCTTCTGGCGCGGCAACTTCCTGTTCGCCGACGATCCCGCGCTCGGCGGCCCCGGCTTCAAGCGCTTCCGCCCGGTGGTGCTGGAAGGCGGCGGCATGCGGCGGCTGACCAATCGCGAGATCGCCAAGAACCCGAACTACGGCGACGTCTCGCTCGACCAGGGGAGAATGTCGGTCGAGGCCTTCTACGACCGCATGGAGGACGTCATCTCGCCGTCCCAGCTCGATCCCCTGCGGGCCATGAAGGAGGCGATCCAGGCGCTCGACGAGCAGGTGCGGGCGCGCGTCACCTCGGTCGAGAACGGCCGCAAGTATCAGATCACGGGCAAGTCCGCCGACATGCCGGACGGCGCCGCGATCTTCGAGACGACCGGCGCCTGGGAGGACTTCGCGACGCCGTCGCGCGATCTGCGCCTGCTGATCGCCATCGACGTGGTGCGCGGCTATCCGGACCGCGTGGCGCGGCGGCCGGAGCGCTACGCCATGCCGGCGGGCAAGAGCGTCGCCGACGTGAAGGCCGAGCTGGAGACCGTGCTGGCGGCGGAGCTATCGGCGCGAAAGTTCAGCTATCCGCGCACCGACGGCTCGCAGTGGACCCTCACGGTCAAGGACGTGGTCGACCGCGTGAAGGCGCTGGAGATGGCCTACAACGTCAACGACTGCGCCGAGCTGCGCTGGGGCGCCCCCGAGGGCAGCCAGGAGGCGTCGACCTGCAAGGGCCGGGCGTCGTCGTCGCAGCGCGCCAAGATGACGGACTACCGGGCCTGGTTCGCCGAGCGCCGCCGCCCGCCGCGGGGCTAGGGGCTTGCACCGGCGCGACCTTCTGGCCGGGATCGCGGGCGCCGTATTGGCGCCCGTCTTGGCGCGGGCGCAAACACCGTTCGATCCGCGCCTCACGCCGGCGCGGCCCGACCTCGCCGCGAAGCATCTGGAAGGCCAGGTCACGGCGGCGCGGTTCGCCGACGGCCGCGCCTATGAGGTCGTGGCGGGTCGCGCGCCGATGCGAAAGACGCCGGCGGCCGCCGCCGAAATGCTCACCGAGGCCTTGGCGGGCGAGCGAGTCACCGTCTACGACGTCGGCGAGGACGGCTTCGCCTGGGGCCAGCTCGCCGCGGACGGCTATGTCGGCTACGTGCCGGCCGGCGCGCTCGGTCCGCCCGGGCCGGCGCCGACGCACCGGGTGACGGCGCTGCGCACCCACGTCCTGCCGGCGCCCTCGGTGCGACGTCCGCCCCTCGATTCCCTTCCCTTCGGCAGCCGCGTCGCGGTCGTGCGCACCGACGGCGCCTTCGCCGTGACGGCCGCCGGCGGCTTCGTGCCGCTTGCCCATCTGGCGCCGGCGGACAGCCTGCAGGCCGATCCGGTCGCGGTCGCGGAGACGTTCCTCGGGGCGCCGTATCTGTGGGGCGGCAAGACGGTCGCCGGCCTCGATTGCTCCGGCCTTGTGCAGGTCGCGCTCACGGCCTGCGGCATCGCCTGTCCGCGCGACACCGACATGCAGGAGACGGCGCTCGGCCGCCCGCTCGACACGCCGATCGATCTCGGCGCGCTGCGTCGGGGCGATCTCGTCTTCTGGAAAGGGCATGTGGCGCTGGTGCGCGACACGGCGACGCTCCTGCACGCCAATGCGCATCACATGGCGGTCGCGACCGAGCCGATCGCCGCCGCGGTCGCCCGCATCGTCGCGAGCGGCGGCGGGGCCGTCACGTCCGTGCGTCGCCTCGCATGAGAGAGGCCGTCGCGAGGCGACGTGAACGATGCGCCCTCGGCAATCGCACGTAAGTGATTTGCCCGACAGACCATGGTCGTAGTCGCATGGTGTCGGCGTGCGTCGTGATCTGCTGCGTTGCGAAGATCCGGCTTGTTTTCAAGGTTTTCCGGGCTCGGTCCGGGTCATCCCGGGAGGACGCGGAGAGACCGTCCGCGCCGTTGCGTCCGTAGTTGTGCTGCTTATGATCGCTTCCGTGATCACGTTACGATTTCACCATCGGCGCGGTTGCAAGGGGCTGCGCCATGGTCGCCCGGCACCGGATTCGTGCCGGAGCAACAGTCCCGATTTCAAAGACGCGACCGCACAGAGGGTGTGGTCGTCACGGGACTGTCGAGTGCGTGAGCGATAGGTCGGCGACGGTCGACGATGATCGATGTCGCCAATGATCGTCGTGCCCATGGATCGTCGTGGGGTCTCGGTTTGATTCGAACGGGAGAGGAGGTCAGGTGGATATTTTCTCGCTTATGATGTCGTCGCTGCGTGATGGTCACGCGATCGTCGGAAGCACCGAAACGGGAGTCGGCGCCGTGTTGCTCGCGGTGACGCCGGCGGGCGACGGTCGCTTCTGGGTCACGGTCGGTGTTCCCACCGCCGACCACGGCACCGTGTGGCGGGGCCCGACCACCGCGGTCACCCGCACGATGGTCGCTGCGGTCGTGGCGCAATGCGCGCCGGGGACCGACTGGAGCGGCGCCAGGTGGAGCGTCGAGCCGTGTGCCGTGAAGCCCGATGCCGGCGTGCACTGGCACGACCCGGGCGCGGTCGCGGATTTCTGGAAGGCGATCGCCCGGCTCCTGAACGGCGACGAGCGTCTGCGGGTTGCCTCCGCGGCGTGAGCCGAGAGCGCCCGCCGCAGCGCGGGCACCACCTCTGCGGTCCGGCGACTGCCAGCTTCAGTACAGCGGCGGCAGTTGCCCGACCTTGAACGGGCCGAGCAGCACGGCGCCGTCGGCGAAGCGCAGCGGCACCTTCACGGCGCGCTTGCCTTCGAGCTCGGTCGCCGGCCCCAGGGCCTCGGCCGAGACGCCGCCACTGGCGGCCGGGCCGCGCAGGACGTTGCCGAGCCCCGGGAGCAGCTTGTCGAGCCCGGGCGCGAGCTTCTCGCGGGTCGCCTGCGGCAGGAGCTGATTGACGAGCTGGTCGACGCCGAAGAGCGGCAGGAGCTTGTCGGCGTTGACGACGACGAGCTGCAACTCGCCGTCGAGCGCGCCGCGCGGCGACAGGCCGAGCGTGCCCGTGCCGGTCGCCACGATGTCGCCCTGCTGCAGGCGGGCGCGGGTGATCTCCAGCCGGCCGCCGGCCGCCTGCAGGGCGCGCAGCGTCTCCTTGAGCGGCCGCGGCTTGAGCGACGGCAGGCCGCGCAGCACCCCGACCGCATCGATGTCGAGCGGCACCACGCCGGCGCGCCCGAGCACCGGGGCGCTCGCCTCGTCGAGCGACAGCGCGAGATCGAGCACCGGGTTCTGCCGGGCCGAGCCGCCGGCGATCCGGGCGTGGAAGGCGGCGCGCGCGGCCTGGCCGACCAGGCCCTCGCGGGCGCCATCGAGCGACGTCGCGATCGGCCGGTCGAGCACCACCGACAGCCGCTCCGGATCGGTCGGCAGCCCGCGCAGGCTCGCCTGGGCGAGCGACCAGTCGATCGCCAGCACGGGCGCCGCCCCGATCTCGCCGATCTTCAGCGGGCCGGTCGCCTCGCCGACGATCAGGGTCGGCTCCCAGATCTGCGCCACCACGGTCGCGCCTTTGGCTGCGAGCGTGGCCGGCGGCGTCGCCGACCGCAGCGCGGCGACCGGGTCGGTGCAGCGGAACTCGAACCGGAACGGGAAGCCGCCGACATCCTGGGTCGCGCAGGTGTAGTCACGGCCGAGCGCCGCCTCGTTCTCCTGCCAGCCGGCCAGCACGGTGCGGGTGACCGAGGCGGCGTGGAACCAGAACGCCGTCCAGCCGGCGGCGATCACGGCCACCAGGACCAGCGGCAGCGCGATCAGCCAGGGCCGGCGCTTGCGGCGCGCCGGCAGAAACTCGTCTTCGACCGACCTCACGGTTGATCCTTTCGCGCTTTTCGCGACCCGGCCCCGGGCGCGACGCCGCGACGGGCTTGCCGCGGGCCGGGGGGGCTGTTAGGCGAGCCTTGTGGCAGTCTGGTGTCAACCCGTCCGAAGCGCCGCTTCCGGGTCGCGCCGCGCCGGCGCCAGCAGGAACGACAGTGGCCACGACCTCCGACATCGACCCGAAAGGCATCGATCACGGCGACGGCGACCTGTGGGTCTTCGGCTACGGCTCGCTGATGTGGCGGCCCGGCTTCCCGTTCGTCGCGCGCGTGCCGGCGCGGCTCAATGGCCTGCACCGGGCGCTGTGCGTCTACTCCTTCGTGCATCGCGGCACTCCGGAGAAGCCCGGCCTCGTCCTCGGCCTCGACCGTGGCGGCACCTGCCGGGGCATCGCGTTCCGGGTCGCGGCGGAGCACCGGGCCGAGACGGTCGCCTATCTGCGGGCGCGCGAGCAGGTCACCCACGTCTATCTGGAGACGCTGCGGCCGGTCGTCCTCCTCGACGGCGCGGCCGGCGAGGCGCCGAGCCGGGCAGAGGGCGGCGGACCCGGCGAGGCGCCCGGCCCGACGGACCGGCGGGTGCGGGCGCTGGTCTATGTGGTCGACCGCAGCCACCCCCAATATGCCGGCCGGCTCGACCTCGAGCAGCAGCTCCATCTGGTCCGCCAGGGGCACGGCCAGTCGGGACCGAACCGCGATTACGTCATCGCCACGGTGCGCGAGCTGGAGGCGCAGGGCTGCCGCGACGTCGGCCTGCACGCCATCGCCCGGCGCCTGATCGCGCCCGAGGCCCGCCCGTCTCACGACCGGCCGGCCGACACGCCGTCGGGCTGAACGGGCGATCCGGCCGGCGGTGCTGCCCCGAGCCGTCCCTGTCCTTCGGCGACCAGCCGGGCCGTCGCCGGCTCGATCGTCTCCTGCAGCCGCTGCAGAAACGCCCGCCGGGGCAGCCCGGGCGGGATCGGGTCGAGCACCTCGACCAGGATGGTCCCGGGCGGTCTCAGGAAGCTCCGCCGCGGCCAGTGCAGGCCGGAGTTGAGGGCGATCGGCAGACAGGGGACCGCGAGCTCGCCGTAGAGCAGCGCGATGCCGGGCTTGTAGTCGGGCGGCGCGCCCGGCGCGCTGCGGGTGCCTTCGGGGAAGATCAGGATCTGGCGGCCGTCGTCGAGCAGCGCGCGGGCGGCGCGGCTCATCTTGACCAGGGCGGCGCGGCCGGCGGTGCGATCGACCGGGATCATGCCGGCCTTGCGGGTGTACCAGCCGTAGAGCGGGATGTAGGTCAGCTCGCGCTTGATGATGAAGCTCGGGTCGTCGAACAGCGGCAGGAGCGCGAAGGTCTCCCAGGCCGACTGGTGCTTGGCCGCGACCAGCAGGGCGCCGGGCGGCATCTTCTCCAGGCCGCGCCACTCGACCGCGATGCCGCAGATCGCCCGCAGGAGCCAAACGCTGGTCCGGCCCCACGCCTTCGCCATCACCACCATGAAGCGATGCGGCAGCAGCAGGGCCGGCAGCGCCGCCAGCAGGAAGGCGACGGTCGTGGCGTAGAAGGCGATCGTGAACAGGACGGAGCGGACGACGATCACGTTGCGGGTCCCGGCGGAACGGCTGCCGGCGGCCGAGGCCGGCGCTGGGCGACGTCGGTGAGATCGACCACGGGCTCGATCCGGATGCGCGCCAGCGCCACGATGTACTTCACGTACTCGGTCATGAGAAGCCGGGCGTTGGCGGCGCTCGACCACCACGGCTCGGCCCGCGCCGGCGTCACCACCGGATAGGGGATCAGCGCGACCTCCGGCAGCCGGTGGCCGAGCTCGGCCATGGCGCGCGGCATGTGGTAGCTCGAGGTGACGACGACCAGCGAGCGGACGCCGCGGTCGTTGGTCCAGCGCCGCGTCTCGACGGCGTTGCCGATGGTGTTGCGCGCCTCGTGATCGAGGTCGATGCAGCAGGCGAACAGCCGCTCGAAGTCCGGCACGTTGCGGGCCAGCTCGCTCGAGTTGGTGGTGCGGTGGACGCCGGTGATCAGCAGCCGTCGGCCGCGCCCGGAGGCGAGCAGCTCGACCGCGTCGACCACCCGCGAGGCGCCGCCGGTGAGCGCCACGATGCCGTCGGCCGTGCCGGCGAGCGCCACCTCGCGGCGCGGCACCCGGTCCGCGAAGGCGACGAAGCCGGCCAGGAAGGCGACGACGGCGAGCCCGCCGAGCCCGAGCGCGGCGAGCATCAGCCGGCGTAGCGTATGACGGGCAGGGCGGGGCGCCGCGGCGGGCAGGCGCCCGGCAGGCAGGCGCACGTCGACGCTGCCGGGCGGCCCCGGGGGGGCGCCGCCCGCGCGGTCGCGCGCCGATCGTCCGTCCTCGACTGCCATGAACTCACGTCCCGACGACGAGAATATCGCCAAATCCGGCGCCGGGAAGGCGTTCCCGGCGACCGGCGAAAAGGCTCCCCGGGGAGGGGATGCCGTCAGCGCACCTGCCGGAGGGTCGCGGCCACGACCCGGCGCGACGTGAACGCCGTCACCGCGCCGACCAGCACGACCTGGACGAGCAGCACCAGGTAGCCGCCGATGCCGAGCGACAGGCCACCGAACATGGCGGCCGCGTCGGCTCCGCCGAGCCCGAACAGGCGGCCGCCGATCAGCCCGAGGATCAGGAACAGCAGCACCGCGGCGCCGCCGCCGATCGCCCCGCCCTGCAGGCCGAGGAACAGGAAGTGCCGCATGAACTGCCCGGCCACATAGGCGTCCTTGGCGCCGATGAAGTGCAGCACCTCGACGGTCGGCCGGTTGGTCGCCATGGCGCCGCGGGTCGCGAAGGCGACCGACAGCACGGTCGCGGCCGTCACCAGGGCCAGGATGGCGAGGCCGATCGCCACCACGGTGTCGGCCATGGCGCGCAGCCGGCGGGTGAAGCCGCGATGGTCGTCGAGCGTGGCGCCGGCGACCTCGGCGGCGAGCCGCGCCTTGAGGGCGGCGAGATCCGGCGGCCGCCCGGACGCCGTCTCGACGACGATCAGGCGTGGCACCGGCAGGCTGTCGAGCGACAGGCCGGAGCCGAGCCAGGGTTCGAGGAGGCGGGCCGATTCGGCCTTGTCCTGCGCCCGCACGGCGGTGACGCCCGGTGCTGCGCGGGCGATGTCGACGGCGCGCACGACGTCGACCTCGAGGTCGCGCCCGGCCATCGGCCGCACCTGGATCGTCACCTCGCGGGCGACGTCGGCCTGCCAGTCGGAGGCCGCGCCCTTGACCAGCACCACGGCGCCGGTGGTCAGCGAGGCCAGGAACGTCATGATCGCGACGACGGCGGTCAGCGCCGTGGCGGAGATCGAGCTGCGCGGCACGATCGGGGTCTCGCGCGGCTTGCGGCGCAGGAGGCCGGCGAGCGCCGCCAGGCGCGACCGCCGCTCGGCCGGCGCATGGCCGTCGTCGTGAGGGTCGTGCGGGTGATCGTGGTCGTGTCCGTAGTCAGTCGTAGACATGGATCCGACCCTCGTGCAGCACCAGCCGGCGCGCGTCGTACTGGTCCATCAGGCCGATGTCGTGGGTGGCGATCACCACCGAGGTGCCCGACTTGTTGAGCTCGATGAACAGCCGCAGCAGCCGCTTGGCGAGATTGGGATCGACATTGCCGGTCGGCTCGTCGGCGAGCAGGAGCTGCGGCCGTGCGATCACGGCGCGGGCGATGGCTGCGCGCTGCTTCTCGCCGCCCGACAGGATCGGCGGCAGCGACGTCATGCGGTGGCCGAGGCCGACCCAGTGCAGCAGCTCCTCGACCTCGTGGCGGTAGCTCTCCTCCTCGCGGCCGAGCACCCGCAGCGGCAGCGCCACGTTCTCGTAGGTCGTCATGTGGTCGAGCAGGCGGAAGTCCTGGAACACGATGCCGATGCGCCGCCGCAGCACGGCGAGCGAATCCTTGTCGAGCGTGGCGACGTCGTGATCGAACAGGGTGATCAGGCCGCGGGTCGGCTTGAGCGACAGGAACAGGAGCCGCAGCAGCGAGGTTTTGCCGGCGCCCGACGGGCCGGTGAGGAACTGGAACGAGTGCGGTTCGATGCGAAAGGTGAGGTCGCGGAGGACCTCCGGACCCAGACCGTAACGCAGCCCCACGTTCTCGAACCGGACCAAGCCGTTCTCCGCTCCGTCCCGCGCGATCGGGACCCCCGCGCCGGCCGCCGCGCATCCGCGGCTCTCGACGATTCGCACCCTTTTACTCGAAGCCGCGGCCGCCGGCACGTCCGCACCGGCGGAACGCCGTCGCCGTCCCCGGCCTGCGCCCCGGCGCCCGGTCGCTTCGCGTCCGCGCCGCACGCATCGGTGCCCATCCGTGACAGCACCACCATTTTGGTTTCCGGATCATTAACGAAACGCAGGCGATAATGCGGGGGAACGGGACTGCGAAGTGTCGGCGTCATGAAGATCGTCTGCCCGCGCTGCGAGGCTTGGTACGAGGTTCCGGACGCGTCCGTCGGACGCGGCCGGTCGGTGCGTTGCGCCGAATGCCGGACCGAATGGACCGCGACGGCCGAGGACGCCGCTCGCGCCGAGGAGGTGGCGTTCCGCCGCGAGGCCGCCCGCCGCGAGGCCGCCCGCCGCGAGG
>NZ_NHSK01000133.1 GCF_016653355.1 Rhodoplanes elegans | reverse complement strand
CGCCGCGCCGGGCCGCCGCGCCGAAGCCGGCCGCCGCCGCGGCCAGCGCCCCGAAGGCGATCGCCTGCGCGGGCGTGTTCGCGAAAGGATCGAGCCATCTCCAGCTCGCCCAGACCTTCGACGCCAAGAACGTCGAGTTCGGCGAGGTCGACGGGCCGGAGGGCAGCAAGCTCAACGCCACCCTGGTGTACCCGACCGACCCGAAGCGCCGGCTCGAGGTGCTGTGGCAGAACGAGGCGGCGCGCAGCGACGTGTCGCTCATCGTCGTCACCGGCCAGTCGGGCTGGACGGCGCCCAAGGGCCTCAAGCTCGGCCTGCCGCTCGCCCAGCTCGAGAAGGCCAACGGCAAGCCGTTCAAGGTGTCGGGCTTCGATCAGGACAACGGCGGCAGTGTGATCGACTGGCAGGGTGGCGCCCTCGCCTCGCTGCCGGGCGGCTGCAAGGTCGGGGTGCGGCTGACGCCGGACGCCAAGGCGACCGACGCCGCCAAGGCGCAGGCCTCGGGCAAGGAGTTCGCCTCCACCGACGCCGCCCTGAAGGGCGTCAAGCCGGTGATCGCCGAGATCCTGATCGGCTATCCGCAGGACTGATACGGCATCTGTCCGACTCTCTTGCGGTCGTTCCAGGGCGCAGCGGAGCTGCGAACCCGGAATCCAGCGGCGAGTTCTGTCATCGGGGTTGGGTTCGCGCCTCCGGCGCGCCCCGGAATGACGTCTCGACTGTCGCCAGCAGTGTCACGCCGGCTTCGGCACGGTCGGCGGCGAGGCGGTCGGCTTGACGGCGGCGGCCGCCGCCGCCATCGCGGACGGAGCAGGCGCCGCCGCGGGCCCGGCGAACGGGCCGGAGCGGGCGGCCTGCAGGGCGGCGCGTGCGCGCGCAGCCGAATCGCCCGACTTCGGAACCTCCGCATAGTCGCCGCGCAGCGCCTTGAGGGCGTTGCGCTCGACGTCGATCTCGCGCGCCGTGCGGAAGCCCATGCGCCGCATCACCGGCAGCGGCGGGCACCAGCCCTGGGTCGCGTGCTGGAGCAGAAATCCACCGACCACGGCCGGCACGGCGAGCCAGCCGCCGCCGCGGGTGAGCGCCAGCAGCGAGCCGGCGAGCCCGAGCGCCGCGGCATTCGCCTGCAGGGCGCGCTCGATGTCCCACTCGGCGTCGAGGGCGCGCAGGCGCAGCGCGATCTCGTCCGGATGTTCGGCGTAGAACAGCACGTTGCGCTCGATCTGCCGATCGATCGCGGCGTTGATCTCGGCGTCGGTCATGCGGCGCACGCGCTGCGGCGTGCCGGGAAGCGTGGCGGAATGGCGAATCGTCATCGGGGGTGTCCGCGTTTTCTCGTTCGGGAAGGTTTTTGTCTGCGGCTTCGACGCCGCGACGCGGCCGGGGCCGCGTCGCGGTCGCAGGCGGGCGTCAGCGGACGACGTCGGCCACCACGGTGCCGGTCGTCGGGTCGATCAGCAGCACCCGGCCGTTGACGACGGCGTACTGGTAGCCACGCGTCTGCGGGATCTGCGTCACGAGCTGGCGCGGCACCGGGGCGAGCGTCACGCTGTCCGGCACGACCGAGCCGACCGTGTACGTCACGGCGCGGGTGGTCGGCACCGCCGCGTAACCGGCGTAACCCGGCTGCCAGCCATAGGGCTGCGCGTAGGCCGGCTGGCCCCAGGGCTGCGCGTAGGTCGGCGTCACCCGCTCGAGCGCCGCCGGATCGTAGGAGGCCTGCTGCCCGAGCGTGCGATAGATCACGGCCCGCTGGGTCGGCGCGAGCGCCATCGGATCGCTGGTGACGCGCCGGGCCGTGCGGGTGCGGCTGGTGCGGGTCGGCTCGGGCTCGACCGCGCGCGCCATGATCGGCGGCGTGCCGCGCCGCACCGTGCGGACCGCCGGCGCCGGCACCGGATCGTCGACCGACTCCTCGATCACCACGGTGCGGGTCGCGTCGACCGGCACGGTCTCGACATAGGGGCCGCCATAGGGCCGCACCGTCACGCTGCCGCCCACCGGCGCGGGCGGAGCGACGGCGACGGCCGGCGGCGCCGGGTAGGCGGGAGCGTAACCGCTGGGCGCCGGCGCCCAGCTCTGCAGATAAGTCTCCCCGGCGGGGCCGTAGGTCGGGAACACCGGCGTGGTCGAGACCACCGGGGGCGCCATGGTCTGCAGTGGGCGCCGCGTCACCGTGATCCCGGCCGGCCCGCTGGTGATCACGGTCTCGACCGGCTCGTTCGAGACCTCGCGGGAGATGACGGTCTGGGCGTTTGCGAGAGCGGTTCCGGACAGGAGCGCCGCGGCGACGGCGAGCATGCGGGGGGCGATGCTGCGAGGCACGAGCGGACGGGCGGCGAGCAGGCGGGATGCGGTCATGCGGCCTCTCCGGGCTGGGGACGGTACACCCCAAACGCCCGCGCTCCGGTGCCGTTCCGGTCATACCGCCACACGGTCTCGTGAGCGTCGGCCGGATCCCAGGATTGTGACGATCTTTGGACGAGAGCGGGGCGGCAAAAGCCCCAGTACGGCCGTCACGAGGTCAAATTCCCGCGAGTTAATCGGGGGATGGCGCGTCGCCTTGGGGCGTCGCTCGAAGGGGGCCACCGCAGGGTGGATCGAGCCCGGCCGGATGCGCCCAGGGGACCAGAGTTTCAAACCAGGAGTACGGGGAGTATGACCATCACGACCCAGGCGCCGCTGCAGCCGGCCGACGATGTCGAGGCCGCCGCCACCTCGTTCGAGGGCGAGATCCGCGAGTTCGTCCGGCGCGACTTCACGCCGGTGCGGCGCGGCACCGACACCGGCTCGGGCGAGTTCGCGGCCAGCAACATCTCGACCCTGGTGCAGCGGGTCGCCGGCACGTCGCTCGCCGAGATCGAGAACCTGATCGGCGAGCTGCAGACGCTGCGCGACTACATCGCCAGCGAGGGCGAGCGCGTCCAGCGCGAGCTCGCCGGCTACGCCCAGCTCAACCAGGCCGCCATGGCCTCGACCCGCATCATCGCGGACAGCATGTCGAAGTGGAAGACGCACGTCGGCGTCGACGAGACCAAGACGGCGTGAGGAGGCGGGACGCGTCCCCGATCTGATCAGATCGTTGCCGATCGGAATAACGATGCGTCGCGAAAGGGCACGGGACCCTCTCCCTGAGGGAGAGGGTCGGGGCGCGCGACAGCGCGCACCGGGGTGAGGGGTTACGGCGTCGGTCGGAGAGCTCGGCACCCCCTCGCCCGGACCGCTTCGCGGTCCGACCTCTCCCCGCCGGGGAGAGGTGAAGTGCGAGCCGCACTCTCTACTTGTCCAATGACAGCCGCTGTTTCAGCGCGTCGATGCGGCGCGACGCCTCGGCTTTGGTGAGGTCGGGCGCGAAGGTGTCGGGATCGTGCGCCTGCTCGGACAGCGTCTTCAGATAGGACGCCTGCGCGCCGGTCATCGGCTCGCCACCCGACACCCAGTCGTCCGGGTCCTTCTCGGTGTTGCCGGGCGGCGCGGGATCGCGCTTCGGATCGGGCGCGGACGACTCCTGTCCGGTGCGATCCCGAGTCTCGTCCGTCTCGACATGCGTGCGGGTGGGGCTCTTCGCCATCTGCTCCTCGTGATCCTTCCAGCCGCGGACGCCCTCATTCCTCCGACGTGATCACGAGCGCGACGCGCCGCGACTCCGGCTCGACCAGCACGACCTGTTTCTCGACCATGGCCACCGCGAAGGGCTTCGCCTCCGGCATCAGCGTGACCAGCGTGTCGGGCATCGGCGCGAGGTCGACGCCGGCCGGCAGCGTGGCGCCGATGGAGACCCGGAAGCCGGTCGGGGCGGCGTGGTTCTTCTGGGTGCGGCTGACGCTCTGATAGATCGTATGGCGCTGCGCGTCGGTGAAGTTCACGCGCGGCGCCGGGCCCGGATTCTGGGTGTCCTGCGGCGTCGTCTGGGCCGTGACGAGGGTCGGCGCCGCGAGCGCCAGCACGGCCGCGAGCATCAGGATCGGCGGCGAACGGCGCATGCGAGACCTCCATCCGGTGTGATCGCCGGGTCAACGCCGGCCTTCCGGATGCGGTTCCTGGATGCGGATCGGGCCGCTTCGCCGCCACGCCGTCGCCGCACAGCTTGATGCGGCCTTAACCTTGTTTCGATTATGCTCGGACACGACTCGGCGTGTGCAGTGGCGCGCGGCTTGCTTGCCTCGCTGTGCGGAGGCCCAACGGGGCGATCGAGGACGGGGGGATTGTCATGATCATGGCACCGCTGTTTGGGGCGGCGCTGGTGACCGCGGTCGCGACGGGACCGATCGACCCGGGCACCGCCACCGGCCGCGCCGGCCTGCAGAGCCGCATCACCGCGACGACCGACTGCATCGTGCGCGCCGTCGCGGCCGATCCGCGCTATCGCCGCGCGAGCGCCGACGCCACCGCGGTCGAGGCGACCGCGCCCGGGGCGACGCTCGGCGATCTGATCGTCGATTCGATGCCGGCCTGTGCGAGCACGGTACGCGAGATGATCGACGCCTGGGACGCCACCTATGGCGAGGGCAGCGGCGAGGCCTTCTTCATGGGGCCGTTCCTCGACGTGCTGCCGACCGCGGCGAGCCGCCTGCTCGATCGCGCCAAGGCGAAGTGAAGGCGACGTGATTGCGCGGTGACGCGCGACGCGCCGCTATTTCGCCAGCACCTCGACGACCCGCATCGTGGTCGGATCGACCAGCACGACGCGCTCCTCGACCACGGTGTAGCGGTAGGGCTTCGCCTCCGGGATGTCGGCCAGCGCCCGGTCGGGCAGCATGTGCAGCTCCATCGCGGGCGGCAGCTCGGCGCCGACCTGCGGCGAGACACCGGGCGGCACCTTCACGTCGCGGCGGTTCTCCCGCACCGCCTGGGCGATCGCCCCCTTCTGCTCCTCGGTGAGTGGCACCGGCTGGGCCGACACCGGGCCGACCCCGCCGGTCGACGGCATCGCCGGCAGCGGCGTCTGGGCCGATGCGGAAAGCGTGGGGACGAGCAGCGTCGGAGCGGCGATCACGGCCGCCGTCAGGGCGGCCCGAACCGCACGGGACCGGCGGACGGGCGATAGTCGGACAGGCGATCGTCGGAACGGCATGGCATCCTCTCGAAACGATGGGGTTCGAGAGGGAATGCCGCGGCGCGGAAGTCGTTCCGGAGTTTCGACGGTGCCGTCTCTGGCCTCCGCGCTGCCCCTCATGGAGGGCTTTGCATGATTTGTCGGTCGTCCCGGGGCGGCGCGCAAGCGCCGAGCCCGGGACCCATATGTGGACGGCCCCCGTGCAGCAAGAGATTTTCAGAACGGATCGGATCGCTTGCGTCCATATGTTCGGCCTGTCGGTGCGGCCACTCGCGGCCGCTGGCCAAGATGGTTTCCGCG
>NZ_NHSK01000132.1 GCF_016653355.1 Rhodoplanes elegans | reverse complement strand
GTGGGGGGCTCTTGCGACGAGTCACAAAGCGGTTTGGTCGGCTCTGTCGCGAAACGCATGGCCGCGGCGGTGTGGCCGTACGCGGATAAAATCTTCATCACGCCGATGGCCGCCGTCGCCGGCAGTGTGGCGGACGAGATCCTCGCGGCGATGGTTTCGGTTGCGGGTGCCGGGCTCGCGCGGGCGTATGTCAACAACGGCGGCGACATCGCGCTCCATCTGACGCCCGGCACCCGCTTCACCACCGGGCTGGTCGACCGGCCCGATCACCCGTCGATCTTCGGCACGGCCGAGATCACGGCCGATGACCCGGTGCGCGGCATCGCGACGTCGGGCGCGGGTGGCCGCAGCTTCTCGCTCGGGATCGCGGATGCCGTCACGATTCTGGCCCGCGATGCCGCGAGCGCTGACGCCGCCGCGACCGTCGTCGGCAACGCGATCGACATCGCGCATCCCGGGATCGTCCGGGTGGCGGCTCGTGACATTCAGCCGGACAGCGATCTCGGCGAATTCCTGGTCACCCGCGCCGTGCCGCCGCTGGCCCAGCCGGAGATCGACGCGGCGCTCGACGCGGGTGTCGCGGTCGCGGAACGGTTACGCGCCGAAAACCTGATCGTCGCCGCCGCGCTGCATCTGCAGGGCACGACCCGCAGCGTGGGGCCGCTCCTGCGGTCGGCAATCTCCGACCAATCGTTACGAGTCTGACAGGGCAATCGTTCATGGCCGAAGTTCTGGTGAGAAAGCGTCTCGTCACCGTGGAGGAGATCTTCCACGAAGGTGGTCCCGTCACGGGCCGCACGATCAAGCGCGGCGCCGCGATCGCCGTGATCAAGAACCCGTTCGCCGGGCGCTATGTCGAAGACATCGCCTTCTTCATGAAGGATCTCGAGCCGCTCGGCGTGTCGCTCGCGCAGGCGCTTCTCGATGCGCTCGGCGGCGAGGCCGCGGCCATCGAAGGCTACGGCAAGGGTGCCATCGTCGGCGAGGCGGGCGAGCTGGAGCACGGCGCCCTGTGGCACGTGCCCGGCGGCTACGCGATGCGCGACGTGCTCGGCAGCACCAAGGCGATCGTGCCGTCGACCAAGAAGGTCGGCGGGCCGGGCAGCCGGCTCGACGTCCCGATCACCCATGTCAATGCATCCTATGTGCGGACGCACTACGATGCCATGGAGGTCGGCGTTCCGGACGCGCCGCGCGCCGACGAAATCGCGCTGGTGCTGGTGATGACCATGGGCGGCCGCGTGCACGCGCGCATCGGCGGGCTCCTGGCTCATCAGATCGAGAAGTGGGATGGACTGCGATGAATCTTAAGATCCGCAAGCTGGTGACCGTCGTCGACGAGACTCTCACCGAGATGGGCCACGCGGTCGAGCCGCCGGTGCGGCGCGCAGCCGCGATCGCCGTGATCGATAACCCGTATGCCGGCATCTATGTCGAGGATCTCGGGGCCCTGATCGACTTCGGGGAGGAGCTCGGCAAGCTGCTGTCCGAGAAGGCCGTGGCGGCGCTCGGCGTGCCCGGTGAAAAGTGCGAGAGCTACGGCAAGGCGGCGCTGGTCGGCGCCGACGGCGAGCTGGAGCATGCCGCGGCGCTGCTGCATCCCAAGATGGGGGCGCCGGTGCGCAAGACGCTCGGCAAGGGTGCGGCCCTGATCCCGTCGTCGAAGAAGCGCGGCGGCCCGGGCCAGGAGCTCGACATCCCGCTCGGCCACAAGGACGCCGCCTTCGTGCGCAGCCATTTCGACGGCATGCAGGTGTCGATCAACGACGCGCCGCGCGCCAACGAGATCATGGTCGCCGTGGCGATCACCACGGGCGGTCGTCCGCTGCCGCGCGTCGGCGGGCTGAAGACGACCGAGATCAAAGGCGAGGACGGCCTGCGCTGAGGCTCTCACGTCCTTCGTCATTCCGGGACGCCGCGCAGCGGCGTGCCCGGAATCCATACTCACGGACAGGGGGTATGGATTCCGGGCTCGCGGACCTTCGGTCCGCGCCCCGGAATGACGGGGAATTGGTACCGATCTGTTGCGAGGGCAGGGCATGACGAAGGTCGCGGCGGTGAAGTCTCGCGCGGGCAGCTACTGCCTGGACGAGCAGGTCGGCTTCATGCTGCGCCAGGTGAGCCAGCGCCACACGGCGATCTTCTCCGAGAAGATCGGCTGCGATCTCACGTCGATGCAGTGGGCCGTGCTGTCGAAGCTGCGCGAGGTCGGTGCCACCTCGCAGAATCAGCTCGGCCGCGCCACCGCCATGGACGTCGCAACCGTCAAGGGCGTGGTCGACCGCCTCACGGCGCGCGGCCTGATCAGCATCGCGCCCGATCCCGACGACGCGCGCCGCCGCCTCGTCGATCTCACGCCGAAGGGCCGCGCCCTGGTCGATGATCACACCGGAAAAGCGCACGCCATCTCGGACGAGACGCTCGCGCCGCTCACCGCCGCCGAGCGCAAGACCTTCATGAGCCTGCTCGCCAAGCTGAGGTGAAGGTCATGGCACGCCGTCTCACCTCTCCCCGCACGCGGGGAGAGGTCGACATTCGCGCATTCGGCGCGGATGTCGGGTGAGGGGGCGTTGCCGCGAGTCTGAGCGTCGAGGAAGCGCCCCCTCACCCGACTCGCCGCTGTCGCGGCGAGCCACCCTCTCCCCGCACGCGGGGAGAGGGAACGATGCGCGTCCGTTCTCCCCGCCTCACACCACCGCGGGCACCTTCGTCGCGGGCGGGGTGTTGCGGCTGCGGCCGGTGCGCACGATGCCGTCGATGACGGTCATGCCGATGCCCGGCAGGTCGCCGAGCTGGATGGACTCCAGGAAGTCCTTGCCGGCGGAGTGCTGGGCCTTGTCCATCAGCACGAAGTCGGCGGCGCGGCCGGTCTCGATCAGGCCGACGTCGAGGGCGCGCATGCGCGCCGTGTTGCCGGTGGCGAAGCAGAAGGCGATCTCGGCCGGCACCTCGCCGAGTGCGGAGAGCATCGACACCATGCGGATGATGCCGAGCGGCTGCACGCCTGAGCCGGCCGGCCCGTCGGTGCCGAGGATGACGCGCTCGAGCTGGCCGAGCTCGCGGGCGGTGCGCAACGTGTAGAGCGCGGCGCGCTCGTTGCCGTTGTGGACGATCTCGAGGCCGCGCCGGCAGCCCTCGCAGATGCAACGGATCTCGCGATCGGGCAGGGCCGTGTGGCCGCCGTTGATGTGACCGACCACGTCGGTGTCGGCCTCCAGCACCATGTCGGCGCCGATCAGGCCGGAGCCCGGGATCGACGGGCCGCCGGTGTGGATGGTGGACTGTATGCCGTACTTGCGCGCCCACGCGACCATCTCGCGCGCGTTCTTGCCGTCCTTGACGCCGCCGAGGCCGACCTCGCCCAGGAGCTTCACGCCGGCGGCGGCGAGTTCCTTGAAGTCGTCCTCGGTCATGCCGAGCTCGAGCACCGGCGCACCGGCATGAAGCTTCACGCCCGCGACGCGGAACGCATCGAAGCAGCGCTGCGCCGTGATCGCCATCGCCTTGAGGCCGACGATGTCGCGCGGCCGGCCCGGCGTGTGCACCTCGCCGGCCGAGATCATGGTGGTGACGCCGCCGTGCAGTGTGGAATCGATCCAGCCGAGCTGATTCTGGCGCGGCGTCCAATCACCCGCGACCGGGTGGACATGACTGTCGATCAGGCCGGGCGCCAGCACGGTGCCGTTGGCGTCGACCACCGTGGTCGCGCCCTCGACGTCGACATCCTTCAGCTTGCCGATTGCGGAGATCCGGCCGTCGACGGCCACGACGGTATCCGCATCGAGGATCGGATTCTCCAGCGCACCCGACAGGAGAAGGCCGATGTTGCGGATGACCAGCTTGGTAGGACCGCTCGGTCCCGCCGGCGCGTCCTGAGCCATGGTTTCTTCTCCTCGTTGCTGGACGGACCGCGATCACCCCGGTATCCGGCCGTTTCGGGCCGTTGACAAGGCCGCCGCGGCTCCGTCATATTGTTAGTACACTAACGAATGTCGGTCGCCAAGATGGCGACCGGAACTCCCGGCTTCCTGGAATTCCTCGAAGGTTCGACCCATGAGCAACTTCTTCGAAGAGCAGGTTCTCGACGTTCACCACTGGACCGACAGGCTCTTCAGCTTCTCGACGACGCGCGATCCCGGCTGCCGGTTCAAGAGCGGCCAGTTCGTGATGCTGGGCCTTCCCGGCGAGGGGCGGCCGCTGCTGCGCGCCTACTCGATCGCCTCGCCGCACTACGCCGATGTGCTCGACTTCTTCTCGATCAAGGTGCCGAACGGCCCGCTCACCTCGAAGCTGCAGCAGATCCGGCCGGGCGACCGCATCGTCATCGGCCGCAAGGCGACCGGCACGCTGGTGATCGACAATCTGAAGCTGGGCGCGACGCTCTATCTGCTCGCCACCGGTACCGGCCTCGCCCCCTTCATGTCGACGATCCGGGATCCCGAGACCTTCGAGCGGTTCGAGAAGGTGGTGCTGGTGCACGGCGTGCGCACCGTCGCCGAACTGGCCTACCGCGAGAAGATCGAGGAGGAGCTGCCGCAGGACGAGTTTCTGGGCGAGATGATCTCCCAGCAGCTGATCTACTATCCGACCGTCACGCGCGAAGAGTTCCGCAACCGGGGCCGCATCACCCATCTGATCACGACGGGCAAGCTCTTTTCCGACATAGGCCTGCCGGGGCTCGATCCGGTGCGCGACCGCGTGATGATGTGCGGCAGCCCGGCGCTGCTCGCCGACATGACGCCGATTCTCGAGGGCATGGGCTTTGTCGAAGGCAACACCGGCGAGCCGGGCGACTACGTGATCGAGAAGGCTTTCGCGGAGAAGTGACGACAGCGGGCTGCGGCCAGGATCGCTCTCCCCTCCGTCATGGCCGGGCTTGTCCCGGCCATCCACGTCCTTGTCCGGCGTTCGGCCGTATCGTGGATGCCCGGCACAAGGCCGGGCATGACGGCTCGGAGTTTGTGGGAGCCGGGCACGGACCACCTGGGTCGTGGCTCGGTCCTCACACCGCCAGATAGGCATCGCGCACATCGGGGCGCGCCTCGAGCTCGGCCAGCGTGCCGGTGAACTGCACGCGGCCCTTTTCGATGATCACGGCGCGATCGGAGATCAGCCGCGCGAAATGAAGGTTCTGCTCGGAGAGCAGGATCGACAGGCCCTCCTTTTTCATCGCCAGGATGGCGGCCGCCATCTGCTCGACGATCTTCGGGGCGAGGCCTTCGGACGGCTCGTCGAGCAGCACCAGCGACGGGTTGCCCATCAGGGTGCGGGCGATGGTGAGCATCTGCTGCTCGCCGCCGCTCATCCGCCCGCCCGGGCGCTTGCGCATCTCGGCGAGGTTGGGGAACAGCGTGTAGAGCTTCTCGGGCTCCCAGGTCGGCGCGCCCTCGCGCGGCTTCTGGCGGCCGACCATCAGGTTCTCCTCGACGGTCAGATCCGAGAAGATGCGGCGGTTCTCCGGCACGAAGCCAAGGCCGCGCCGCGCGATCTCGTAGGTCGGCAGGTCCGTCACCTCCTCGGCGTCGAACCACACCGTGCCGGTGCGGCGCGCCACCATGCCCATGATGGACAGGAACGTGGTCGACTTGCCGGCGCCGTTGCGGCCGAGCAGGGCGACGACCTCGCCGGTGTGCACCGAGAACTCGACGTCGAACAGGATGTGAGCCTGGCCGTAGAAGGCGTTGAGCTTCACGACGTCGAGCTGCGAGGTGTGCGGACGTTCGGTCATCGGTGCGCCCCGGTCGCTGCGGCGGCGCCCGCCGCGCCGTCCTGGTGGCGGGCGTCGTAGACGAGGCCTTCGCCGAGATAGATGGCCTGCACCTCGGGGTCGCGTCGCACCTCGGCGGGCGGTCCCTCGGCGATCAGCATGCCGCGCGACAGCACCATCAGGCGGTCGGCGTGCTCGAACACCACGTCCATGTCGTGCTCGGTGAACAGGACCCCGATGCCCTCGCGCCGCGCGATCTCGGCGGTGAGCCGCATCAGCTCGATGCGCTCCTTCGGCGCCATGCCGGCGGTCGGCTCGTCCATCAGGAGAAGCTTCGGTCGGTTGGCGAGCGCGATCGCGAGCTCGAGCCGCTTGAGGTCGCCATAGGCGAGCTCGGCGGCGGCGCGCTCCGCATAACCGCCCATGCCGACCAGCCCGAGCAGGCGGTCCGCCTCGTCGGCGTCCTTGGCCGCGCTGCCCCAGAAGCGACGCAGCGCATGCGCATACGAGAGCAGCGCCACCTGCACGTTCTCGCGCACCGTCATCGACGCGAAGGTGGCGGTGATCTGGAAGGTCCGGCCGACGCCCATGCGCCACACGGCGCGCGGCGGCTTGCCGACGGTCGGCTCGCCGTCGATCCGGATGGTGCCGGCGTCGGGGCGGATCTGGCCGTTGAGCATGTTGAAGCAGGTGCTCTTGCCGGCGCCGTTCGGGCCGATCAGCGCGAGGATCTCGCCGCGATCGAGGTCGAAGGAGACGTCGCGCACGGCCTGCACGCCGGCATAGGATTTCGAGAGGCTCTGGACCTCGAGCAGGCGGGTCACGGCTGCGCCTCCTTGATGACGGCGTCTGACGGTGCGGGCGCCGACGCGGCGGCGCGGCGCGCCGCGCGCCCGGCCTCGAAGCGCGCCCGCCAGTCGGCGAGCGTGCCGACGATGCCCTTCGGGAAGGCGAGCACGATGACGACGATCGCGGCGCCGAGCACCAGCTTCGAGTAGTCGGTTTGGCTCATCAGCCAGATGGACATCGCCTTGAACACCAGCGCGCCGACGATCGGGCCGAGCACCGTCTCGATGCCGCCGAGCAGCACCATCACGAGCCCGTCGACCGAGGTCGGGATGCCCATCACGTCGGGGAAGACGCTGCCTTTCAGGAAGGCGAACAGCGCGCCGCCGAGGCCGGCCGCGGCGCCCGCCATCACGAAGGCGACCCACTGGATGCGCTTGCGATCGATGCCGATCGCCTCGGCGCGCAGCTCGGAGTCGCGCGTCGCTCGCAACGCGTAGCCGAACGGCGAGAAGATCACCATCTGCAGGAAGGCGAGCGCCGGCACCACGAAGGCGAGCGTGACCCAGAAGAACGCCCCCGGCGTCGACGCGAAGGGCGCCGGCCAGATGCCGAGGATGCCGTTGTCGCCGCCCGTCACCGACACCCACTGGAAGGCGATCGACCAGACGATCTGCGAGAAGGCGAGCGTCAGCATGGCGAAGTAGACGCCGGTGAGCGACACGGCGAACCAACCGACGATCGCGGCGCCGATCGCGGCCAGCACGGGGCCGGCGCAGATCGCGACCAGCATGGGTAGCCCCGCAGCCTTGACGGCGAAGGCGGCGCCATAGGAGCCGAGCCCGAAATAGGCGGCGTGGCCGAACGAGGCGAGGCCGCCGACGGTCATGAGCAGATGCAGGCTCGCGGCGAACAGCGTGAAGATCAGGAGCTCGCTGCCGACCGTCAGCGCGTAGTCGGAGAGCCACAGCGGCTGCAGCGCGACGACGAAGACCACGGCCGCGGCGATCATCAGCTCGGTGCGGCCGAGCGGGCGCCACGGCCGCACGGTGGCGCCGACCGCCGCTTGCGCGGGCGGCGGCATCTTGCCGAACAGGCCCCACGGCCGCACGACCAGCACGATCGCCATCACGACGAACACAAGCACCAGCGAGATCTTCGGGAAGACCAGGATGCCGAAGGCGTTGAGCTGCGAGACGATGATGGCGGCCACGAAGGCGCCCGTGGTCGAGCCGAGCCCGCCGATCACCACGACCACGAAGGCCTCGACGATGATGCGCAGATCCATCGAGTGATTGACGGCGTCGCGCGGGATCTGCAGGGCGCCGCCCAGCGCCGCCAGAAAGACGCCGAGCGCGAACACGCCGGTGAACAGCCATTTCTGATTGATGCCGAGCGCCGCCACCATGGCGCGGTCGTGCGTCGCGGCGCGCACCAGCACGCCCCAGCGGGTGCGGTGGAACAGCACCCACAGGCCGGCCAGCACCAGCGGGCCGAGCACGATCAGGAACAGGTCGTAGGAGGGGATGCGCTTGCCGAACATCTCGACGGCGCCGGCGAGCCCCGGCGCGCGCGGACCGACCAGATCCTCGGGCCCCCAGATCACCAGCACCAGGTCCTCGACCATCAGCGTCACGCCGAAGGTGGCGAGGAGCTGGAACAGCTCGGGCGCGTGATAGATCCGCCGCAACAGCGTCATCTCGAGCAGCGCCCCCAGCACGGCGACGACCGCGGCGGCGGCGAGCAGCGACAGCCAGAACCCGTAGGCGCCGGCGAAGCGCTCGGTCAGCGTGTAGGCGACGTAGGCCCCCAGCATGTAGAACGCGCCGTGCGCGAAGTTCACGATGCGGGTGACGCCGAAGATGATCGACAGGCCGGAGGCGACCAGGAAGAGCGAGGCCGCGCTCGCGAGGCCGGTCATGAACTGGACGAAGACGAGCTGCATCGGCGGTCACGATCGGGTTGGGCCGAACAGGTCGGCGAGGCTCCGCGACGCAGGCGCGGCGGTGACGGCGGGGCTGTCGTTTCGACGTCGAAGGTCACGGCACGGGGGTGGGGCGCATGGTTCTCCCCGTCGGGGGGAGAGGTCGGGGCTCGCGCGCATGGCACGCGCGCATGGCACGAGCTCCGGGCGAGGGGACACGGCGGCAGGAACGGGCGCCGACGTCCATCTCACCGTCGGGAGCGCGGGTCGGCGCGCTCCCGACAGGGTCGTCCGCGAGGGACGGTCCGCTCAGTTCTGCGGGCGCAGCTTCTTCACCTCGTCGTCGCTCGGCAGATACTTGGCGCCGTCGCGATAGCTGTAGTCGACCATGATGCCCTTGCCGTCCTTGACGGCGGTCTTGCCGACGAAGGCGCCGAGCGTCGACTGGTGGTCGATGTCGCGGAACTTGACCTTGCCGAACGGCGTGCCGACCTCGAGGCCCTTGGTGGCGGCGATCAGCTTGTCAGTCTCGGTCGAGTTCGCCTTCTTCAGCACCTCGGCCGCCGAGTACATCAGGGCGTAGCCGACGACCGAGCCGAGGCGCGGATAGTCGTTGTACTTCGCCTGATAGGCCTTGAGGAACGCCTGGTGCTCCGGCGTCTCGACGCCGTACCAGGGATAGCCGGTGACGAGCCAGCCCTCGGGCGTCTCGGTTTTCAGCGGGTCGATGTATTCGGGCTCGCCGGTCAGGAACGACACCACGGTCTTGCCCTGGAACAGGCCGCGGGTGTTGCCCTCGCGCACGAACTTCACGAGGTCGGGACCGAACGTGACGTTGAGGATCGCCTCCGGCTTGGTCGCGGCGAGGGCCTCCACGACGGCACCGGCGTCGATCTTGCCCTGCGGCGGCCACTGCTCGCCGACCCACTCGATGTCCGGGCGCTTCTCCGACAGGAGCTTCTTGAACACCGCGACGGCCGACTGGCCGTACTCGTAGTTCGGCGCCACCGTGGCCCACTTCTTGGCCGGCAGCTTGGCGGCCTCCTCGGCCAGCATGGCGGCCTGCATGTAGTTCGAGGGCCGCAGGCGGAACGTGTAGGGATTGCCCTTCGACCAGACGATCGCGTCGGTGAGCGGCTCGCCGGCGAGATAGTAGATCTTCTTCTGCGCCGCGAAGTCGGCGATGGCGAGGCCGATATGCGAGAAGAAGGCGCCGGTGAGCATCACCACGCCTTCCTTGGAGACCAGCTCGTTGGCCGCCGTCACGGCGTCGGCGGGCTTGCCGGCGTCGTCCTTGGAGATCACGACGAGCTTGTTGCCGTTGATGCCGCCCTTCGCGTTGATCTCCTCGACGGCGAGCTGCCAGCCCTTGCGGTAGGGCTCGGTGAAGGCGGGCAGGCCGGAATAGCTGTTGATCTCGCCGATCTTGATGTCGGCGGCGAGGAGCTGTCCGGGCATCGCCAGCACGAAGGCGGCGGCCAGGACGTGACGGCGCGATACGGTTTTCGACACGGCGATGATCCCTCTCTTCGCTCGACTCGACCGGCTCCGACGGCCCGGGCGACGGGTCGTCGGCGCCGACGCGGATGCGTCGGGGGAGAGTGCGCCGTCGGCCTGGCTCGTCGTCCGCGAGGACCGCGAATTCGTTAGCACACTAACGGTATCAACTCCTCGTTCCCGCGCAAGGTCGAAACGCAGGCAGCGCCGCGGCATTCTTGCATATTGTTTGGACGTGTCGACCGGCAAAAAGGCGAGACCGCACCGCAGCGTCGCGCTTTTTCGCTGCGCGCACCGGCGGATCGTTGCCTGCTTTTCCTTCAGTTTCGCCGCAGTGCGAAAGGTCGGCCGGGCGACGCGTGATCAGGCCGAGGGGGTGTCGCGACGGTTGGTCGCGGCGGCGCGCAGGACGCCGAGCCCGACCACGCCGGCGCTCACCGCGAGGCCGGTCATCAGCGGGTTGATCGGCAGCGGCAGCACGAGGCGGACCAGCACGGCCGCGGCCGTGCTGCCGACGATCGAGGCGATGGCCCATCGGGCCGGCAGCCGGCCGGGGCAGAACACGGCGAGCGACAGCGGCAGGAAGACGGCGGCGCCGCGCAGCGCCATCGACATGTAGTTCCAGTCGAGCACATAGGAGTCGAGCGCCGACAGCGCGATCAGCATCGACAGCACGGTGACGCCCAGCACGCAGGCGCGATTGATGGTCAGGATGGTCGCGTCGTCGCGCAGGCCGAGAAGGCCGCGGCCGATGTCGTTGGCCATCATGGTGCCGATGCCGAGCGCGAGGCCGGCGATCGAGCCGACCACCGAGATCAGAATCCCGGCGAGCCCGATCCCGCCGATCCAGCCCGGCACGTAGCGGATCAGATAGACGGGCAGGGCGAGCACCGGCGCGAGCTCCGGATGCCTGGCGTGCATCAGCATGCCGATCGCGATCGAGGGCAGGCCGATCGGGATGGTGATCAGCGCCGCCGTCGCCGCGCCGACCGCGGCGACCCGCGTGTCGGAGGCCGCGTAGATGGCCTGCACGTAGGTCTGCGTGCAGACCACGCCGATGATCAGCGACATCAGGTTGTACAGCGTCTCGCCGGTGCCGCGGCCCCACAGGCTGAACCACGGGACGGCCGGGAACACGGCGTCGAAGTCGGGCATCTGCCAGAGCGACACCGTCGCGTAGCCCCCGGCAATCATCAGCGACAGCCACAGCACGCCCATTTTGACGATGCCGGCGACGCCGGCGCCCTTCAGGCCGCCGAACATCCCGTAGGCGGCGACGAGCAGCACCAGCATCGATGCCGACATCCAGGCCGACAGACCGAACATCGCGACCATCAGATGGATGCCGGCGAGCGCGCTCGCCACCGCGCTGAACAGGATGCCGAGCGACGAGACGAGGCTCGTCAGCGGGCCGGCCGAGCGGCCGTAGGGGATCGTCAGATATTGCGGGATGGTCTCGAGCCCGCTCCGGCGCAGCGGACGGGCGTAGAAGACGGCGAGCACCAGGAGCGCGATGCCGGTGCCGAGCGTGAACCACCAGCCCGACAGCCCGACCGCCGCCGCCATCTGGGCGGTGCCGACCGTCGAGGCGCCGCCGATCGCCGTTCCCGAGATGCTGCCGGCGATCAGGGTCGCGCCGGCCGAGCGGCCGTTCAGGCTGTAGGCCTGCGCCGAGCGCACGTTCCGCGACGACCAGGCGCCGAGGACGACGACGACCGCGAGGGTGCCGACGAGGGCGGCGATCTGGGCGACGGAGAGGGAGAGCATTTTTCTGGCGACGCTTGCGGGGGTTGCGGCGCGCGCTGTTCGCGCGTCGCCGGTACGATGGTGCGATGCACCATGCGCCCGGAGCCGGCGGCGGGTCCAATGCTTGGTTGCACTTTTATAATCGCAGAAATGGATTAAAAGGAGGAGGAGCGGCGCCTGCGCGGCCCAGCCTCCATGCTCCGCTCATCCCCGCGAAAGCGGGGATCCAGGGTTTCTTGCCGTGCCGCCCCTGGGTCCCCGCCTTCGCGGGGACGAGCGGAAACGGCGGCTTCGCCGCGCCTCGTCGCCGACCGTGGGGACCTCATGGATCTCAAATCCGTCCGCTGCTTCGTCGAGGTCGCCGACAACCTGCATTTCGGCCGGGCCGCCGAGCGGCTGCGGCTCGCGCAGTCGGTGGTCAGCCGGCAGATCGCCGGGCTCGAGGCGGAGCTCTCCGTGCGGCTGATCGAGCGCCACAAGCGGGCGCCGATCCGCCTCACGCCGGCCGGGGCGCTGTTCCTCGACGAGGCGCGCGCGGCGCTTGCGCAGTTCGAGCGGGCCGAGCTCGTCGTCCGCCAGGCGGGACGCGGCGAGCGCGGCCGCCTGGAGATCGGCTACGTCGCCTCCGCCACCTGGTCGGGCCTGTTGCCGTCCGCCGTGTTCGACTTCCGCCGCGAGCGGCCGGGCGTCACCGTCTCGCTCACCGAGATGGAGAGCTGGCGGCAGCTCGAGGCCCTCGCCGAAGGCCGCATCGACGTCGGCTTCCTGCGGCCACGGCCCGACTATCCGGCGAGCCTCGCGGTGCTGCCGCAGCTGCGCGAGCCGGTCCTCGTCGCGCTGCGCGCCGACCACCCGCTCGCCGCACTGCCCGGCGCGATCCCGGCGGCGCGGCTCGCCGGCGAGGCCTTCGCCGTGCCGCAGGCGGACGAGCGCGGCAGCTTCGTCGGGCACACGATGGCGATCGGCAAGGCGGGCGGCTTCGCGCCCCGCATCGCCCATCACGTGCTCGACTTCATCTCGGTGCTGAATCTCGTCGGCGTCGGGCTCGCCGTGGCGGCCGTGCCGTCGTCGCTGCAGCGCGTGCGGCTGCCCGACGTGGTCTACCGTCCGCTCGCCGATTGCGAGGTGTTCGCCGAGCTCGCCGCCGCCTCGCGGCGCAGCGGCAATGCCGCGGTGGTGCGCAGCTTCGTCCGGGTGCTCAAGGCGCGCGGCGAGACCGTGCTGCCGGTGAGCCTCGAATGACGCGCCGTCATTCCGGGGCGCGGCGAAGCCGCGAACCCGGAATCCAGCGACAATGTCGATGCTCCGGGCTGGATCCCGGGTTTGCGCTTTCAGCGCCCCCCGGAATGACGGCTGCTTCGCCGTCGTACAAAGTGATTGCCACCGCTCCGCGACGGCGGCACACAACGACGCCCCCGCCGCTCGCCATAGCCGAAACCATGCCCGCTCCGTTCACCGCCGCCCGCTTCACCGATCTCGTCGACAGCCTGCCCGCCACCGTGCCGTTCGTCGGCCCGGAGACCCAGGAGCGCGCCCGCGGAAGAACCTTCCGCGCCCGCATCGGGGCGAACGAGAACGCCTTCGGGCCGTCGCCGGACGCCGTCGCCGCCATGCGGGCCGCGGCCGCGGAGGCGTGGAAATACTGCGACCCCGAGAACCACGACCTGCGGCACGCGATCGCGGCCGCGCACGGCGTCGCGCCCGAGCACGTCTTCGTCGGCGAGGGGATCGACGGCATCCTCGGTCTCGTCGTGCGCATGCTGATCGGGCCGGGCCAGCCGGTCGTCTCGTCGCTCGGCGCCTACCCGACCTTCAACTTCCATGTGGCTGGGTTCGGCGGGCGGCTCGTCACGGTGCCGTATCGCGACGACCGCGAGGATCCGGAAGCGCTGATCGCCGCGGCGCGGCACGAGAGCGCCTCGCTCGTCTACATCGCCAATCCCGACAATCCGATGGGCACCTGGTGGCCGGCCGCCGACATCGTCCGCATGGTCGACGCGGTGCCGGACGGCACGCTCTTGCTGCTCGACGAGGCCTACGCGGAGTTCGCTCCTGACGGCGTCGCGCCCGACCTCGATCCGTCCGACCCGCGGGTCCTGCGCCTGCGCACCTTCTCCAAGGTGCACGGCCTCGCCGGCATCCGGGTCGGCTACGCCATCGGGGCCGCCCCGCTGATCCGCAGCTTCGACAAGGTGCGCAACCATTTCGGTATCAGCCGGATCAGCCAGGCCGGGGCGCTGGCGGCGATAAGGGATTCGGACCACGTCGTGCGGGTGCGGCGCGAGGTGGTGAAGGCGCGGACGCGAATCGGCGCGATTGCCCAGGCGAACGGGCTCGTGACGCTACCGTCGGCGACCAACTTCGGCGCCGTCGACTGTGGCCGCGACGGCGCCTATGCGCGCCGCGTCCTGCAGGCGCTGGTCGCGCGCGACGTGTTCGTGCGCATGCCGGGCGTCGCGCCGCTCGACCGCTGCATCAGGATCGGCTGCGGCCGTCCGGAGGAACTGGACATTCTCGCCGAGGAATTTGCCGCGGCGCTCGCCGAGGCGGCGGCCGGCTGACCGGAGCCCCGAGGCTGCCGGAGATCGGGGCCGGTCAGGTCTGGCCGGCGCCGGGCTTGCCACGCGGTCGCGGCCGCGGCGGTGGCGGCGGCAGGGTGCGGGCGAGGTGCAGCATCAGATCGATCGCCGCGGCGCGGATGAGGGTGCGGTCGGCGGCGCCGAGGGCGGCTCTGGGGCCGTGCCGTTCGCCGGGTGGCCCGTGTCGTCGATCGGTCATGGCTCCGCTCCTGTAGCGCGTCGCGACAGGGCGGTGGTCGCCGGTGGCAGCCATGGCCATGGGTCGCGGGGGTCCCGGGTCTCCGCGGAGCGATCCGCAGGGGAGCGATCCGCAGGCCGGCGCAGGCGAACATGTAACATCGCCCTGGGGCGGGACGTTCCATGCTGCGCGCGCTCGGCTGGTATTCCGACACAGGGGCGCCGCGTCGGGTGTCGGACGCTCAGTCGTGGTGGTTGTTGTTGCGAGAATTATCGCGGATCGCCAGCAGGCCGTCCTTGATGGCGTTGCGGATGCCTTCCTCGATCAACGTACGCGCGACCCCCGGCACGCTGGTGCCGTGGGTTCCCTGCCGGACCAGGCGCTCCAGGTAGCCGATGGTCGCCAGCGACAGGGTGATCGGGATGCGGTCGGTCTCGGCTTTCTCGGTGGCCATGACCGAAACGTTAACCCGAGCAATCCTGTACGGAAAAGACTCTATTTCGACTCTCTGGCGTGACCGCGATGTGGCTACGGCGGCCGGGTGCGGCGAGAGGTGGGCGGCCGGCACGGCATTGCGGATCGGGTCCGGGAGAGTTAGATCGAACCGAATATGTCCCCACCCGAGGAGCGAGGTTCGAGAATGGCCGGAAGCGTCAAGGAGATGCTGGCGGCGGCGAATGCCGTGGTGCCGAAGATCACGCCCGACGAGGCCAAGCGGATGATGGCGGAGGGCGGCGTCCTGGTTGTCGACGTGCGCGATGCGCCGGAGCTCGCCGCGAGCGGCAAGGTGCCGGGCGCCGTGCATGTCTCGCGCGGCATGCTGGAGTTCCGCGCCGATCCCGAGTCGCCCTATCACGACAAGGCGTTCGACAAGGCGAGGCCGGTCGTCCTCTACTGCGCCTCGGGCGGTCGCTCGGCGCTGGCCGGAAAAGTCCTCAAGGACTTCGGCTACGACAAGGTGTTCAACCTCGGCGCCTTCAAGGACTGGGTCGCCGCCGGCGGCGCGGTCGACAAGCCGCTCGACGCCGGCATGTGAGGCGGCCGGGCGCGGCGCCGCCGGGCGTCGTCTCGCTCAGTCGAGCAGCCAGCGCAGCGACCGGCGCAGTCGCGCCGCGCCGTCGTGCTCGAACCAGCGCCCGTGCGCGAAGATCACCCGGACCGGATTCCAGCCGACGATCTCGGCGACGACGGCGCGGGCCTCGCTGCGCCTGCGGTTGACGACGAAGCGCAGATGCGCCGGTGCCATGCCGTCCGGCGCCACGGCGCCGGCGGCCCGCAGCAGCGGCCGCGCGATCGGGCCGATCTTGTCGGGCTCGAGGTTCTCGACGAGATCGGTGAGCACCAGGGTGCGACTCGGTGCGTGGAAGAACGCCACCTCGCTGACCCCGAACCCGGCCGGCACGATGCGCTGCTCGATCTCGCCCGCCCAGGCCGGGGGTGACGCGGGGCCGAGATCGTGATCGATCCGCAGGCCCGACGCCTTCACCGGGCTTCGGTCGCGCAGCCCCGGCGCCGCCCAGATGGCCGCGAGAGGGCAGGCGGCGCTCCACCCCTTCACGAACGACCAGTGCGCGACATTGGGCGCCACGAGATGCCGGATCGGGCCGATCCGCTCGATGTCGTGGCGCAGCCCGAGGACGTGGCGGGTCGGCGAATGCAGCCACATGCCGCCGTCGGACAGGCGGATCACGGTCATCCGCACCGGCAGGGCGAGCCCGAAGGCGTGCAGGGGGCCGCTGTCGACGATCCAGACGTCCGGCGCGACGGGCTTGAGCGTGTCGAGCGGCGGATAGACGGCGCGATGATGCTCGTCCTGGCGCCGCAGGTCCTCGTCGACATCGTCGCGCTGCAGCTCGTCCGTCGTCACGGGTCCTCCGGAGGGTGTCGGGTGGGGGGCGACCGACCTCCGGCCAGTCCGCATTCACGGTTCAACCGGTCCCGCGCGACGGGGTTCCGGGTCCGCAGGGCTGCGCTCGGTTCAGCCTCGCGTCGGCGCCTTCGGCTCGGCACGGGTCGCCACATAGGTGGCGCAAGCGACGAGGGACGCGGCGACGACGGTCGCGAGGAGCGGGCCGGGCGACGTCGTCGTCCAGAAGATCACGAAGCCCAGCGCCATGCCGGTGCAGGCGAGGAGCTTCGAGGCGCGCGAGATCGCCCGCTGGTCGCGCCAGGCCCGTAGCGACGGGCCGAAGCGCGGGTGCTCGAACAGCCAGGCTTCGAGGCGCGGCGACGAGCGGGCGAAGCACCAGGCGGCCGCGATCAGGAAGATGGTGGTCGGCATCAGCGGCAGCACGGCGCCGATCGCGCCGAGCGCCAGCATCAGGCAGCCGAGGCCGAAATAGAGCGCGCGCGTCATGGGGCTCCCGGCGCAAAGGTCCATGTGATCAAGGCCGATCCTAGGGCGCCGATGCGGCCGGTCTTTGTTCGCCGGCAGTCTGGACGCGAGCATGCCGGCGTCCGGGACGCATTCGCCGGCGCCGCCGGTCAGCGCGGTTGCGGCGTGACGTGGCCGAGCTTCAGCACCGTGACGGCGCCGGTCCGGTCCCAGCGATATTCGAGATGGTCGCCCTGCAGCACGGGCAGTCGGACGAGCGACGGACGGAACACGCACACATTGGTGCCGCCCGGCGTCCGGACGCTGTCGTAGACGATGCCGTTCGCTCCGGCGCCGTTCGCCGGCCAGCGTAGCGTCGTCCCGAAGGTTCGCGAGGCCGTGTAGTCGACCGGGTCGTAGAGCTCGGGCCGGCTCTCGCCGGCGCCGCGCAGGTCGACGAGACGGCAGTCGATCCCGGCCGTCAGAGCGCGCATCTGGATGCTGCTCGGGAAAGCGCCGTCCGAGAGGCGCAGCCGCCGGGTCGCGTGATGCACGGTTTCGGCGATGGCGGTGTCGCGGTCGAGCGCCGCGTACCAGGCGCCGAGCCGGCCGTCGGTGAAGCGACCGCCGGCCGGGTCCGCGTGCAGGAATGCCGCCATCACCAGGGTCGCGCCCGGTCCCTGCACGATTTCGTCCGGCGGCAGAAGCGGCAGGCGTCGCGTCACCGGCGAGAGGCGATCGTTGGTGAGCTGCTCCAGCAGATAGGCGGCGGCGAGGTCCTGCGGGTCGGTCGCGAGATCGTCGAACACGCCGACCGGCGGATAGCGGCTCGCGATCAGGCGGTGCGTCGTGGCACGCACCCGCGCATCCCCGGGGGCGCTCCGGGCGGCGCTCATTTCATGCCGCGCCAAGCGTCGACGTAGCGGCGCACCGCGAACAGGTCGTCGATCCCGCCGCGCAGCATGCGCCCGAGCGGCGACAGTCCGCCGAACGGCAGGTCCCGGCTGGGGCTCTCGAACCAGCGACGCGCGCTGGCCTCGTCGGCGAACAGCAGTGTCAGTCCCTTGTGGATGCCGAGCGCCAGCGAGATCCGCTCGAGCTGATCGCGCCCCAGCGTCCCGACCTTGCCGTTCTGCCAGTTGTGATACGTCGGCCGCGAGATGTCGCCGAGCAGGGCGCGGCGCTGGTCGACCGACAGACCCCAGCGATCGGCGAGGCTCATGAACAGCCGTACGGCCGGACCGGATAGACGGCGCCGGGTCTCCGGGTCGCGCAGCGCATCCCCCTCGACCGCTTCGGTCGGGCCGGAGTCGGGCAGGGGTGTCGGCGTTTGAACAGGCTTGGTCATGATGTCTAAATGTAGACATCGCCAGCCGGCGTCAAGCCCGGCCGCTCACCCGTAGCGGCGCTGGGCCTCGATGGTCAGGCCGAGGCCGACGGCGCCGAAGCGGTCGCCGTCGACCACGGCGGCGTCGGGCAGCACGGACCGCACCGCGCCGCGCACGCTCGGCACCAGGCTGCCGCCGCCGGTGAAGAACACCGCGTCGATTTTGGCCGGCGTCAGGCCGGCGGCCGCGATGGTCGCGGTGGCGGTGGTGCGCAGGCGCTCGGCGAGCGGTGCGGTCGCCTCGTCGAACTGCGTCCGGGTCGCCGGCGCGGCGAGGCCGTGTTCCACCCAGTCGAGCGGAACCGTCGTCGTCTCCGCGTCGCTGAGTGCGATCTTGGCGCGCTCGACCTCGATCAGCACCGAATGGCCGCGCCGCATCTCGATCAGATGGATCAACCGGGCGAGCAGCTTCGGCGCCCGCGCCTCGCGGCGCACGAGCTTGAGCTCGGGCAGCACCGCCTTGTCGTAGAGCCGGTTGACGGTCGCCCAGGTGGAGAGGTCGAAATAGGGGCCGGACGGCACCTCGACATCGCCGCGCGTCATCAGGGAGCGAAAGCCGAGCGCCGGCATGACGGCGGCGAGCGACAAGGCGCGATCGTAGTCGGTGCCGCCGAGCCTGGTGCCGCCGCTCGCGAGAATGTCGCCCTTGCGGTCGTCACGGCCGCGCCGCTGCGGCCCGAGCCGCACGACGGAAAAGTCCGAGGTGCCGCCGCCGATGTCGGCGACCAGCGCCAAGGTCTCGGCCGTGATGGCGCGTTCGTAGTCGAACGCCGCCGCCACCGGCTCGTACTGGAACGACACCTCGGAAAAGCCCGCCGCCCGCGCGATGTCGGCGAGCGTCGCCTCGGCCTGGCGGTCGGCGGCCTCGTCGCCGTCGACGAAATGGACCGGGCGGCCGTGCACGACGCGGTCGAGCGGGGCGCCGCACTGCGCCTCGGCGCGATGCTTCAGCGCCTCCACATAGGTGCGAACGATGTCGCGGAAGGCGACGCGGCGGCGCGCCAGCTGGGTCTTCTCGTCGACCAGGGCGGTGCCGAGGATCGACTTCAGCGACCGCATGAAGCGGCCCTGCACGCCGTCCACATAGGCCGCGATGGCGTCGCGGCCGATCAGCGTGTGGTGGGCGTGATCGAGCCCGAAGAACACGGCGCTCGGCACCGTCGTGCTGCCGTGGTCGAGGGTGAGCAGCGCCGGCGCGCCGGCGGTGGCGAGGCCGAGCGTCGAGTTCGAGGTGCCGAAGTCGAGCCCGCAGGCGCGGCCGTTCGGCGCGGGGGCATGCGGCGCGCGTGGATGCGAGGACGATGGTGACATGAGGCGGAAGCCCGGGCGCTGAAGGGCCGGGTTGGATAGTCGATGTGCGGCCAAGCATCAACCGGCGGCCACCGGCGGCGTCGCAACCCCGCCGGGACTCAGAACAGCGAGCCTTGCCCGCGGTCCGGTTCCGGCTTCGCCGGTCGGCGGCGCGCCGCGGCGGCGGAGCCGGCGGTTGTCCGTCGCGCGTCCGGCTTCGGCCGGGGAGGGGGAGCGGCCTCCGGCTCCGGCCGGTCGGGGAGCGGTGCGAGCAGGTCGGGCGAATCGTTCGCCGTTCGGTTGACCGCGGTCGACACCGGCCAGGCTTCGAGCAGGCCGTCCGGGGCCGGCGCGATCAGGGCGGCGGCGGTCGGCGCGTCGACGCCCGGGTCGAGCCACAGGTCGAACGCCTCGGGCGCGACGATCACGGGCATGCGGTCGTGGATCGGCGCCAGCGTGCGGTTCGCCCGCGTGGTGACGATGCATACCGTCTCCAGCTCCTCGCCGTTCGGTCCCATCCAGGCCTCCCACAGCCCGGCGAAGGCGAGCGGGCCGCCGCCGCGCCGGGCGATGTAGAAGGGCTGCTTCGGTCCGCCGGTCGCCTGCCACTCGAAGAAGCCGTCGGCCGGCAGCAGGCAGCGCCGCCGCTTCATGGCGTTGCGGAAGGCCGGCTTGTCGGCCACCGATTCGCCGCGGGCGTTGATCAGCAGCGAGAAGGTTCGCGGGTCCTTCACCCAGGCGGGAATCAGGCCCCAGCGCAGCAGGGCGAAGGACCGGGCGCCGTCGGCGAGCCGGACGACCGGCACCGGCTGGGTCGGTGCGACGTTGAAGCGGGGCGGGAAGTTCGGCACCTCGCCGTAACGGAATAGCGCCCTAATCGCTTCGGGCGAGGAGGTGATGGCGTAGCGACCACACATGCGTCGATTGCCTCTCCGAGGGCGTTCAGACGTGCAACCTTTAATGCGCCTTTAACCCGGCACCGCGAGAGTTTTCTGAAAAGCGCGCAAGCCGTTCGGTCCATGAGTCAACACCCAAAACTGTCCTCGGACGAGCTGCGCGCGCAGGCCCAGAACCCCGCCGTGCTGGCGAAGGCGAACATCAATCCGGTCACCCGCCTCGCCACCGATTATCTCAACCATTACAACGAAGTGATCATGCTGCTCGAGATGCTCGAGTCGTGTCCGGAGTTCGCCGACGACATCCTCGGCTGGGAGCCGCGCGGCTACGACGCCTATTTCGAGCGGTCGCACTTCAAGGACAAGGACCTCGCCCGCGTCGCCTACGAGATCGCCGAGCCGATTTCGCGGCGCGAGCTGGAGGGCATGATCGACCACATGAACGCGATCCTGGCGGCGACCCTGGACGCGCTCCGCCAGAACCTGTCGCCCACCGCGGTCGCCCGGCTCGGCACCGAATCGTCCGGCTGGCTCAAGCCGCTGGTCGCCCGCGCCGGCTCGGTGATTAACGGCGAGCACATCATGCCGGCCGCCATGTCGGACGAGACGGCGCGCCAGGACATGGTCGACGCCGTGTTCCAGCGCGGCGCCTGAGCGGGAGCGCCCGTGACCGACGATCGGCGCTATCCCGCCCGCCCGTTCCTGGCCGTCAGCGCCGCAGTGTTCCGGGCCGGGCAGGTGCTGCTCGTCCGCCGCGCCCGGGCGCCGTCGGCGGGGCCGTGGACGCTGCCGGGCGGCGTCGTCGAGGCCGGCGAGACGCTCCACGCGGCCTTGGTGCGGGAGTTGCGGGAGGAGACCGCGCTCGACGTCGCGCCGGTCGCGCTGGCCGGCCACCGCGAGGTGATCGTCCGCGACGCCGCGGGGCGGGCCGAGCGGCACTTCGTCGTCTTGTCCTTCGCGGCGCGCTGGATCGCCGGCGAGCCGGTGCTCGACGCCGAGCTCGCCGCCTTCGCCTGGCACGATCCGGCCGCCGTCGCGGGCCTCGACACGACCGAGGGCCTGGCCGAGATCGTCGCGGCGGCGCAGGCGATTCTCCGGGCCGGGTAGGAGACGCCTTGCCGCCGACGCGATTGCGTCGCAGATAGGGGCGTCGATCCCCGCGAACATCCCGATGAGCCGCACGTTTTTCCGTTCCGTCCAGGTTCTCCTCGTCGCCCTGTCGCTGCTGCCGGCCGCGCCGGCCGTGGCCCAGCAGGCGATTCCGTTCGATGGCGACCTGCGGCGCCTGTCGGAAATCCTCGGCGCGCTCCATTACCTGCGGGAGGTCTGCGGCTCCGCCGAGGGCCAGAAGTGGCGCACCGAGATGCAGCAGCTCGTCGACGCCGAGGCGCCGACCGGCGCCCGCCGCGCCCAGATGATAGCCAGCTTCAACCGCGGCTACCGGCTCTATCAGCAGAGCTACCGCACCTGCACGCCGGCCGCCGACACGGCGATTCGGAAATACCTCCAGGAGGGCGCCAAGATCGCCCGCGAGGTGACGGCCCGCTACGCCAACTGACGCGGCAGCGCCGGGCGACAGGCGCCGCGCCCGCCGAACACCCCCGAATCGCCTCCCCGGTCGACTTTCCGGACTTGGTGAAAACGTTTCCACCGTGGCTGCGGGGGGCACGACGGACGGCCGTCGATCGTCGCGGAACCCGCTGCCGCGGCGGCTCCCCTACCCATTAACCTTTCGTAAAGGATCAGCTGGTCGGGCGCCGGACATCTGGTAAGACATCATTAAGAAACGTTGACGGCTGGGGCCGGGGACCGGGTGGTCGAGAATGTCGATGGGCATGGAAGAGGCTTCTGATCATCATTCGGATCAGGAGCAGAAGCGGGCGGCGCTCGGTCACATCAAGGAGGCTTGGGCGGAAGCCTGGGCGGACGGCATCGACGGCGACTGCCTGGCGCAGGCGTCGCTGTTCTGCGCCCTGACCGAGCTGGTCGCGACCTATGGGGAGGACGCGACGGCCCGCTTTGCCGAGGGTCTGCCGAAGCGCATCGCGTCGGGCGAGTTTTCCATCGTGCTGTCGCGCCAGTAAGGCGCCGCGCCAGTAAGGCGCCGCGCCGAAAGGCGCCACGCCAGGAGGCGCCGTGCCGGCCGGGAGACACGGCCGGCCATCTGCCTGCAATCCGGCCTTGAGCCGCCGCGCCTGCCGCCCTACCTTTCGGATCGACCCTGGTCCGAACATAATCATGCAGGCTGCGCCCCTTTCCGACCGCGGCATCGTCCTCGTCTCCGGTGACGACGCCCGCCATTTCCTCAACGGCCTGGTGACCGCGAACGTCGCGACCATGTCGCCGGCGACGCCACGCTTCGCCGCGCTGCTCACCCCGCAAGGCAAGATCGTCGCCGACTTCATCGTCGCCGAGATCGCGGCCGCCGACGGCGGCGGGTTCCTGCTCGACGTGCCGGCCGCGCTGGTCGACGGCCTGCTGGCCAAGCTGAAAATGTACAAGCTGCGCGCCAAGGTGACGGTCGAGGACCGCTCGGCCGCGCTTGCCGTGCTGGCGGTGTGGGGCGACGGCGTCGATTCGCTCGACACGGCCGCCGTGGATGGCCTCGTGCTGCGCGACCCGCGCCTGCCGGGGCTCGGCCTGCGCGCCATCGTGCCGGCCGGCACGGCGGCCGCGGTGGCCGGCCAGCTCGGCGCGACGATGGTCGATGCAGCGGCCTACGAGGTGCATCGCATCGCGCTCGCCGTGCCGCGCGGCGGCGTCGACTTCGCCTATGGCGACGCCTTCCCGCACGAGACCGACATGGACCAGCTCGCCGGCGTCGACTTCAAGAAGGGCTGCTACGTCGGCCAGGAGGTGGTGTCGCGCATGCAGCACCGTGGCACCGCGCGCTCGCGCGTCGTGCCGGTCACGGTCGAGGGCTTCGCCCCGCCGCCCGGCGCGCCGGTGACGGCCGGCGACATCGCGGTCGGCACCATGGGTTCGGGCGTCGAGGGCCGCGGCCTCGCGCTGCTGCGGCTCGACCGGGTCGGCGACGCGCTCGCCGCCGGCACGCCGATCGTCGCCGGCGGCATCGCGCTCGCCCCGGTGAAGCCCGCCTGGGCGAGTTTCGCGTGGCCCGGCGAGGCGGTGCCGTCGTGACGAGGCGCGTGCCGTGACCGCGGTCGTGCATGCCGACGGGCTGAAGCGCTGCACCTGGCCGGGCCAGGATCCGCTCTACCTCGCCTATCACGACACCGAATGGGGCGTGCCCGAGTGGGACGATCGCGCCCTGTTCGAGAAGCTTCTGCTCGACGGCTTCCAGGCCGGGCTGTCGTGGATCACGATCCTGCGCAAGCGCGAGAATTTTCGCGAAGCCTTCGACGGCTTCGATCCGGACAAGATCGCTCGCTACGACGCGGCGAAGCACGCGGCGCTGATGCTGGACGCCGGCATCGTGCGCAACCGCGCCAAGATCGAAGGCGCGACGCTCTCGGCCCGTGCCTATCTCGAGGCGATGGAAAAGGGACCGGGCTTCTCCGCGCTGCTGTGGGGCTTCGTCGACGGGGCGCCGATCGTCAACCGGTTCCGCACCAGCGCCGAGGTGCCGGCCGAGACGCCGCTGTCGCGCGCCATCTCGAAGGAGCTGTCGTCGCGCGGCTTCAAGTTCTGCGGGCCGACCATCGTCTACGCCTTCATGCAGGCGGTCGGCATGGTCAACGACCACCTCGTCGGCTGCCATCGTCACGCGGTGCTCGCCGACGGCGCGCCGCGCTCGCCCAAGACCAAACCCGTGAAGACGAAGGCCGTGAAACTCAAAGCCGCTATGGCCGCGCCGGCGGCGCGGAAGAAAAAGACCTGATCATGCCGGCCAAGACCAAGCCCGCTCCTAAGCCCGCGCCGGCCGTGGAGGCCGACGCGCCCCGCGCCTGGCAGCGCATGCTGTCGGGACGGCGGCTCGATCTGCTCGACCCGTCGCCCCTCGACGTCGAGATCGAGGACATCGCCCACGGGCTCGCCCGCGTCGCGCGTTGGAACGGCCAGACCGCCGGCGACCACATCTTCTCGGTCGCCCAGCACACGCTCCTGGTCGAGGAGATCGCGCGGCGCCGCTGCGGCGCCGTCGACCGCCGGCTCGGCCTCGCGCTGCTGCTGCACGACGCGCCCGAATACGTGATCGGCGACATGATCTCACCGTTCAAGGCCGTGATGGGTGGCGCCTACAAGACGGTCGAGCACCGGCTGCTCGCCGCCATCCATCTGCGCTTCGGCCTGCCGCCGACGCTGCCCGACGAGACCGTGAGGATCGTCAAGGACGCCGACCGCGGCGCCGCGTTTCTCGAAGCCACCCGCCTCGCCGGCTTCGCGGTGGCGGAGGCGAAAAAGTTCTTCGGCACGCCGCCCGACCTGCCGGTCCGGATCGAGCAGGATTTTCTGCACCCGTGGCCGGCCGGCGTGGCGGAGCGGCGGTTTCTCGAGCGGTTCTCGAAGATCGAGGCGGGGTAGGGCGGTCACCCACCGAAGCCGTCATGCCCGGCCTCGTGCCGGGCATCCACGTTTTCGATGCCGCGCGACTGAAAGACCGTGGATGGCCGGGACGAGCCCGGCCATGACGACGCTGGTGGTCTATTCGTCCCGAGGCGGATCCCGTTGCACGAAGCCGCCACATCCCGGCGCTAGAACGGCGCCGAAGAACGAGGTCCGAGACCCATGATCCACGTCTGCTCGCTCGACCGGCTCGCCGCGACCGTGGAGGTGACCGGCGCCCGCCATGTCGTCACCCTGATCGACATCGGCACGCCGGTGACGCGCCCGGCCTCCATCAAGGTCGAGCACCATCTGCATCTCGAGATTCACGACATCTGCCTGCCGCTCGACGGCTGCATCCATCCGCAGGAGCATCACGTCGAGAAGCTGATCGACTTCGTGCGCGCCTGGGACCAGGAGACGCCGCTGGTCGTCCACTGCTACGCCGGCATCAGCCGGTCGACCGCGGCGGCCTTCACGGCGGCCTGCACGATCCATCCCGATCGCGACGAGCGCGGCATTGCGCAGGCGCTGCGCACCGCGTCGCCGACCGCCTGTCCGAACAGGCTGATCGTCTCGCTCGCCGACCGTCTGCTCGGCCGCGACGGCCGGATGATCGCCGCCGTCGAGGCGATCGCCCCGCACGAGCCCTGCCTTTCGGCGCAGCCGTTCTGTCTGACGCTGGCGTGAATGCGCTCGCGATCAGCGGCCGTATCGTTCGGCGTGCCCCGGACAAGGCGCGTCGGGCCACAAGCCCGATGCGCCGCAGAGCCGGGGCCCAGGGGCGGCACGATGAGCGTCCCGGTAAGGGCCTCGCCTGATCGCCCCTGGGTCCCGGGTCGCGACGCGTTGCGTCGCGCCCGGGACACGAGGCCGAGGCGATGCGATCGGGTGTCTGCGATTTGCGGTGAACGATTCAGTCCGTCGACTTCATCACGGCCGACTGCACGGGGGGCGGGGCCGCCGTGCCGCCGATCGTGGTCGGGCGCAGGTTGAGCGGGCGCGGCCGCAGCGGGCGGGTCGCGCCGGTCGTCTCGGGGCCGGCGCCGCCAGAGCCGGTGAGGCGGGTGCGCGGGTTCTGCCGGACGAAGTCGCAATAGGCGAAGCCGAGGCCGGAGATCGAGCCGCGGAAGCTCTGGGCGCTGGTCTGGTCGACCTCGAAGCAGGGCTGGAACATCAGCCCCTTCACCGAGGCGCAGATCGACGACGACGACACCTTGATGGTGCCGGCCGGCAGGGCGACGAAGCGCGGCTCGCGGCCCTTGATCTGCAGGGTGCCGACCACAGAGCCGTCCGGATGGATGCGGCCCGTGCCGCGGGTGCCTTCGAAGCACGTGTAGGCGAACAGCTTGCCGGCGACGAAGCGGCGGGCTTCGTCGGGCTTGAGCGTGCCGGCCGCGACCGGGGTCTGGCCGGCCACGAGGAACGCGGCCGGCAGGACGAGAAGGTGGCGCAAGCGCATGTCGGACCCCGTACGGCAGTGAACTGGAACAACGTCGTTACGCGGGCTTAGGGTTAATGCCCGGTCGCGATGATGGCGCCAGTTCGTCGATAAAGTCTGAACGCGTTTACCCGATCTTGACCACGATTCGGCCCCGGACCCGGCCTTCGACGATGCGCCGGCCGGCGTCGAGAACGCCCTCCAGACCGATTTCTTCGGTCATTTGGGCCAATTTGCGCCGATCGAGATCGGTGTCCAGGCGCCGCCACGCTTCTCGCCGCAGGTGTTGCGGACACATCACAGAGTCGACCCCGAGCAGGGACACGCCGCGCAGGATGAACGGGGCGACGCTGGTCGGCAGGTCCATGCCGCCAGCGAGCCCGCACGCCGCGACGGCACCATGGTAGCGGGTCATCGACAGCACGTTGGCGAGCGTCGTCGAGCCGACCGAATCGACGCCGGCGGCCCAGCGCTCCTTGGCGAGCGGCTTCGCCGGTCCGGAGAGGTCCTGGCGGGCGATGATCTCGGCGGCGCCGAGCTCCTTCAGGTAGTCGCCTTCTTCGGGGCGCCCGGTCGAGGCGATGACGTGCCAGCCGAGCTTGGCCAGGATCGCCACGGCCACCGAGCCGACGCCGCCGGCCGCGCCGGTGACGACCACGGGACCGCGGTCCGGGGTCAGGCCGTGGCGCTCCAGCGCCAGCACGGCGAGCATCGCCGTGTAGCCGGCCGTGCCGATCGCCATGGCGTCGCGCGGTTCGATGCCGGCCGGCAGCGGCACCAGCCAGTCGCCCTTCACGCGCGCCTTCTCGCCATAGAAGCCGAGATGGGTCTCGCCGCAGCCCCAGCCGTTCACGACCACCCGGTCGCCCGGCTTCCAGTCGGGGTGCTCGGAGGTCTCCACCGTGCCGACCGCGTCGATGCCGGCGATCATCGGGAGGCGCCGCACCACCGGCGCCTTGCCGGTGACGGCCAGGCCGTCCTTGTAGTTGACGGTCGACCACTCGACCCGGAGGGTGACGTCGCCCTCCATCAGCTCGCTGTCGTCGAAGTCGGACAGGCCGACGGTCTGTCCCGCCTCGCCCTTGCGGATGACGATCGCCTTGAAGCTCGACACGTGACGCCCCCGGTTTTTTCAGCGCGGCCGGCCGGCGGCCGCGGGTCCGGGACAGTAAGCGGGCCGAGCCGGCCCGGACAAGGGCCGGCCGGGCGATCCGGTCATGCCCGCGCGGCGGCGAGGCGGGCGACCGGCTTCTCGACGATCGGCAGGTTGATGACCGCGGACAGCACGCCGAACAGGATCGCCAGCCACCAGACGAGGTCGTAGGAGCCGGTGCGCTCGAACGCGATGCCGCCGATCAGGACGCCGAGAAAGCCGCCGACCTGGTGGCTGAAGAAGACGAAGCCCGACAGCATCGCGAACCAGCGGGTGCCGAACATCAGGAGCACGAGGCCGGAGGTCGGCGGCACGGTGGACAGCCACAAGAGGCCCATCACGGCGCCGAAGACGAGCGTCGCTGCCGGGCTCGCGGGAAGCGAGATGAAGATCGCGATGGCCACGGCGCGGCTGAAATAGTTGGCGGCGAGCAGATAGCGCTTCGGCCAGCGGTTGCCGAGCCAGCCCGAGGCGAGCGAACCGACGATGTTGAACAGGCCGATGATGGCGAGCGTCCAGCCGCCGACCGCCGCCGACAGGCCGCGGTCGACCAGATAGGCCGGCATGTGCACGGTGATGAAGGCGAGCTGGAACCCGCAGGTGAAGAAGCCGAGCACCAGGAGCACATAGGAGCGGTGGCCGAGCGCCTCGACGAGCGCCTGGCGCAACGACTGCGGCTCCGCCGCGCCGGCCGTCACGGGCTGCGTCGCGGCCGCCGGCGTCGCCAGCGCGAGCGACAGCGGCAGGATCATCAGCATGGCGGCGCCGAAGATGATCAGCGTCGTCTGCCAGCCGACCGCCTGGTTCAGGCCGACGGCGAGCGGCGAGAACAGGAACTGACCGAACGAGCCCGCCGCCGTGCCGGCGCCGAACGACAGCGAGCGCCATTCGACCGGCAGCAGCTTGCCGAACGCCGCGATGACGAGATTGAACGACGAGCCGGCGAGCCCGAAGCCGATCATCACGCCGGCCGTCAGGTCGAGCGCCAGGGGCGTGCTCGAATACGCCATCAGGGCGAGGCCGCCGGCATAGAGGAGGGCGCCGATCGCCATCACCCGGATGGTGCCGAAGCGGTCGGCGAGCGCCCCGGCGAACGGCTGGCCGATGCCCCACAGGAGGTTCTGGATGGCGAGCGCCAGGCCGAACACGTCGCGGCCCCAACCGTTCTCCTGCGACATCGGCGTGAGGAAGAAGCCGAGCGCCGATCGCGGCCCGAAGGCGAGGAGGCCGACACCGCAGCCGGCGATCACGATGATCAGCGGCGTGCGCCAGCCCACCGGCTTGCGGCCCGGGACGGCTGTGGAGGCGGGTGCGGACATCGGGGGCTCCTCGGAGACGACAACGCGCCGGTTGTGGTCACCGGCGCGATTGCACCCTCATAGCAGGTCCGATATCATGATGAAAATGAAACATCTTGATGATGGTCATGATCGATCGGAATGATGATGTGGTGGTTGGTTCTCTACGCGGCCGGTTGGGCGGCATGAACCGAGCCCACGGTGCCCGGGGCTGCCCCCCTCCCCAGCCCTCCCCCACAAGAAGGGGGGAGGGAGCCGGCTGCGGCGAGCCGCTAGATCGGCAGGCTCCAACAGTCAGCGGATCCAGAACCGAG
>NZ_NHSK01000131.1 GCF_016653355.1 Rhodoplanes elegans | reverse complement strand
GCCCGCCCCGACCGTGACCCCGGCTCCGGCGCCGTCCGGTGCCGTCGCGATCGCGCCCGCGCCGCAGCCGCCGCCGGCCGCCGCCGAGCCGCCGGTCGGCCGTGGCACCCGGGTGGCGCTGGTGGTCGGCAACGGCGCCTATGTCCACGCGACGCCGCTGCCCAACCCGGGCAACGACGCGCGCGACCTCGCCCGTTCGCTGCGCGGTCTTGGCTTCGACGTGGTCGAGGGCGTCGACCTCGGCAAGCACGCGATGGAGACCAAGATCCGCGAGTTCGGCAAGAAGCTCGACCACGCCGACCTCGCCCTGTTCTTCTACGCGGGACACGGCCTGCAGGTCGCCGACAAGAACTACCTGGTGCCGATCGACGCCAAGCTGGAGCGGCCCGGCGACCTCGCGCTCGACACCATCACGATCGACGACGTGCTGGCCCAGATGGAGAGCGAGCGCCGCGTCAACCTCGTCTTCCTCGACGCCTGCCGCGACAACCCCTTGGCGCGCTCGCTCGCCGCCTCGCTCGGCACCCGCTCGACCTCGGTCGGCTCCGGCCTCGCCGCCATCCAGAGCGCCGTCGGCACCATGATCGTCTACGCCACCCAGCCCAAGAACGTCGCCCTCGACGGCGAGGGCCGCAACAGCCCGTTCACGGCCGCCCTCCTCAAGCACATCGCCACCCCCGGGCTGGAGATCGGGGCGCTGATGAAGCGGGTGCGCGCCGACGTCTACCAAGCGACCCGGCACCGCCAGCTGCCGTGGGACCATTCCTCGCTGATGGGCGACGTGGTGCTGGCCCGTTGACGACGATTTCGGCCGTTTCAGGCGTCGACATACCCGCATGGCGTGCCGAACCGTTGCAGTGCAGCAACGATGCGGCAATTCCGTCACGCGGCGGGGGATTCGCGCGGGGCGTTAACCAGTTCTTCACCCGTTTCCTTGTTCCGCCAAAGTCGTGTCTGCTACTTTCCCGGACCGCAGGGTGCCCGGGGAGGCCGGGGCGGGCGCCCTCACCGCCGACCATGGACGTCAGGAAGACCGCATGAGCCGACGCCTCCGCCTAGGCCCGTTCCACGCGCTGCTCGGCGTCGCGCTGATCGAAGCCGCGCTTTTCGGCGTCGCGCTGCTCGCCGCCGTCGGCACGCCCGACCGGGCACACGCGCAGGCGCTGCCGACCGGCGGCACCGTCACCAGCGGCACGGTCGGCATCACCCAGCCGAACGGCTCCACCCTCGTCATCAACCAGACGAGCCCGACCGGCATCGTCCACTGGTCGACCTTCTCGATCGGCACCGGCGGCACGGTGAACTTCAACAACGGCTCCGGCGCCACGCTCAACCGCGTCACCGGCAACGTCCCCTCCTCGATCGACGGCCTGCTGACCGGCACCGGCAGCGTGTTCCTCGTGAACCCGGCCGGCATCGCGGTCGGCCCGAACGGCGTCGTGCAGACCGGCGGCAGCTTCGTCGCCTCGACGCTCGACGTGAAGGACTCGGAGTTCCTGGCGCGCGGCACGATGACGTTCGACGGGACGTCGACGGCGGCCGTGGTCAATCTCGGGCGCATCGGCTCGTCGACGGGCGACGTCGTGCTGATCGCCCGCACCGTGCAGAACGACGGCGTCATCGAGGCGCCGCAGGGCACCGCCGCCATGGCCTCGGGCCGCGAGGTGGTGCTCTCCGACGGCAGCCTCGGCAACGGCAAGGTCCATGTCCGGGCGCCGGGCGGCGACGGCAAGGTGATCAACCGCGGCACCATCCGGGCCGCCGACGTCGAGCTGCGCGCCAACGGCGGCAACGTCTACGCGCTCGCCGGCAACACCGACGGCGTCATCAAGGCGACCGGCATCGCCAGCAAGGGCGGCCGCATCTTCCTCACCGCCCAGGGCGGCACCGTCACGGCGACCCAGCGCATGGTGGCGCGCCGCGCCCCGACGACCACGACGACGGCCGGCGTCACCACCTCGACCAGCCGGGGCGGCGACATCCTGATCGAGGCCGACGCCGTGTCGATCGCCGGCCACCTCGACGCGACCGGCGACGGCGCGGCGGGCGGCCGCATCGTGGTGACGGGCGGCACCGTGACGCTCGCGGCCGGCGCCCTGCTCGACGCTTCGGGCACGGCCGGCGGCACCGTGCTGGTCGGCGGCGACCGCGCCGGCGGCCGCGGCACGATCACGTATTCCGACACGCCGGTGCGCAACGCCGACCGGGTGACGGTCGAGAGCGGCGCGACCATCCGGGCCGACGGCACGGCGGGCGCGGGCGGCAACATCGTGGTGTGGTCGGAAGGCACGACCACGGTCGCCGGCACGATCTCGGCGACCGGCACGACGGCCGGCGGCTTCATCGAGACCTCGGGCAATACCCTGAACTTCGCCGGCGCCTCCATCAACGCCGGCCAGGGCGGCACGTGGCTGCTGGATCCGGACGATCTGATCATCGACACCAACAATGTCGGCGCCATCGTCACGGCCCTGAACGCCGGCACGAATGTGATTCAGGAGACGACACAGAGCGGAACCGGCGGTTATGGCGACATCACGGTCGCGACGAACATCGCCTGGAGCAGCAACGCGAGGCTGACACTCAGCGCCTACCGAAATATCGTGCTCGAGCCGGGTGTCGTGATCTCGAACTCGGGCGGCGGGCACCTCGTGCTGCGCGCCGACAATACTGGAACGGGCACAGGAACGGTCGTGTTTGTGCCCCCCGACACACAGAACCCGAATGCCATCCAATTGCCCGCCGTGATCAGCTTCACGGCTGGGGGGACAGTCTCGATCTATTACAACCCGAGCAGTTACACCTCGCCCGAGTCGTTTTCGAACGTGATGGTCAGCGGCGGCGGAACCGTCACCAGCTACATGCTGGTGAACAGCGTCGCCAATCTGGCCGCGATCGCCAGCAACCCCTCCGGCACTTACGCGCTGGGCCGAGATATCGACGCGACCTACTTCGCGGGCGTCTCGGTGAACTTCGATGGAATTCTCGACGGCTGGGGCGGCATCGGCGCGAACCGGACGATCTCCAATCTCGGAAAGTACACGACGAGCAGAGGCCTGTTCTACAGCATCGAGTCCGACGGCATCGTCCGCAACTTGATCGTGGCAGAGGCCGAGATCCGAGCCGGATCTCACGAGAGCGCAGTCGGCGTTCTGGCGGGCACGAACTACGGCGTGATCGAGAACGTGCTGGTGACCGGCAAGGTCGACGGCGGCGCGTTTAACGGCGTCCGGGCCGGTGGCCTCGTTGGCAGGAACTTCGGCTTGATCGCCGGCGCTGTCGCCGATGTTGACGTAACGACCGATGGCGAGGCTACCATCGGCGGCCTTGTTGGCGTCAATGGCGGCACGGGCGACATCTACGCCTCGTTCGCCTTCGGCAACGTCACGGCAGGACCGAATGCGTCCTACGGCATCTATGGCGGTCTCGTCGGCAAGAACGAGGGCTCGATCCTCTACAGCGGCGCCGCAGGCGACGTCACCGGCGGCTACCACTCCACAGTCGGCGGACTGGTCGGCTACAATGCCGACGACTCCTATTACTTCAGCTACAGCCCGTATTACGGCTCCTACTACAGCTACTTCTACAGCTACTACGACGCCTATTACAGCGCATTCCCCTACGGCGGGGCCGGGACCATCTACGGATCGACCGCCACGGGCAACGTCTCGGCCGGTGCCAACTCGATCGTCGGCGGCCTGGTCGGCGAGAACTACGGTGCGGTCGTCTCCTCCTCGGCCGTCGGCTCCGCCATCGGCGGCGCCGACAGCTCCGTCGGTGGGCTGATCGGCGAGAATTTTGGGCTGCTCGCGTTCTCGACCGCCTCCGGCGGCGTGTCGGGCGGAACCGGAAGCGATGTCGGTGGTGCCGTCGGCCTGAACCACACCGACGGCGTGCTTTACCGAGTGTCCGCCAGCGGAACTGCCGCGACCACCGGCACCGGCGGCACGGCCGGCGGCCTCGTCGGCTTCAACGACGCCGGCGCCGTCCTGCAGTCCTTCTCCAGCGGGGCCGTGTCGGGCGACAGCGGCACCGCGATTGGCGGGCTGATCGGCGCCAACGTGCCGAACTATTACGACGGCGGTGCCATCGTCTATCAGTCCTACGCGACAGGCGCCGTCACCGGGACCGGCACGGCGATCGCCGGCGGCCTGATCGGCGTGAACGCCGGCTATGTCGAACAGACCTACGCGACCGGCGCCGTGACGACCGGTTCGGGTGGCATCGCGGGCGGCCTGATCGGCGCCAACAGCGCCCTCGTCTACGGCGACACCCCCACGCCCGAGACCGTCACCGGCACGGTGGTCGCCTCCTACTGGGACACCCAGACCAGCGGCCAGAGCGGCAGCGCAGCCGGCACCGGGCTGACTACGGCGCAGCTCACCTCCGGCCTGCCGGCCGGCTTCGACCCGGACGTGTGGAGCTCGGTTCCGGGCCGGTCCTATCCGTTCATCTTCGGCGGCCCGACCTACAACCCTGGTCCCGATCCCGGCACCGACCCGACGCCGCCCCAGATCTACGACCCCGGCCTGCTCGTCAGCCTGGTGTCGCTCAATCCGAGCAACACGATCCTCGGTCCGCCCGATCCGAACCAGACCAACATCACGCCGCCCGCCCCGCCGACCGGCGGCAACGGCGCGGGCGACGGGGGACGCGGCGGCCGCGCCGTTGCCGC
>NZ_NHSK01000130.1 GCF_016653355.1 Rhodoplanes elegans | reverse complement strand
TCCGGCGCAGGCGCCGGACCTCGCCTACGGCGCCTTCCAGCGCGGCTACTTCCTCACCGCCTTCCACGAGGCGACCAAGCGCGTCGACGCCGCCCAGGACACGCGCGCCATGACGCTCCTGGGCGAGCTCTACGCCAACGGTCTCGGCGTCGCCCAGGACGACCGCAAGGCGGCCGAATGGTACGGCCTCGCCGCCGGTCGCGGCGACCGCGACGCGATGTTCGCGCTCGCCATGTTCCGGCTCGGCGGCCGCGGCGGACCGAAGGACACGGGCGAGGCCGCCCGCCTGCTGGCCGCCGCCGCCAAGCTCGGCCATCCGGCCGCCGCCTACGACCTCGGGCTGTTCTATGTCGAGGGCCAGCTCTTCCCGCAGGACTACGACCGCGCCGCCGAGCTGTTCCGCACGGCGGCCGCGAGCGGCAGCCCGGAGGCCCAGTACGCCCTCGCCGTCCTCCACAAGGAGGGCCGCGGCGTGCGCCAGGACCTGGCCGAATCGGCCCGCTGGATGGAGCGCGCCGCCGTCGCCGGCGTGGTCGACGCCCAGGTGGAATACGCCATCGCGCTGTTCAACGGCACCGGTACGCCGAAGGACGAGGCGCGCGCCGCCGCGTACTTCCGCAAGGCCGCGATGCGCGGCAACGCCATCGCGCAGAACCGCCTCGCGCGCCTGCTCTCGGCCGGCCGCGGCGCGCCGGCCGACCCGGTCGAGGCGGTCAAGTGGCACCTGATCGCGACGGCTGGCGGCGCCGGCGATGCCTACATGGAAGAGTTCGCCCAGAAGCAGCCCGAGGCGGTGCGCAAGAGCGCCGAGAAGGCCGCTCAGAGCTGGCTCGACGTGATCCGGCAGTCGCGCACCTGAGCCGGCCGTATCGGGTCAGCCGTGCGGCGCGGCGACGAGCTGCGCGATGGTGGCGGCGAGCTCGGCCTGCTGGAACGGCTTGGCGAGCAGCGGCAGATCGGGGGTCGCCTCGCCGGTCAGGCTGGCATAGCCGGTGGCGAGCAGGATCGGCAGGTCGGGGTGGCGGGCGCGGATCTCGCGCGCCAGCTCGGCACCCGTCATGGCGGGCATCAGATAGTCGGTGATCACGAGATCGGGCTGCGCGCCGTCGACCAGACGGCCGAGGCAGTCGAGCGCCTGGGCGCCGGAGCCGGCCTCGATCACCTGATGTCCGAGGTCGGTCAGCATGCTGGCCGTCGTCGCCCGCACCAGCGGCTCGTCGTCGACCAGCAGTACCGTGACGGCGCGGCCCCGCACCGGCTCGTGCGACGGCGTCTCGCGATGCTCCGCCTGCTCGTTGGCGATCGGCAGCCAGATCTCGGCGCGCGTGCCGGCGCCGGGCGTGCTCGACAGGACGAGCGCGCCGCCCGACTGGGCGGCGAGCCCGTGGACCATCGAAAGGCCGAGGCCGGTGCCCTTGCCGATCCCCTTGGTCGAGTAGAACGGCTCGATGGCGCGCGCCAGCGTCGCCTCGTCCATGCCGGTGCCGGTGTCGGTGACGACGATCCGGACGAACTCGCCGTGACGCAGCCCGAAGCGATGCGCCACGTCGGTGTGCCGGTCGATCGTCCGGCCGTCGACCGCGACCGTGAGGGTGCCGCCGTCCGGCATGGCGTCGCGGGCGTTGACGGCGAGGTTGAGGATCGCGAGCTCGAGCTGGGTCGGGTCGACGCGAGCCGCCGGCAGATCGGGCGCCGCCTCGACCGCGAGCGTGATCTGCGGCCCGAGCGAGCGGCCGACGAAATCCGCCATCCCCTCGACCAGCCGGCCGACGTCGACGGGGCGCGGCTCCAGCACCTGCCGGCGCGCGAAGGCGAGCAGGCGCTGCACCATGGTCTTGGCCCGCTCGGCGCCCTGCAGGGCGCTGGCGATCAGGCGCTGCGAGCGGTCGGCCTCCGGCAGGCGCCGGCGCAGCAGGTCGAGATTGCCGATGATCGGCGTGAGCAGATTGTTGAAGTCGTGCGCGAAGCCTCCGGTGAGATGGCCGATGGTCTCGAGCCGCTGCGCCTCGTGCAGCTTGGCGAGCATCGACTCGCGCTCGACGATCGCGGCGACGATGCGCTGCTCGAGCGTCTCGTTGAGACGGCGCAGCGCCTCCTCGGCCTCGCGCTGCGCGGTCACGTCCGTGTTGGTGCCGAACCAGCGGACGATCCGGCCGTGCGCGTCGCGGATCGGGCGGGCGCGCGACAGGAACCAGCGCCAGCCACCGTCACGGCCGCGCAGCGGGAAGGTGTCCTCCCAAGACTCGCCCGACACGATGCAGCGCCGATACTCGCCCTCCACCCGCGCGAGATGGTCGGGATGATGGACCCGGCGCCAGCCGGAGCCGCGCACCTCGTCGAGCGTCGTGCCCGTGTAGTCGAACCAGCGCTTGTTGTACCAGTAGAGATTGCCCGACGCGTCGGCCATCCAGGCGAAGTGATCGATGTTGTCGGCGAGCGTGCGGAACTGCTCCTCGCTCGCCCGCAGCGCCGCCTCGGCGCGCAGCCGCTCGGTGCGCTCCGCGGTCTCGGCGAGGGCGCGGCGCACCACCAGCGGCAGCCGCTCGAGCCGCTGCTTGACCACGTAGTCGGTGGCGCCGTGCCGCATCGCCTCGACGGCGAGCTCCTCGCCGAAGGCGCCGGAGACGAAGATGAACGGCAGCTCCGGCGCACGCGCGCGGGCGATCGCCAGCGCCGAGACGCCGTCGAAATCGGGCAGCTGATGATCGGCGAGCACGATGTCGAACGCGCCGGTCGAGAGCGCCTCGACGAAGCTCGCCCGCGTCCACACGCGCTCGATGCGGAAGACGAGGCCGCTCGCCGCCAGGAACTCGCGCACCAGCGTCGCATCGAGCCCGTCGTCCTCGAGATGCAGGATCTGCACCTCCCGTACCGGCAGAAGTGTCTGGTGGAGGGCGCGTGTCACTCGTCCCTCGTCGCGCCGAGGCCCGGCGGCGGCTCGTTGAGCACCGCCCAGAACATGCCGAGGTCACGGATCGCCTGGAAGAACTGGTCGAAGCCGACCGGCTTCACCACGAAGGCGTTGACGCCGAGGCTGTAGCTCTGGACGAGATCGCGCTCCTCGCGCGACGAGGTCAGCATCACGACCGGCGTGTGGCGCAGATCGGGATCGCGCTTGATCTGTTCCAGCACTTCGAGACCGTCGACCTTCGGCAGCTTCAGGTCGAGCAGCACGACGATCGGGTCGGCGGTGTTCCGGCTCTCGTAGGCGCCGCGGGAGAACATGTAGTCGAGCGCCTCGGCGCCGTCGCGGGCGATGATCACGCCGTTGGCGAGCTGGCACTGCTCGAGTGCGGCGAGAGTCAGCTCGATGTCCTTCGGGCTGTCCTCGACCAGGAGAATGGGCTTGAGATCGGCCATGGGAGCCTCGTCCGGGGTCCTCATCGTCTGGGCAATGCGAGAAAGAAAGCGGCGCCGCCGTCGACGCGTCCCTTCGCCCACACGCGGCCGCCATGACGCTCGGCGATCCGCTTGACGTTGGCGAGGCCGATCCCGGTGCCTTCGAACTCCTCGACCCGGTGCAGCCGCTGGAACACGCCGAACAGCTTGCCGACATAGGCCATGTCGAAGCCGGCGCCGTTGTCACGTACCGTGTAGATGGTCTCCTCCGGCGTCGCGGTCGAGGTGATCTCGATCACGGCCGGGTCACGATGCCGGGAGAACTTGAGCGCATTGTCGATCAGGTTCTGCATGGCGAGCCGCAACATGATCGGATCGGCGCGGGTCGGCGCGAGGGGCGCGACGCGCCACTCGACATTGCGCCCGTGCGTGTCGGCCTCGGTGCGGCGCCGCACGTCCGCGACCAGCGCGTTCATGTCGACGGCCACGGGCGTGAGCGTCGCGCGGCCCATCTGCGAGAAGCCGAGCAGATCGTCGACCAGCGTGCCGGCCGAGATGGCGCTCTCGACGATCGTATCGATGTAGCGGTTGCCGCGCTCGGACAGCCGCTCACCCTCGTATTTCTTCAGGAGCTGGGCGTAGCCGACGATGTGCCGGAACGGCGCCCGCAGGTCGTGGCTGACCGAGTAGGAGAACGCCTCCAGCTCCTTGTTGATGCTGGTCAGCCGTTCCGACAGCGCCGCCGTCTCCTCGGCCTTGCGCAGCACGATGTCGACGATCGCGGTGCGCAGCTCGGCGACGGCGTCGATCTCGGCAGGCTCCCAGGCGCGGGCGCGCAGCCGCACCGTCTCCCGCCAGGCCGCGAAGGATTTCCGCGGGTGGAGGCGCAGGCCGTCGGCGGAGGGCTCGGCGTGGGCGCGCGGATCGCCGCCCCAGGTGACGGTGCGGATCACCTCGGGCCGGAACCACAGGACGTAGCTGTCGTGGAGCTGCGAGATGGAGATGGCGAGGACGCCGCTCGCCAGGTCCTTGAGCGCCTCGCCGCCCGGCATCGCCGCGGCGAGGCTGTCGGTCGCCATCACGTCGAGGCGCTCGCGGCCCGCGAGCCAGTCGACCAGGCGCTGCACCTCGTCGCCGGAGGGCGCCGCGCCGATGCGCACGATCGTGCCGCCCGCCACCACGGCGGCGCCATCGGCGCCGGCGAGCGCGAGGAGATCGTCGCCGCTCGCCACCAGGCCGTCGACATACTGCTCGGCCGACGCCATGCGGGCGAGCAGACGGGTCTGGATGGCGCGCAGCGCGCCACGGCGGTCGGCGACGGTGGTCGTCTCGTCGGCGGCGAGCTGCAGCGACAGCACCTGGCCGATGAAGTCGCAGGCCGTGCGGACGTGATACGGCACGATCGCCGGGTCGCGGTGATGGCACGAGATCAGCCCCCACAGCCGGTCGCCGCGCATCAGCGAGATCGACATCGAGGCGCCCGTGCCCATGTTGCGCATGTATTCGAGGTGCACGGGCGAGACGCTGCGCAGCACCGCAAAGGAGAGGTCGATCGGCCGGCCGGTGCGGGGATTCACGTCCGGCCGCAGTGGCGTCGGCGTGTAGGACGCGTCCGAGATCAGCCGCAGCCGATTGAGCCGATACAGCTCGCGGGCCTGGGCCGGGATGTCGGCGGCCGGAAAGTGCAGCCCGAGATAGGAGGGCAGGCGCTCGTTACGGTCCTCCGCGACGACCTCGCCGTTCCAGTCGGGATCGAAGCGATAGACGAGGACGCGATCGAGCCCGGTGATCCGCCGCACCTCGCGGGCGGCGAGCGCCGTCAGGGCGGCGACGTCGCCATCGCGCTGCACAGCCTCGAGAAACGCTCGCACATGCGGGTAGACCTCGTCGAACGAGCCCGGCTCGCCGGCGAGCGCCCGCTCGAGCTCGATCACGATCGCGTCGTCGGCGCGGTGGGCGATCAGATGATGCAACGTCTCGCCGGCGCGCACGAGGCCGAGATGGGTGGTGCCGAGCGTGGGCACACGGACGTCGAGATCGTGCAGCAGCGGCGCGGCGGTCGGGGCCAGCGCCTCGCGCAGGGGGCGGCCGACAGGGTCGGGGACGATGGCATCGGCCGCGCCCGGACCGATCGCGGCCTGGACGACCCGTCCGTCGTCTGGATCGACGACCAGCAGGACGCCGTGCGGCTGGATGCTCCCCGGCACATGGATCGCCTCGCGCTCGCAGCCGGACGGCCCGACGAGCACCTCCGGCCGGCCGCTTTCGCTGCGGCTGTCGGGCTGGGCGCTCATCGCCTCGCCTCCCGCGCCGGCGCGGGCGCGGCCGCCAGCCGTCCGCACGGGGCGCGACGACACGGCCGGCAGGACGAGAGCCTGTCGCCGGGGCTGGAGGACGGGGGACGCACCAGAAGACCTCTTCGAGGGTAATACGTGACCGCCGGGCCGGAGCCGCGATCGTCCGCAGGCCATTGATATGCCCTAACGTCCGGCTGCGGACCGAGTTCCGGCGCCGCGCGGTCGGTCTGGTGCGGGATACCGCCGCGCGACGGGTATGGTCCACAGGCGTGGCGTTCGAGGGAAAGGCTGCCGGGACGTTGCCGCAGCGGGCCGGCTCTCTGGTCAGACGGAGGCCGGGGCAGCGAGACCGGCCAGCTCGAACAGCCGGTTCACCCGCGTGAACGCCGCCTCGGCGCCGGCGATCAGGCGCGCCTCCTCGGCCTCGCTCATCACGGCGGCGTCGAGCGCCTCGGTGAAGTGGCGCCAGTGCAGCCCGCGGCCCTGCGGATGGCCGCGCATGTGGCGGGCGCCGAAGTCCTCGCCGATGCCGATCTTGACCGTCTCCTGCAGCAGGAAGGGTGAGCCGAGATCGGCCCCCTCGATCACGTAGAGCCATCCCATGCCGGTCGGCACGTCGACGGGCGGCGCCAGGGCGGGCCGATCGAGCGGCACCGGGTCGAGGCCGATGTCGGCGGCGTCCTGCTCGGCGAGATGCAGCCGCCGGCGCTCGGCGAGGTCCGGGAACACGGCGCGCAGCGCGGCATCCGCATAGAGCGCGTCGACGTCGCGGAAGATCTGGAGCTGCATCGCGAGGAAGCGGGCGTAGCGCGGGCGGTCGCGGAACGGGTCGCCCATCATGATGCGGGCGTCGAGCGCCCGGTGAACGGCGTCGGTCGCCGCCTGCAGGCGGCGCCAGCGCGAGGCCGGTGTGGCCACGGAGGATGCGGATGACTGCGGCGAGGACGGCAGGGTCGGGTCGGAGGGCGACGACGCGGAGCTCATCGAAACAACTTTCGGTCCGTAGCGACCCCGCACCATGGCACGGCGATCGCTCGGCCGACAACGTGCCGCCGCGGCGGCACGTTGTGCCGGGAGACGAACCGGCTCAGCCGCCCGCGACGGTGCGGGCGAAGGCCTGCAGGCTGCGCTTGAGGCTGGGGTCGGCCATCGCGTCCGCACAGGCCAGGGCGAGCTGCTCCAGGCTGGCCCGCTGTCCGGGCTCGAGGAAGCGGGCGAGCCGCGGCGCGATGCCGGCGAGCGCCGGCAGGCGTGACCGCCGCCACTCGTCGGAGAGGCCGTCGACCGTCAGCGTCTCGATCACGCTCGCGACGGTGCGCAGGCTGCCCTGGCGGATGCTGGCGAGGCCGGACTGGAAGTTCGGCCGGGCGAGCTCGGCCGGCTTCGCGCTGGCGAGCTGCACCAGCACGGCCTCGACGATGGCGTTCTGGACGACCAGCTCGAAGTCGAGGAACCGCCCCATCTCGGGGGCGAAGCGCACGACGTTGCGGTTGACCTTGGCGTCCGCCTGCGGGTCGTTGGCGAGCCCGGCCAGATCGGTCGTGCCGGTGCCGGCCAGCATGTAGACGGTGCCGATCTGGGCGCCGGTCACCATCCGCTGGCTGAGCGGCGTCAGCTCCTGGAAGCTGACCGGACCGGTGACGTCGCTGGTGTCGAACACCATGTCGAGCAGCGGCCGCACGGCGGGATCGCTCTCGCGCGGCACCTGGCCGGTGGTCTCGAAGCCCTTGGCGAGCTGCATGAACCGCGCCGCAGCGGATTGCGCGGCCGACAGCCGTGCCGGATCGACCCGGGCCTGGGCCACGGTCGCGGCGAGAAGCAGCACGACGGCGCCGCAGGCGAGCATCGCGACGAGAGGGTGTCGAGTCCGGGTCGCGCAAGCCATGATCGTCGTGCTCCACGGTCGAATCAGAGGTCGAGTTCAGCACGGGCGCGACGGCGGAACCATCGCGCCGCGATTGAAGTATCGGAGGGTGGCAAGCGCGGGCCGCGGCGTCGCACACCGATGCGCCACCGGGACTGCGCCGATCGGCGCCGGATCGGACACACGGTCGAGCACGAATCGGACGCGCCCGGTTGGACAGGCCCGCAATGGGCACGATACTTGTATTCCGTGATGGTCCCTCCGGTCGGATCCGGTGCCCTCGTCCAAACGATCCGACCCCTCTCCTCCGTGCAGTCCGCCCCCAAGGAGCCGCCGATGCCGATCTCCCGCACCGTTCGATCCGTCCTGTGGAGCGCCGCGCTCCTCGCGGCCTTCGCGGCGCCGTCGCGGGCCGAATGGCCGGAGAAGCCGGTCACCATCGCGGTCGGCTTCGGGGCCGGCGGCACCAACGACATCGTCGCGCGCGCCGTCGCCGAGCTGTTGGCGAAGCTGCTCGGCCAGCCCGTGGTGGTGGAGAACAAGCCGGGCGCCGGCGGCGCCGTGGCGGCCACGGCGCTCGCCAGGATGCCGGCCGACGGCTACAACCTCGTCGCCACCACCTCGACCACCGTCACGCTCGATCCGCAGCTCATGAAGCTCGGCTTCACGCCGGCCGACTTCACCTATGTGGCGGCGATCGGCGAGTTCCCCGAAGCCTTCGTGGCGCTGCCCAAGCACGGCTGGAAGAATCTCTCCGACGCCATGGCGGCCGCCAAGGCGACGGGCCGCATGAACTACGCCTCCAACACGGCGCTCGACCGGATGATCTCGGCCGCCATCGCCAAGAAGGCCGGCGTGTCGCTGGTGCCGGTGCCGACCCGCAGCGGCGCCGAGGTGGTGACCCAGGTGATGGGCGGCCATGTCGATCTCGGCTACTCGTCGGGCGCCTATTATCCGCAGGCCAAGTCCGGCGACCTCGCCGTGATGGCGGTGCTCGGCGACAAGCGCGTCGCCGGCCTGCCCGACGTGCCGACCCTGAAGGAGCTCGGCTACGGCGTCTCCAGCGTGAACCTCGTCCTGTTCATCGCGCCGAAGGGATTGCCGTCGGCCGTGGCGAAGAAGCTCGACGACGCCTTCGCGGCCGCCGGCAAGGATCCGTCCATCGTCGCCCTGATGGAGAACCGCAGCCTGAACGCCGTGGTCGAGACCGGCGCGACGCTCGACGCCACCATCAAGCGCCACATCGACGACTTCGCCAAGCTGATCGAGGCGTCGAAGTGAGTGACGCGGCGGCCCCCGGCGGGGAGGCCGCGCCCGCCGCGACCGGGGGCGCGCGCTCGCGGCTCTCGGTGGTCGCCGAGGCCGTGCTGATCGGCGGCGCCGCGCTCGCCGCCGTCGTCTGGATCATCCCGGCGCAGACCTCGGACGGCGGCATCGGCCTGTCGCCGGCCGTGTTCCCGACCGTCTGCGCGATCGCGCTCGGCGTCTTCGCGGTGGCCGACGCGCTGCTGCGTCTCGCGCGCGGCGCGCCGGGCGAGCGCTACCCAGACGGGTGGGGCGCGTTCTTTCGCATCGGCGCCGTCGCCGTGCTGGGCGTCTGCCTGCTCCCCGTCGTCGGCATCGCGGGCTGCGCGCTCGTGATGGTGCCGGCCGGCATGCTCGTGCTGGGCGAGCGCCGTCCGCTGCACATCGCCGTCGCGGCGCTCGCCTGCGCGGGCCTCGTCTGGCTGGTCTTCCGCTGAGGCGTCTTCAATGAATGCGGTGCTTCTCGGCCTCGGCGACGCGCTCGCGCCCGTCACGGTGCTGTTCGTCTTTCTCGGCGTGCTGCTCGGCTACGTCATCGGCGTGCTGCCCGGCCTCAACCGGCCGGCCGCGCTGGCGATCGCGATTCCCATCAGCTATTGGCTGACGCCGGTCGCGGCCGTCGGCTTTCTCATCGGGATCGCCAAGGCGTCCGGCGCCGGCGGGGCGACGACCGCGATCCTGATCAACACGCCGGGCGAGCCGAACGCCGCCGTGACGTGTCTCGACGGCTATCCGCTGGCGCGCGCCGGCAAGGCCAAGCAGGCCCTGAAGGTCGCCCTCTACGGCTCGGTGATCGGCGACCTGATCGGCACGCTCGCGCTGATCCTGCTCGCCCGCCCGCTGGCCACGCTGGCGCTCGGCTTCGGCCCGGTCGAGATGTCGGCCGTGATGATCCTGGCGCTGACCTTCATCGCGGCGCTCGCCGGCAAGTCGCTGTTCCGCGGGCTGGCGGCCGGCGCCTTTGGGCTCCTGTGCGCGACCGTCGGCCTCGACGTCGAGAGCGGCACGCCGCGCCTCACCTTCGGCCAGGTCGAGCTGTTCGACGGCATCCCGCTGCTCGCCGTCACGGTCGGGATGCTGGCCTTGTCCGAGATGATCATCCAGGCCGAGGAGGTGATCGGCCGGCGCGCCGACACGGCGACCGTCGCGGCCGGCAGCGCCGACGACCGGCTCGGCTGGACGCAGTTTCGCCGGGTGCTGCCGACCATCCTGCAGTCGAGCCTGGTCGGCACCGCGATCGGCCTCCTGCCGGGGCTCGGGCCGACCGTCGCGTCCTTCGCGTCCTACGCGCTGGCGAAGCGCATGGCGAAGCCCGGCGAACAGTTCGGGAAGGGCGAGCTGAAGGGCGTCGCCGCCGCCGAGACGGCCGACAACGCGGTCGTGCCGGCGAGCTTCGTGCCGCTGTTCGCGCTCGGCCTGCCGGGCAGTGTCTCGGCCGCGATCCTGATCGCCGCCTTGACCATCCACGGCGTCACGCCGGGTCCGCGCCTGTTCGAGGAGCAGCCGCGGCTGATCTACGGCATCTTCGGCGCCATGATGGTCGCCGCCGTGATGATGCTGGTGGTCGGGCGGATCGGCCTCGTCGGTTTCGCGAAGCTCACGAAGGTGCCGGCGACCGTCATCGTTCCGGTCGTCACCATGCTGTGCCTGGTCGGCGCCTATCTGGAGAGCAAGTCGGTGTTCGCGGTCGGCCTGATGGTCGGCTTCGGGCTCGTCGGCTATCTGATGCACCGCTTCGACTACTCGCGGGTGACGTTCCTGATCGGATTCGTTATCGGGCCGCAGCTCGAGCTCTCGGTGCGCCAAGCCCTGATCATCACCGAAGGCAAGGTCTCCTCGCTCGCCCATCACCCGGCCGCCCTGGTCGTGCTGGCGATCGCGCTCGCGGCCGCCGTTTATGTTCTCCTGCCGACGAAAAAACCCGCCACACAGGGTAGTGAGGGTAATCCGCTCGGATGAGAGACGGCGTCGGCGCGGAGCCGCCATGCCGAAAGCGGGACTTTCACGAGACTTAATAGCCTATGAACGCCGCGTTTGGCGCGGGTCAGGTATTAGCTTCATTGGCGAACGGGAATGTACGGATTCTTGTTTTCTCACATCGTGGTATCTCTTTGCTGTTGCTCTCGATGACGGAGGCCAACTCCAATGAGTGGCCATGAAGACAGACTCAGAATTCGACGCCACAGATTTGTTCCGCGCATCGTATTGCCGAGACAGTCGCTCGATATCGAAACCGTTGCCACGCTGATTCTCTATCGGGACGTCGTGCTCGACCGGCCTGCGTGCGAAGACTGCGGCCATCGGTGTCAGGTCGTGTCGCGCAACTTCAGCATCGCCGGACCGATCAGCCGCGAGATGCGGACCTACGAGTGCACGGCCTGCGGCCACACCCAGGCGGCGCCCTATACGCCGAACTGCAACGACAAGCGGCCGAACTGAGTTTTCGCCGTCCGAAGCCGCGGCCTGCGACCCTTGCTCTTCGGGACGATTGCGCGCGGGCGCCCGCCATGCCTCCATGGCGGCGCCGCGAATGGCGCGGCGTCCGGAGGCCGCGATGCTCGACACCGTCACGACCGCGCTCGATTGGCTTGGTGTCGTCGTCTTCGCCGTCACGGGCGCGCTGGTCGCCTCCCGCAAGCAGATGGACGTGGTCGGCTTCGTGATGCTGGGCACCGCGACCGGCATCGGCGGCGGCACGCTGCGCGACGTCCTGATGGGCGCGCCGGTGTTCTGGACACGGGCGCCGGCTTATCTGGTGGTCTGCGCCGTCGTCGCGGTTGTCGTCTTCTTCACGGCCCATCTCCCGCAGTCGCGCCATCGCATCCTGCTGTGGCTCGACGCGGTCGGGCTGGCGTTGTTCGCCGTGACGGGCGCCGAGGCGGCGCTGCGGGCCGGCGCCGGCGCGATCGTCGCCGCCGCGATGGGCGTGATCACGGCGACGTTCGGCGGCGTGATCCGCGACGTGCTGGGCAGCGAGAGCCCGGTGATCCTCAGCCGCGAGATCTACGCGACCGCGGCGCTGGCCGGGGCGACGACGTTCGTGGGCCTGTCGTTCGCCGGCGTGCCGCGCGACGCTGCGCTCGTCGCCGGCTTCGTGGTCGGCTTCGCGGTGCGGGCGGCGGCGCTGCGCTGGGGCTGGTCGCTGCCGCGCTACCGGCCGCGACCGGGCCGGCCGCCCGACGCGACCGCGTGACCGTCGTTCGCTCGTCGGCCGGGCGCGCCGCTACAGCGCCCGGCGGCTGGCGTCGCGGACGCCGCGGGCGAGCGACTGCGCCGTGTAGACCAGGATGGCGATGCCGATCGCCCCCAGCACGGCGACGCCGAGCAGCACCATCACGTCGACCGGGCCGCCGATGTCGCCGAAGTCCGAATGCGTCACCGCCTGGACGAACAGCACGGCCGCGACGGCGCCGAGCGGCATCGCGAGCTGCGCCCACAGGAACTTGCGCATCGACAGCCTGCGGTCGCGGATCAGCACGTAGAGATAGGCCGCCGTGATGGCGACGGCGACGAGAACCATGATCCAGAACAGCGCGAGGCCGAACATTTCCTCGAACACGGCGACCATGGTGCCGACGGTCAGTTCCTTCATGACGTGTCCTCCTCAGGCCCGGCCGCGCAGCATGGCGTTGTAGGTCGCCTTCAGGGCGACCTCCTTCATCAGCCAGCTGATCCACAGCTCCTCCAGAGGCGCGATGACGCCCGGGAAGGACGGGGTGAGATTGTTGTTGTAGTCGAACTCGACCAGCATGGCGCGGCCGACCCGGGTGATCAGCGGGCAGGACGTGTAGCCGTCATAGGCGGCGCTGCTCTGCCGGCCCTCGATCGTCGCGACCAGATGGTCCTCGACGACCGGCACCTGCCATTTCACCGAGGCGGCTGTCTTGCCCTTCGGCACGCCGGCGACGTCGCCGATCGCGAACACCTCCGGGAAGCGGCGGTGGCGCAGCGTCTTCTGGTCGACCTCGACCCAGCCCTGGTCCTTCCAGCGATCGCCCCAGGAGAGGCCCGACTGGCGGATCACCTCCGGGGCGCGCTGCGGCGGGATGACGTGCAGATAGTCGTACTCCATCTGCTGATCGCCCTTCGGCGTGGCGAAGGTGGCGATGCGGCGGCCGGGATCGACCGACTTGAGCACATGGCTGTAGACGGTCTTGATGCCGCGCTCCTGGAACAGCATGCGGACCTTCTCGGAGACGATCGGCACGCTGAACAGCGCGTCGTTATGGGCCGCGTAGGTGATCTCGTACTTGCCCTTGCCGGCGCGGCGGCCGGCGATGTCCTCGATCAGGAAGGTGTGCTTGAGCGGCGCGCCGGCGCATTTCATCTCGGTCGCCGGCCGGGTGAACAGGCCCTTGCCGCCCTTGTCGGCGAACGCCGAGGCCACCGCCCAGGTCTTCGCCGCGTAGTCCGGCCCGGCATAGAGCGAGCCGATGCCGCCGCGGCCGATCAGGTCGAGCGAGAAGCCCTCGATCGCCGCATAGTCCAGCACCAGGCCGGGGGCGACGATCAGGAAGTCGTAGGGGAGGCGCTTGCCGCTCGTCGTCGTCACCGACTTGGCGACCGGATCGATGCCGGCGGCCGCCTCCGGGACGAGCGTGACGCCCTGCGGCAGCCAGTCGGTCGTCTTCGAGACCGTGTAGGAGGCGGGCCGCAGCCCGGCCGCGACCAGCGACAGGCCGGGCTGGTACCAGTGCTCGGCGCGACCGTCGACCAGCGTGATGGTGGCGCCGTCGAGCCGCTCGACCAGACGGTTGGCCATCGCGGTGCCGGCGGCGCCGGCCCCGACGATGACGATCCTGGCCTTGGTCGCGGTCCGCGCGGCCTCGGCCCGCCGCAACGCGGCCGCGGTCGCCAATCCACCGGCGGCGAGGCCGAGGACGGCGCGCCGCGATGCGAGGATGTCGGTTCGACCGGCCACGAGCATCTCCCTGTGTATCGTTGTTGTGGTGCCACCGGCGACGACTCGGGTGGGGACGCGACTGCGGAGCTGGGCCGGGGGGCACGGTAGGCGGGATTCCACGGCGATTTTCGTGGCATGAATATGCGTAATATTGCATACGAAAGCGCCTGGGGCCGCGCCCTGGCGGGCGTGGCGCCGGACGATCGCGCCGGCCCGGAGCGAGGCGTTGGCTCCTGCGCGGCGCATCCGGTATCGATGGCGCCGGTCCGGGCGCGTCCGCCGGCCGGCGGACCAGCGCGGCGGAAAGCTTCGTTTACGCCGAACGGGTAGGGTCCGGGCGATGACCGACACCGACCGATCAGCGGCGCCGGAGGCGCGAATCTTGCCGGCGGCCGACGGGGGACGGGCGCTTCGCCCCGCATTGCGCCGCGCCGGCGTCACCGCCGTGGCGCTGGCCGGCCTGTCGGTCGTCGCCGCGCTCATCGTCCTGACGGCGCGCGACGATCTCGACAAGGCGATGCGGGTGCTGGCCGATGCGCCGGCCTGGCTGGTGCTGGTCGTCGTCGCCTTCGCGACCCTGAACTACGTGATCCGCACCTGGCGGTTCGTCTATCTGGCCGGCCATCTCGGCCTGACGATGCCGTTCTGGGAGACCTCGGCCTACTACACGGCCGGCTTCGCGCTCACCATGTCACCCGGCAAGCTCGGCGAGGTGGTGCGGCTGTGGTTCCTGAAACGGCGGTTCGATCTCGCCTATCGGCGCGGTATCGCGCTCCAGCTCGCCGACCGGATCAGCGACGTCTATGCGATGCTGCTCCTCTGCCTCGCCGGGCTGACCGGCTTCGAGCAGTATCGCGGTCCGGTGCTGGCCGTGCTGGTCGTGGCCGCCGCCGGTACGTTGTTCTTGGCGCGACCGCGGTTGTCGATGGCCATGCTGAACGCGACCTATGGTCTCGTCCGGGTGAAGCCGCGCCTGTTCGTCCAGGCCCGCCACATGGTCCGCAACACCGCGCTGGTGATGCAGGGGCGGGTCTTTCTGGTCTCGCTCGTGCTCGGAATCGTCGCGTGGTTCGTCGAGGCGGTCGCGTTGTGGGCGGTGCTGCATCTGCTCGACGCGCCCGTGTCGCTCTCGGCCGCCACCTTCGTGTTCGGCTTCGCCGCGGTGGTCGGCGGCCTCACCATGACGCCGGGCGGCGTCGGCGGCTTCGAGATCGTCATGGTGATGCTGCTCGGGCTGCAGGGCGTGCCGACCGAGGTGGCGCTGGTCGCCACCGCCATCTTGCGGCTCGGAACCGTGTGGTACGCGACCGTCGCCGGTTTCCTGGCCGTGCCGCTGGCGGTGCGGCTCTCGACCCCGAGGCCGGTCGCTGCGTGAGCTGGCCGCATCGCCATGTCGGACGTGCGACCGAGGACGAGCGAGGCAGGATGAGAAGATCAGGATCAGCCCGATGCCGATGACCCCGATGACCGCCTGGGGGCGCCTCGCCCGGCCCTTGCACGCCGTGACGCGCCCGCCCTTCCTGGACGTTGCGGCCGGCACCGTGACGACGCAAGGCGCGCCGCTGCTCGCCCGCGGGCTCGGCCGCTCCTACGGCGACGTGTGCCTCAACGCGAACGGCCGGCTCCTCGTCACCGACCGGCTCGATCGGCTGCAATGGATCGACCTGCAGGCCGGGCGGGTGCGGGCCGAGGCCGGGCTGTCGCTCGACCGGCTGTTGCGCACCATCGTGCCGCGCGGCTGGTTCGTGCCGGTGACGCCCGGCACCAAGGTCGTGACGCTCGGCGGCGCCGTCGCCAACGACGTGCACGGCAAGAATCACGAGACCGCCGGCAGCTTCGGTGCCCATGTGAACAAGATCGGGCTGCTGCGCTCGACCGGCGAGAGCCTGACGCTGTCGCGCGACGAGAACGCGGAGCTGTTCGCCGCCACCATCGGCGGCCTCGGTCTGACCGGCTTCATCCAGTGGGTGGAGATGCGGCTCGTGCCGATCGCGTCGGCGCGGCTGCACACGGAGCAGCTCGCGATCCGCGACGTCGACGACTTCTTCCGCATCGCGGCCGACAGCCGCGACTGGCCGTTCACGGTCGCCTGGGTCGATTGCCTCGCCAAGGGCCGCGAACTCGGTCGCGGCCTCTTTATGCGCGGGCGCTGGGCGGAAACCGGCGGGCTCGAGGTTCACAAAGCCCCGCGGCTCGGCTTCGCGCCGGAGTTGCCCGGCGTCGTGCTGAACAATGTCACGATGCGGGCCTTCAACGCGCTCTATCGCAAGCGGCCTTATGCGGTCGGCGCCTGCACGCAGCACTACGACCCGTTCTTCTATCCGCTCGACGCGCTGTCGAGCTGGAACCGGCTCTACGGCAAGCGCGGCTTCTATCAGCACCAGTCGGTGATTCCGATGCCGGTGGCGCGCGCGACTGTCGTGCGTCTCCTGGAGACCACCGCGGCGGAAGGCCAGGGCTCTTTCCTCGCCGTCCTCAAGCTCCTGGGCGAACCGCGCTCGGGCGGCGTCTTGTCGTTCCCCATGCCGGGCGCGACGCTGGCGCTGGACTTCCCAGACAAGGGCGAGACCACGCGGCGTCTTCTCGTGCGGCTCGGCGAGATCGCGACCGCAGCGGGCGGCCGCATCTATCCGGCCAAGGACGCCGTGATGACGCCGGAGATGTTCAGATCCGGCTATCCAGACTGGCGCAAGGTCGCGGCGCTGCGCGATCCCGCCTTCGGCTCCGACTTCTGGCGCCGCGTCACCGGAGACGCCCGATGAGCACGCCCACCACGCCCTCCCGCATCCTCGTTCTCGGCGCCGGCTCGGCGATGGCGCAGGCCTATGCGCGCCGCCGTGCCGCGACCGGCGCCGCGTTCCTGCTGGTCGGCCAGAACGCCGCGCGCCTGACGGCGATCGCCGACGACCTGCGCGCCGGCGGGGCGCGCGCCGCCGACATCGCGACGCTCGACCTCGCCGATCTCGCCGGCATCGAGGCCGGAGCCTCCGAGCTGCGCCGCCGTCTCGGCGAGCCCGACGAGGTGCTGATCGCCTATGGCGGTCTCGGCGACCAGGCGGCGAGCGAGCGCGATCTCGGAGCCGCGCGAAATGCGCTCGAGGTCAACTTCGTCAGCGTCGCGTTGTGGATCCTGGCGCTCTTGAAGGACCGCCCGGCCGCCGCGCCGCTCACGCTGATCACCATCGGCTCGGTCGCCGGCGACCGCGGCCGCGCCTCGAACTTCGTCTACGGATCGGCGAAGGGCGGGCTCGACCGCTTCCTCGAAGGCCTCGCCCACGCCTATGCCGGCACGCCGGTGCGGGTCGTCACGGTGAAGCCGGGCTTCGTCGATACGCCGATGACCGACGCGATCACCAAAGGCCCGCTGTTCGCCAGCCCCGACGCGGTCGGCGCCGACATCGTGCGCGCCGTCGAGAAAGGCCGCCGCACCGTCTACACGCCGTGGTTCTGGAGACCGATCATGACGATCATCCGCCACCTGCCGTGGGTCGTGTTCAAGCGGCTGAAGATCTGACGTTCGCCATCGGGGCGAAGAGGCGGGTGGCCGCATGGTTCGAGACGCGCTCCTGCGGAGCGCTTCTCACCATGAGGAGGATACCCATTGTGCGCGCCTCAGCCCTCGCGTCGCGAGCGGCCGGCGCGGTGCTCCCGCATCATCGCGGCGAGGCCGGACCTCGTGTCGATCACGGGGTGCCATCCCGCGGCGAGAAGGCGTCCCGGATCGACGACGAGGCTGCCGCCGATCCGGTCCCAGGTCGCCGCGCGGCCGGTCGCGCGCAACAGCCCGGCGATCGGCGCCGGCGGGACCGCGACCAGTCGAGCCGGGCGTTCGCAGGCGTCGCGCAACGTCGTGATCATCTCGGCGAAGCTCAGTGCCTCGCGATCGGCGACCACGTAGGTCTCGCCGCGGGTGCCCGGAGCCGTGAGACAGAAGGCGATCGCGGCCGCCAGGTTGTCGCGCGCGACCAGCGATCGCCGGTTCCGGAACGCGCCGAACGGCAACGGCCAGAAGGTGTCGGCGAGCCGCATCAGCAGCGCCATGTTGCCCTTCACGCCGGGGCCGTAGACGAGCGGCGGCCGCAGGATCGTGAAGGCGCCGCCGGCGTCGCGTACGGCCGCCTCGGCGGCGAGCTTGGCGCGGTCGTAGGGCGTGGCCGGACGCGGCGGGTCGGTCTCGCGCACCACGTGATCGGCGGCCGAGCCGGCCTGCGCGCCGATCGACGACACGAACACGAGCGGGAGACTGCGGGCCGCGCAGGTCCGGGCCAGCGCCGCCGTCGCGGCGTGGATCACCCGGTCGTAGGCGCCGTCGTCGACGCCGCTGCGATGGGCGATGCCGGCGAGATGGACGACCGCGTCGACGCCGTCGACGAGCGGCGCCCAGTCGACCGGGCCGTCGAGGTCGGGGAGCCGCACCGGCTCGATCGCCCCGACGGCCTGATCGGACTCCACATGACGAGCGGCGGCGCGGACCAAGTGGCCGGCGGCGATCAGCGCCGGGACCAGCCCGCGGCCGACGAAGCCCGAGGCCCCGGTGACGAGAATGCGCATGGTGGTGGACTGCTCCGAAGCCGGCGCACGCCGGTCTCACATACTGCCGTGGCGGCTGCTCCTGATCATCCGGCAGCCCGTGAGCGGCCCGGCGCGCCCGGTGCTGTCCCTCGTCGGCATCGGGACGCGATGCTCCGTGGAGAGAGTCCGCAGCCCGGTCGCCAGGATCCTGGAGGACACGCTCGCCTCCTCACGGTCGAGGGATTTCGGCGCCTGCATAACATCGAAGCGGGCGCAGTTCCACGTGGACGCCCCCGGATGGAGAAGGGGTTCGGCGACGTCGCCCGGTCTCCACCGTGCAGGCATGCTGCAGCCCCGCCGCGGCTCTGGCTTCGCAGCTCGCATTCCCGGCCGCGCGCCGTTCGGACGGTGCGAAATCGGCCGGGAGGCTTGTCGGCGCCCCTGCGTCCGTGCCAGACCGGGCGCGACAACGGAGCAGGCGATGGCGCAGGATCGAGACGCCCCGGGGCGGCCCCTTCGGGCGAGCACGGGCCGGGGTTGACGTCCGGCCCATGTCCACGCTCGCGTTATACTGGCACACGGTGCGGCATCTGCGGCCGGTGCAGGTCTACGGGCGCGTCTGGTTCCGGCTGCGCCGTCCGACCCCCGACCTCAGCCCGCCGCCCGCCCGCCGGCCCGTGGTGGCGCCTCTGATCGAGACCGCGTGGCGCGAGCCGTCGATGCTCGGCCCGGACACGGTCGCGTTCCTCGGGCGGACCGCCACGGTCAAGAGGCCGGAGGATTGGACCGCCGCCGGGGCGGACCATCTGTGGCTCTACAACCTCCATTACTTCGACGATCTCGGCGCCCGCGACGCGCCGATGCGCGCGGACTGGCACCGCGCCCTCGTCGCGCGCTGGATCGCCGAGAACCCGCCCGGGAGTCGCCCCGGTTGGGAGCCGTATCCGACCTCGCTGCGGCTGGTGAACTGGATCCGCTGGATCCTGGCCGGGAACGTGCCGTCGGACCCGATGGTGCAGAGCATCGCCGTGCAGGCCCGCTGGCTCGCGCAGCGCCTCGAGACGCATCTCCTCGGCAATCACCTGCTCGCCAACGCCAAGGCGCTAACGCTGGCCGGCTTGTTCTTCGACGGCGACGAAGCCCGCGGCTGGTATCGGATCGGCACCGACATCCTCGCGCGCGAGCTCGACGAGCAGATCCTCGCCGACGGCGGGCATTTCGAGCTGAGCCCGATGTATCATCACATCGTGCTCGCCGACGTTCTCGATCTGCTCGACGTCCATGCGTGCTACGCCGTGGAGGCGCCGCCGGCCTGGCGCGCCGGCGTGGCGCGCATGCTGGCGTGGTCCGCCGTCATGCGGCATCCGGACGGCGACATCCCGTTCTTCAACGACGCGGCGTTCGGCATCGCGCCGACCCACGCGATCCTGGCGCAGCGCGCGGCGGGCCTCGGCATCGCCTGGACCGATCCGGGCATCGGCGCGGTCGCGCGGCTGCCGGAGAGCGGTTATGTCCGCCTGAGGCGCGGCGAGGCGACCGTGTTCGCCGATCTCGCGCCGATCGGGCCCGACTATCTGCCGGCCCATGCGCATGCCGACACGCTGTCGTTCGAGCTGTCGCTGCGTGGCCGGCGGGTCGTCGTCAACGGCGGAACGTCGCGCTACGGCACCGGCCCGGAGCGGCAGCGGCAGCGCTCGACCGCGGCTCACGCGACGCTCGCGCTCGACGGGGCCGACTCCTCCGAGGTCTGGGGCGGCTTCCGGGTCGGACGGCGCGCCCGCGTGTCCGGCGTCGAGGTCCACGAGGCGGCCGATGCGCTCGTCGCGACGGGGTGTCACGACGGCTACGCGCGGCTTCCGGGCAGCCCGCTCCATCGCCGGACCTGGCGTCTCGACGCGCAGGCGCTGACGCTCGACGACGAGGTGCGCGGCAGCGGCCGGCACGAGGCGCGGATCGTGTTCCCGCTCGGTCCCGGGCTCGCCGCGCAGGTCGCCGACGCCCGCACCGTCCGGGTCGTCGACACGACGACCGGTGAGACGATCGCGACCTTTGCGTTCGAGCACGACGGCGCGGCGCTGGTCGAGGACACGACGTGGCATCCGGCCTTCGGCCAGGCCGTGCCGAGCCAGCGGATCGTTTGCCGGCTGCCGGTCGACGGCACCGCCGCGCACCGAACCACGATCGCCTGGGGCGAGAGATGAAGCTGCTGTTGTTGACGTTCTACTATCCGCCCGATCTCAGCGCCGGATCGTTCCGCGCAGCCGCGCTGGTCGAGGCGCTGCAGCAGCGCGCCGGCCCCGGGCTCGAGATCGACGTCCTGACGACGCTGCCGAACCGCTATCAGAGCCACGCGCAGGCGGCGGAGGCGCACGAGCAGATCGGCCCGGTCTCGATCACGCGTATCGCCCTGCCGCGTCACAGCAGCGGCCTCGCCGACCAGGCCGCCGCCTTCCTGCAGTTCGCCCGCCGGGTGCTGATGCGACGGGGACCGCGCTACGACGTGGTCGTCGCGACGTCGTCACGACTGATGACCGCCGCGCTCGGGGCCGTCATGGCCCGCCGCTCGCGCGCGCCCCTCTATCTCGACATCCGGGATCTGTTCACCGACACCATGGCGGACGTGTTCTCGGGCTCGGCGCTCGCCGCCGCCCTGCCGGTGCTGGAGCGCGTCGAGCGCTGGACGTTCCGCTCCGCCGCCCACATCAACATGGTCTCGCCCGGATTCCGGGAGCATCTGGAGAAGGTCGTTCCGGGCGGCAGCTTCAGCTACTTCACCAACGGCATCGACACCGACTTCCTCGACGCCGACTTCACCCGCCCCGAGCCGGCGGAGGCGCGCCCGCTTCAGATCCTCTACGCCGGCAATATCGGCGAGGGCCAGGGGCTGCACCGGATTCTTCCGGAGGCGGCCCGTCGTCTCGGCGACGCCGTGCAGTTCGTCGTCGTCGGTGACGGCGGGCGTCGCAAGGCGCTGGAGGCCGAGATTGCGGATCTGCCGAGCGGCCGCGTCGTGCTGCGCGATCCGGTGCCGCGGGCCCAGCTCCACGCGCTCTATCGCGACGCCGACATGCTGCTGGTGCACCTCAACGACTATCGGGCGTTCAAGAAGGTGCTGCCGTCCAAGCTGTTCGAGTATGCGGCGACGGGCAAGCGCATCCTCGCCGGCGTGTCGGGCTATGCCGAGCAGTTCGTCCGGGACGAGATCCCCGGCGCCGAGGTGTTCTTCCCGTGCGACGTCGACGGGCTCGCGGCCAGCATCGAACGCCTCTCCGGCTTGCCGGCGACCATCGACCGGAGCGCCTTCGTGGCGACCCACGCCCGCACCCGCATCATGGACCGCATGGCCGCGGACGTGCTCTCGCGCGTGCCGGGCGGCGACGGCGATGCGCGTCATGCGTCGACCGGCGCAGGCCCCGGGGCGGTCCCCGGACGAGCGGAGCACTGACGCCGCAGGGGCCGAGGCAGGTCTCCGCGTCGCCCGCGCGCGTCCCTGAAGCGCATCCCTGAAACGCGTCACCCTGGCGTCGCGCGTTGCCGTCGGCGCCGCCGCCGGCCGTTGTCCCGTGCGCGCGGGAGCCAATGCCCGCCCCATGCAACCGGCCCGTTCGCGCGGAGCCCAATACCACTCAACGTATTGACAGCCAAGGAACACAACCGCATGGTTGCGGCTTGGTGATGATCGCGGTCGTCCGAGCCGTCGGTGCAAGCGCGCCAGGAGACCACATGGTGGAGCACGCAACGGCGAAGGGGCGGGTGCAGCGCTTCTGGAACGAAGCTGCTTGCGGCGAGAATCTCTACCTGTTCAGCGTCGATCGTGAAGGCTACAGCCGCCAGGCGGCCGATCGCTATGCGCTCGAGCCGTTCATCGAGCCTTTCGCTGACTTCCGATCGGCGTCGGGCAAGAAGGTCCTAGAGATCGGCGTCGGTCTCGGCGCGGATCATCAGCGGTTCGCGGAGGCCGGCGCCGAGCTCTATGGAATCGACCTGACCGAGCGGGCCGTCGCACATGCGAGGCGGCGGCTGTCGATGTTCGGCCTGCGGTCACGGCTGGCGGTCGGCGATGCCGAGAGCCTCTCGTTCCCGGATGGAGCCTTCGCGCTGGTCTACTCCTGGGGCGTGATCCACCACACGCCCGACACGCCGCGGGCTGCCGCGGAGATCCTGCGGGTCCTGGAGCCGGGCGGCACGTTCAAGGTGATGATCTACCAGCGACGGTCGCTGGTCGGCCTGATGCTGTGGGTTCGGTATGCGCTGCTCCGCCTGCGCCCGTTCACGACGATGGATGCCATCTATGCGGCCCATCTGGAGAGTCCGGGGACGAAGGCCTATTCGGTCCGCGAGGCTGCGGCGTTGTTCGCGGGGGCTGCCGATGTCCGGATCACGACCGTGCTGACCCACGGCGATCTGCTCGCGTCGGGGGCGGGCCAACGGCATCGCGGCCTCGCCTTGACGGTCGCGCGCCGCGTTTTCCCACGCGCTCTCGTCCGCAAGCTGCTGCCGGGCTGGGGCCTCTTCATGCTGATCTCGGGCCGGAAGCCGGCGGCTCCGTCGATCACGGGCGAGCCGTCACGGCAGACGATAGGGCGGCAGACGACCGCTCGTGGACCGGCGCTCGCGGCGGCGAACGATCACGGCGTGGCGTGATCGACGGTCCGCAGCGTCCCGGATGCCACGGGCGCACCGACGGTCGGCGCGCGGCTCCGCGGAGGGCTCACCGGCCTGCGGACCGCGGCTTGACGACGTCTCCGCGTCCGGCGCCCGTCACGGTCCTCCAGATCAGCCTCAGGTCATGCCCGAGAGACATGTCGGCGAGATAGCGGGCGTCGCTCTCGGCCAGCTCTTCGGGCGTCGACATGTCGATGCCGTCGACCTGCGAGACGCCCGTGATCCCCGGCGTGAGGGACGCCAGCCCGCGCCGGCGGCGCGCCTCGATCAGCGCGGTCTGGGTCGGCAGGCACGGGCGCGGGCCGACGAAGCTCATCTCGCCTTTGACGATGTTCCAGAGCTGCGGCAGTTCGTCGATCTTGAAGTGCCGCAGCCGGCGCCCGAGCGGCGTGATGGCGGAGGCGCTGGTCTCGTGACTCGGCGCGTCCTTCGTCTCCACGTACATGGTGCGCAGCTTGTAGCAGACGAACGGGCGCTCGTTGCGGCCGACCCGCACCTGCTTGAAGATCGCCGGACCCTGCGAGCCGAGGCGGACCAGGGCGGCGCAGACCGCCACGATCGGGCCGGCGACGACGAGGCCGGCCAGTGCGGCGGAGAGATCGAAGACTCGCTTCATCGACATTGCTCGGTCCCGCGGGCGCGTTCCCCCCCTGCCATCCGACCGTTCGCCTCCGAATGGCGGGGATTCCGCGCGTCCGGTCTGCCCCGCGAAGCGACCACCAACCGGCGGCCGGGACCGATAGTCGTCGTGGTATATTCTGTCAACCTGCGCTCTTTCCTGGAGTTTTCGGGCCGCTGCCAAGTCGTGTCCCGGCAGAGAGGCGGGCCGTCGAGGTTGAGCCGAAAGCACTGTTGCTTTATGTGTCCAGACGGCGGTCGGCTTGGAACGTGTCCAGACTGCGATCGGCTTTGACCGTGGGGACGGCGGGCGAATGACACTCGGACAACGGCTCAACTGGCGGCGCTGGTTCGTCGTGGCGCATGACGTTTCGGCCACGATGGCGGCGTTGTTGCTGAGCCTCTACTTGCGGTTCGGGGGTGTCGGGCTCGACCGTCGCGGGAGCCTGCTGATCCTCGTTCTGCCCTGCTTCTTCGTCTATGCGAGCGGCGTGTATTGGTTCTTCGATCTCTACCGGTCGAAGTGGCGGTTCGCCTCGCTGCCCGATCTCGCCAACATCGTGCGCGCCTCGGCGGTCCTCGCGCTGTCGCTCCTCGTGCTCGATTACGTGCTGCTCGCCTCCTATCTGTTCGGCGGCTACGTCTTCGGCAAGCTCACCATCGCGCTCTACTTCGTCCTTCAGATCTTTTTCCTCGGCGGTGGCCGGGTCGGCTATCGCTGGTTCCGGCTGAGCCGCACGCGGCGCCGGACGCTCTCCTCCGGGACCCCGGTCTCGACCCTCATTCTCGGCCGTGCCGCCGATACCGAGGTGCTGCTGCGGTCGATCGAGAGCGGCGCGGTGTGCCAGCTCGCGCCGGCCGGCATCCTGTCGCCGTCACAGGCGGACCAGGGCCAGACCGTGCGCGGCGTGCCGGTGCTCGGCCGCTTCGGCGATCTGCAGCGCGTCAGCGAGTACCTCACGGCGCGTGGCGCCGAGCCGCGGCGCATCGTGCTGGCCCCGTCGGCCTTCGAGGCCGGCACCGGCGTCGAGACGGCGCTGATGATGGCGCGCCGGCTCGGCATCACGACCAATCGCATGCCCTCGCTCGATGAAGGCGGCCAGACGATGCGGCTGGCCCCGGTGGCGGTGGAGGATCTGCTGCTGCGCCCGAGCGCGACGATCGACGGCCCGCGGCTGGAGGCGTTCGTCGCCGGCCGGGCCGTGGCCGTGACGGGCGGCGGCGGCTCGATCGGGGCGGAGGTCTGCGACCGCGTGGTGCGGTTCGGCGCGGCCCGGCTCCTGGTGATCGAAAACTCGGAGCCCGCCCTGCACGCCGTCATGGAGGGGCTGCGGGCGAAGGCCGGCGACGCCGTCATCGAGGGGCGCATCGCCGACATCCGCGATCGCGACCGGATCGAGCGGCTGTTCCGCGACTTCAAGCCCGACCTCGTCTTCCACGCGGCGGCCCTCAAGCACGTCCCGATCCTCGAGAACGACTGGGAGGAGGGCGTCAAGACCAACGTCTTCGGCTCGGTCAACGTCGCCGACGCGGCGGCGCGCACCGGCGTGCGCGGCATGGTGATGATCTCGACCGACAAGGCGATCGAGCCGGTGTCGGTGCTGGGCGCCACCAAGCGGTTCGCCGAGATGTACTGCCAGGCGCTCGATGCCGAGCTGCTGCGCCGGCCGGCCGCCGCGCCGATGCGGCTCATCGCGGTGCGCTTCGGCAACGTGCTGGCCTCGAACGGGTCGGTGATCCCGAAGTTCAAGGCGCAGATCGAGGCCGGGGGCCCGGTGACCGTGACGCACCCGGACATGGTGCGCTACTTCATGACGATCCGCGAGGCGTGCGATCTGGTGCTGACGGCGGCCAGCCACGCGCTCGGGCCGGAACGCTCGGACGTGTCGATCTACGTGCTCAACATGGGCCAGCCGATCAAGATCGTCGACCTCGCCGAGCGGATGATCCGGCTGAGCGGCCTCGAGCCCGGCCGCGACGTCGCGATCGAGTTCACCGGCATGCGGCCCGGCGAACGGCTCAACGAGATCCTGTTCGCCCGCGAGGAGCCGACCCTCGACATCGGGGTTCCCGGCGTGCTCGCCGCGAAGCCGGTGTTCGCGTCGCTGGACGTCATGAAGACCCGCCTCGCCACGCTGGAGCGCGCGCTGGCCGGCGGCACCCGCGACGAGGTCCTCGCCGTGCTGCGCGACGCCATCCCGGACTTCAAGGGCCAGGCCGCGTGAGGCGGCGGCCGGCGCCCCGACGGGGCCGAGGGATGCGGGGTGCCGCTGCCGCGCGACCGCCGGCCCGGCTTGATCTTTCGCCCGGTCTGTGCCCTGAAACGCCCTCGCCGGCCCCCGCCGGCCGGCCGCGCAGCCATCGCCCGGCCGTCGTGACGGTCGGGAGAGCGGCGTGACCATCGAGGCGGAGCGGCGGACGACGGGCGAGGGGCCGCTGCTCTCGGTGGTGCTGCCCGCCTACAACGAGGCCCGCAATGTCGGGCCGATGGCGGCCCGCCTCGTCGAGGTGATCGGCGCCATCCCGGGGATCGCCGGTCGCTTCGAGATCGTCTTCGTGAACGACTGCTCCCGGGACGGCACGCTGGCCGAGCTGCGCCGCCTGGCCGCCGCCGACCCGCGGGTCCGCTACGTCTCGTTCACCCGCAATTTCGGCCACCAGTCGGCGCTGCGGGCGGGGCTGAAGCACGCCGCGGGCGACGCCGTGGTGCTGATGGACTGCGACTTCGAGCACCCGCCCGAGCTGATTCCCGACTTCGTCGCCCGCTGGCGCGACGGCGCCCGGATCGTCGCCGCGCAGCGCGAGACGACGGCCGGCGACGTCTCGGCCTTCAAGCGGTTCACCTCGGCGCTCTACTACCGCATCCTCGACGCCGTCGGCGACATCAGCATCGAGCCCGGCAGCGCCGACTTCCTGCTGCTCGACCGCACCGTCGTCGACACCATCAACGGCTTCGAGGACCACGATCTGTTCCTGCGCGGCCTGGTGCGCTGGCTCGGCCATCCGCTGGTCAAGGTGCCGTACCGGCAGGGCGTGCGCAGCGAGGGCGAGTCGTCCTACACGCTGCGCCGGATGGTCGATCTCGCCGTCACCGGCATCATCGCCCACAGCGTCAAGCCGCTGCGCATCGCCATCCACCTCGCCCTGGTGTTCGCGCTGATCGGCGTGCTGTTGCTGGTCTATTCGGTCGTCAGCTTCCTCGCCATCGGCCACACCGTGGCGGGCTGGACCTCGATCATGTCGGCGATCGCGATCCTGGGGGCGGGGCAGTTCCTGGTGCTCGGCATCATCGGCGAGTATGTCGGCCGGGTGCTGCGCGAGACGCGCAAATGGCCGTCCTTCCTGGTCGCCGAGACCGAGCGCTCGGGTCCGGCGGCCGGTCTGCGCCACTCCGATCCGGATCACGCCGACATGCGCCAGTCCGATCCGGGCCACACCGGTCCGGAGCACGCCGCGGTGGCGCCACGGCGCGCCTCGGCCGCCTCCTGAGCTGCGCGACGGACAGCAACCAGACGTCGTATTAGCCCGCTCCCCGGGTTGCTGCGTTGCACGATTTGCGCGACAAGCGGGTGGCAGCGCACCGCAGTCTCCCGCGAACGACCGTCCGGACCGTCGGTGTCGCGCCGAAAGCGAGGCGCCCGTGACGATCGACCGCTCGCCCGTTCTCGTCGACCTCGCCCTCCAGGGAGGTGGTGCCCACGGCGCTTTCACCTGGGGCGTGCTCGACCGCCTGCTGGAAGAGCCCTGGCTCGAGATCGACGGCGTCTCCGGCACCTCGGCCGGCGCCATGAACGCGGCCGTGCTGGTCGACGGCTTCGCCGACGGCGGCCGCGACGGCGCCCGGGCGGCACTCGAATCGTTCTGGCGCAGCGTGTCGGACGGGGCGCGTTTCAGCCCGTTCCAGCGCACGCCGCTCGATCTGCTGCTCGGCCGCTGGACGCTCGACAACTCGCCCCTCTACGTGATCATGGACCTGATGGCCCGCATGGTCTCGCCCTACGATCTCGTGGCCGGGG
>NZ_NHSK01000129.1 GCF_016653355.1 Rhodoplanes elegans | reverse complement strand
GGGTCGGGGGTGGGGGGCATACGGCGCTTCCCCATATCCGGACCTGTCGGTCCCTCGAAAATCTCCACCAGCGTCGGCAGGAAGCCGGCCAGTGTCTTGCCGGCGCCGGTGGGGGCGATCAGCAGGGCCGAGCGGCCGGCGCGGGCGGCGGCCAGAAGGGCGAGCTGGTGCGGGCGGGGCGTCCAGCCGCGATCGGCGAACCACCGCGCGAAGGGCGCCGGCAGGTCGGGCGCCGCCGTGTCGCCGGGCGCGTCTTCGGGCGTGTCTCGGGGGACGGTCTCGCTCACCCGTCCGTGGTAGCGCGCCGGGGCGGTCCTTCCAAGTGGGATGTTCGCGGTTCATTCTCGTGGCGCCGGAGGCGGGCGGTCACGGCCACCGGGCCTGGACCCGAAAATCATGGTTAACGGCGAGTAAACGAATTTCCGCTACGGCTGCGGCAGCACCCCGGAGCGCGGAGCCGGCCCCATGAATCGGTCCATGAATCGTCGCGACCGCCGGGCGGCGGCCAAGCAGGGCAATGCCGAGGCGATCTGCGCCGCCGCCGCGGCGCTCAAGCAGCAGGGCCGGCTGGAGGCCGCGGTGAAGCGATACCGCGAGGCGCTGGAGATCGCGCCGACCTCGGCGATCGCCCACAACAACCTCGCCAACGTGCTGACCGAGCTCGGCCGCACCGACGAGGCGGTGACGCATCTGCGCGCGGCGCTCGCTGCCGCGCCGACCGCCTTCCAGGTGCACAACAATCTCGGCAATGCGCTCAAGCGCCAGGGCGACACGGCCGCGGCGATCGCCCACTACCGCCAGGCGATCGCGCACGCGCCGGACTTCGCCGAGGCGCATCTCAATCTCGGCTCGACCCTGACGACGCTCGGTGAGACCGCGACGGCGATCGCCCATCTGCAGCAGGCCGTGACGCTGCGGCCGTTCCACGCCGAGACCCGCATCCAGCTCGGCCTCGCGCTGGTCGATGCCGGCGAGATCGCGCTCGCGCTCGGCTGCGCCGAGATCGCGGCGCGCGCCGCGGAGGAGCCCGGCTTTCCGTTGCGCCTGCTCGGCGTGCTGCTCGCCCGCTGCGGCGCCGTCGCGCCCGCCCGCGCCTGCCTCGAAGCCGTGCTGGCCCAGGACCCGGAGGATCGCGACGGCATCGGCCTGCTGCTCGCGCGGCTCGGCGTCGCGCCGCTTCCGGCCCGCGCCGGCGACGGCCAGATCGCGGCGATCTACGCCGCCCGCGCGGCGCGCTGGGACGCCGGCGCCGGTCCGCAGGCCTATCGCGGCGCCGACCTCGTCGCCGAAGCACTGCTGCGCATGGTCCCGGACGGCGCCCTCGACATCGCCGACGCCGGCTGCGGCACCGGCCTGGTCGGCGCGCTCCTCAAATCCCGGGCGCGCCGGCTCGACGGCGTCGACCTCTCCGCCCCGATGCTGGAGCGGGCGCGCGACAAAGGCCTTTACGATGCGCTGGTGTGCGGCGACCTCGTCGGCTTCCTGGCCGAGCGGCCGTCCCGCTACGACGCGATCGCCTGCGCCGCGACGCTGATCCATTTCGGCGATCTCGGCCCGCCGCTCGCGGCGGCTGCGGCCGCGCTGCGCGACGGCGGCGTCTTCGCCGCGACGCTGTTCCCCAACCCTGACGATGCGGACGCCATCGCGGTCGGCAGCCTCGACGGCCTCGCCCAGGGCGGTTGCTTCGTGCACGGCCGCGCCTATGTCGAACGCGCCGCCGCGGCGGCCGGCTTCGCCGTGGAGATCGCCGAGGAGGCCGTGCACGAGACCCAGGCCGGGCGCTCCCGCACGGCGCTCGTCGTCGGGTTGCGGCGCCGACCGCGCGAGGGGTGAGCGGCAGACCTGCGGGCGGGCGCATTCCTCGCCGCGCCCGGCGGCGCTAGGGTCGCCCCTCTCGGTCGGGCGACCCGTCATGTCCCTCTACACGCTGCTGCGTCCCGCGCTGTTCCGCCTCGATCCGGAGCGCGCCCATCATCTCGCCATGGCGGCTGGCGCCCGCACCGGCGTCGTCGCCCCGCTGATGCGGGCCGTGACGGCGGTGGACGATCCGCGGCTCGCGGTCGATGTCGGGGCTTTGCGGTTTCCGAGCCCCGTCGGCCTCTCGGCCGGCTTCGACAAGAACGGCGAGGCCGTGGCGGCGCTCGCCGGGCTCGGCTTCGGCTTCGTCGAGATCGGCTCGGTGTCGGCCGAGCCGTCGGCCGGCAATCCGCCGCCGCGCCTCTTTCGTCTGCCGGCCGATCGGGCGCTGGTCGTCGCCTACGGGGTGCCGAACGAGGGTGCCGCGGCGGTCGCGCGCCGGCTCGCCGGAACGCGGCTGCCGGTGCCGCTCGGCATCAACATCGTCGCCACCAACCGGGGGCGCGGCGCGCCGCCGCTCGCCGACGACGCGCTGATCGCCGAGTACATGCACGCCGCGCAGGTGCTGGCGCCGGCCGCCGACTACCTGATGTTCAACCTGAGCTGCCCGAACACCACCGACGGCTGCGACTTCTTCGCCGATCCCGGCCGGCTCGACGCCTGGCTGACGGCGCTCGACGAGACGCCCTATGCGGCCCGGCCGTCGTTCCTGAAGGTGTCGCCGCTCGGCGGCGTCGCCATGATCGAGCGACTGCTGGAGATCACCGGGCGGCATCGGAAGATCGCCGGCTTCATGTTCAACCTGCCGAGCGGCCGGCGCGACGGCCTCGTCACCCCCGACGCGGTCTGGAAGGGCTGGCCCGGCGCCGTGTCGGGTCCGCCCTCGGCGGCGCTGCTCGACGCGTGTCTGGTCGAGTGCTTCCGCCGCATGGACCGCGGCCGCTACGTGCTGTTCGCCTCCGGCGGCGTGTCGTCGGCGGAGGACGCCTATGCGAAGATCCGCAAGGGCGCCTCGCTGGTCGCGCTGCTCACCGCGCTCGTCTACGAGGGCCCCGGCGTGGTGCGCCGCATCACCCGCGGCCTCGCCGACCTGCTCGCACGCGACGGGGTGAAGCACGTCTCCGAGGTGGTGGGCGTGGACGTGAGGTGAGCTTACGGAGCGGCCGCGTGCCCCGGACAAGGCGCATCAGGCTGCAGGCCTGATGTGCCGCAGAGCCGGGGCCCAGGGGCGACTCTGACGGGCGCCTCGTCGTGTCGCCCTGGGTCCCGGTTCGCGGCGCGTTGCGCCGCGCCCGGGACACGAGGCCAGATCGTCCACCGCCCCCCTCCCATCGCCGGCCGAAGTGCCTATCTTCCAACAATGCGTCCGGAGAGCCTGCTCGTTCCGACGCCGGCCGGGCTGTGCTGTCCGGTGGGCGGTTTCCACATCGATCCGCTGCGGCCGGTGGCGCGCGCCGTGATCACGCACGCGCATTCCGACCACGCGCGCGCGGGCCACGGCGCCGTGCTGGCGACGGCCGAGACGCTCGACCTGATGCGGCTGCGGTATGGCGAAGCCTTCGCCGGCAGCGTGCAGGCGGTGCCGTATGGCGAGCGCCTGACGATCGACGGCGTGACCGTGAGCCTGCATCCGGCCGGTCACGTGCTGGGCTCCGCACAAGTCCGGGTCGAGAAGGACGGGCTCGTGATCGTCGCCTCCGGCGACTACAAGGATGTTCATGATCCGACCTGTGCGCCGTTCGAGCTGGTGCCATGTCACGTCTTCATCAGCGAGGCGACGTTCGGGCTGCCGGTGTTCCGCCACGGCGACGCCGCGGCCGAAGTCGAGAAGCTGATCAGATCCACGAGACTGTTTCCGGAGCGTGCGCATCTCCTCGGCGCCTACACGTTGGGCAAGGCGCAACGGCTGATCGCGCTCCTGCGCGCCGCCGGCTGGGAGCGGCCCATCCATCTGCACGGCGCCGTCGAGACGATCACGTCCTATTATGCGGGCCGCATGGAGCTCGGCGACCTGCGGCCGGTGCGCGACGCGGCGAAGGCCGAGTTCGCCGGCGCGATCGTGCTGTGCCCGCCCTCGGCGCTCGGCGACCGCTGGTCGCGGCGCTTTCCCGATCCGATCGCCTGCTTCGCCTCCGGCTGGATGCGCATCCGCGCGCGGGCGCGCCAGCGCGGCGTCGAGCTGCCGCTGGTCGTGTCCGACCACTGCGACTGGGACGGGCTCACGCGCGTGATCCCGGCGACCGGCGCCGAGGAGATCTGGCTCACCCACGGGGCCGAGGAGGCGCTGGTGCACTGGTGCGGCACGAAGGGCCTTCGCGCAAAGCCGCTGCATCTCGTCGGCTATGGCGACGAGGAGGAGGTCGAGACCATCGAGGCCGCGACCGCCGGTACTGATCAGGACGGGACGGCCGCTGTTTCTGATCAGAACGCTACTGCGGCGGGCGAGCCTGCGGGCGGCCCCGCATGAACCGCTTCGCCGCCCTGATCGACCGCCTCGCCTACGAGCCCGGCCGCACCGCCAAGCTGCGGCAGATGACCGACTATTTTCGGAGCACGCCGGATCCCGAGCGCGGCTTCGCGCTCGCCGCCCTCACCGGCGCGCTATCGTTCCCGCACGCCAAGCCGGGCCTGATCAGAACGCTGATCGCCGAACGCACCGACCCGGTGCTGTTCGAGATGTCCTACGACTATGTGGGGGATCTCTCGGAGACGGTAGCGCTGATGTGGCCCTCGCCGCACGCCCGGCCTGCTCCCTCTCCCCGCGAGCGGGGAGAGGGGTGGGGTGAGG
>NZ_NHSK01000128.1 GCF_016653355.1 Rhodoplanes elegans | reverse complement strand
TGCACGATGCGGCGGTCGCCGCCGAGCTGCGCGCCGAGATCGGCGACGACGGCTTCGCCGAGACGCTCGCCTGCTTCCTCGCCGACTCGCGTCGCCGGCTCGACGTCCTGCGCGCGCTCGCCGTGACGCCCGAGCGCAAGATGCTCGGCATCGAGGCGCACACGCTCAAGGGTGCGGCGAACGCGCTCGGCTTCCGCCGGCTCGCCGAGATCGCGCTGGCGCTGGAGGGGGAGGCGGCGGCGATCACGCCGGCGCGGGCGAGGGAGCTGACCGCGACGCTCGACCGCGCCTTCGCCGAGGCCGACTCGGTCGGCCGCGCGCTGACGGCCGGGCATGCCGCCTGACGGTCTCACGCCACGTGATGCGATGCGCCGTGTCGACGGCGGGTCAGCGCGTCGACGACGAGGGGCCGCCCGGCTTGGGGTTCACGCCTTCGACCGTCTCGGGTTGAGCCGTCGGCGAGCCCGGCGTCGGCGCGTGATTGGACGTGCCGGTGAACGAGCCGCCGGTGCCGCCGGTCCAGCCGGTCGATCCCTCGTTGCCGGGCGCCGTGCCCGACGACGGGCCGGTCTTCGGATCGTTGGCCGGCGTGTCGGGCTTCTCGACGCCGCCCTGTGGGGTCGTGGTCTGCGCGGCAGCGGTGGCGAGGCTGCCGATCAGCAGCGGTGCGGCGACGATGGACGACAGGGCGAGGACCAGCGCGGCTTTCGTCGACACACGGTGGCTCGGCGCGGAGCAGGGCAGGGGCATGGCGCGTCTCCCGGAACGGGCGCCCGGACGGGCGCCCGCACCCCAATGCCGCAGCTCGATGCGAGGTTCCTGAGTCGACTCCCGGCCGGTGTCACACCACCACGGTGAGGCGTTTCGCGGCCCGGGTGATGCCGGTGTAGAGCCACCGCTCGCGCGTCTCCTGGAACGCGAAGCTCTCGTCGAACAGCACGACGTCGTCCCACTGCGAGCCCTGCGCCTTGTGGACGGTGAGCACGTAGCCGTAGTCGAACTCGTCGTAGACCTTGCGCTGCGCCCAGTCGATCTCCTCGATATTGCCGAGGAAGCACTCGGAGCGGGCCGTCACCTTGACGAGCTTGCTGCGGGCCGACAGCTCCTCGTCGGGCGCGATCCGCATGGTGACGAGCGCCTTCGAGCGGCCGGTGGCGCGCTCCTTGACGGTCCACAGGCCGCCGTTGAACAGCGCCTTGCGGCGGTTGTTGCGCAGGCAGACGAGCTTGTCGCCGGCGACCGGCAGCGGGTCCTCGAGGCCGCGGCGCTGGCGCAGGCGGCCGTTGTAGGCGCGCCGCGTGGCGTTGCGGCCGACCAGCACCTGGTCGGCGTCGAGCACGCGAGCCGGGTCGAGCTCGCTCTTGCGCACCACCTGGCTGACGCCGTAGTCGCCGGGCGCGAGGCGGGCGCCCTCGCGCACCTGCATCGACAGCCGCACGATCGGATCGTCCTGCGCCTGGCGATGCACCTCGGTCAGCATCGCATCGGGCTCGTGCTCGGTGAAGAAGCCGCCGCCCTGGATCGGCGGCAGCTGCGCCGGGTCGCCGAGCACCAGGATCGGCACGCCGAACGACATCAGGTCGCGGCCGAGCTCGGCGTCGACCATCGAGCACTCGTCGACGATGATCAGCTTGGCCTTGGAGGCGGGCGCCTCGTCCCACAGCGTGAAGCTCGGCTGCTCGGTCTCGGTGTCGATCGGCTTGTAGATCAGGCTGTGCAGCGTCGAGGCGCCGTGGCAGCCTTTCGAGCGCATCACCTGCGCGGCCTTGCCCGTGAAGGCGGCGAACTTCACCTCGCCGTCGACCCCCTCGGCGATGTGGCGGGCGAGCGTCGTCTTGCCGGTGCCGGCGAAGCCGAACAGGCGGAAGACCGGCGGCGTGCCGCGCGTGCCCGGCGCGTCGTCGAGCCAGCGCGCGACGGCGGCGAGCGCCTTGTTCTGATGGGGCGTGAAGACCGGCATGGCGGGGCTTCTAGCACGGCGGGCGTAGAAGCGTTAATCAGTCGGTGGAAGGTTTGCGGTACAGACGATTCGACCGGTTTTATCGCTTGGCGAGAGTTTCGAATCGCCGGCGGGACGGTGGGGACGGTGCCGATGCCGAGGGACTTTTGGGCGCCCCTGCGCGCGCTCCGTGCGCGCGTGATGGCGAGCCTCCAGACGCGCGTGCTGCTGCTCACCGTCGCGGTCTTCGTCGCGGTCTCCCTGCCGGCCTACGTGGCCTTCGAGTGGATCGTCCGCGGCACCGTGGTGAAGCTCGGCACGCTGTTCGCCGAGAAGCAGGTGCTGTTCGACCGCTACCGCGGCCTCGAGGCGCTGATGCGCGAGGTGTCGCTCGCCGAGACGCTGACGCGGTCGCCCGTCGTGCTCGCCTGGGCGGCCGACGAGACCGATCCCGGCAAGGCCGCGGTCGCGCTCGCCGAGCTCGAGCGCTATCGCCAGTCGTTCCAGGACCACAGCTGGTTCTTCGTCGTCCACGCCTCCGGCAACTACTACTTCAACGACCAGGATGGCGCCTTCGCGGGCCGCGAGTTCCGCTACACGGTGCGGTCCGACAACCCGCGCGACGGCTGGTACTTCACCACGGTCGCGGACGGGCCGGGCTGCCGCCTCAACGTCGACCGCGACGACAACCTCGCCGTCACCAAGGTGTGGATCAACTGCGTCGTCGCCGATGCCGGCACGGGCCGCGTGCTCGGCGTGCTCGGCACCGGCGTCGACCTCACCGCCTTCATCCGCGAGGTGGTCGCCATCCCGCAGGTCGGGGTGCTGAGCATGTTCGTCGACCGCGCCGGCGCCATCCAGGCGCATCGCGATCCGGGCATGGTCGACTTCCACAGCCTGACCAAGGACACCAAGGCGAAGAAGACGATCTTCGCCCAGGTCGACGGCGACGACGATCGCGCCGCGCTTTCGGCCATGATGGAGCGGCTCGTCGCCGGCCGGAACACGGTCGAGTCGCGCTTCATTCGCCTGGGAGGCAAGGACTATCTGGTCGGTGTCGGCTGGCTCGACCGGGTCGGCTGGTTCAACGTGACGCTGATGGACGTCGACGCGATCATCGACCGCGAGCTGTTCGCGCCGATCGCGGCTTTGCTGGCGCTGATCGCCGGCGCGGCCGTGGCGCTGATGATGCTGTTCTTCCGCCGCGTCGTGCTCGACCGGCTCGATCGTCTGGAGGCCGGGATCAACCGCATGGAGGCGGGCGACTTCGCCGCGGAGCCCGACCCGCGCCCCGACGAGATCGGCCGGCTGTCTCGCGCGTTCGCCCGCATGGCCCGCAAGGTCGGCGAGCACACGGCGACGCTGGAGACGACGGTCGCCGAGCGCACCGCGCAGCTGCGCCGGCTCGCCGAGCGCGACCCGCTCACCGGCATCTACAATCGGCGCGGCGTGATCGCCGCGGTCGAGGAGCGCCGCGCCCCGGGCGCCCGCGACGGCGACCCGCTCGGTCTCCTGCTGATCGACTTCGACCTGTTCAAGACCATCAACGATCTGCACGGCCACAACGCCGGCGACCGCGTGCTGGCGGAGGCGGCGCGGCGACTCGAGACGGTGTTGCGGGCCGGCGACGTCTACGGCCGCTGGGGCGGCGACGAGTTCATCGTGGTGGCGGGCGAGGCCTCCGAGACGGCGCTGCGCCGGCTCGGCGAGCGGCTGATCGCGGCGATCGCCGGCACGCCGGTCGCCTTCGAGGGCGGGGCGGAGGCGCGCGTCTCGATCAGCATCGGGGCGTGCCGGATCGCCGCCGGCGAGCCGCTCGACGCCGCGCTCGCCCGCGCCGACGCCGCCCTCTACGCCGCCAAGCGGGCCGGCCGCGACACCGTGGTGGTGCACGATCCGCGCGGCGACGTGCCGCTCAGCGCGTGAGATCGACCTCGCCGCGGCGGCGCTGCGAGCGGCCGCGCGCCTCGTCGGCGCACTTCTCGACATGGACGTCGCGGTTGATCACCTGCAGGTTGGGCAGGCCCCAATAGGCGAGCAGGTCGGGCCACGGCGTGTCGCGGCGGTCGCGCCAGACCTCGAACAGCGGCACCTTGTGATCGATCTCGGCGGTCCGCCACAGGCGCTTGCCGCGCGCCGCGCAGCGCCGCTGCTGCAGTTTGCGCAAGAGCACGACATGCTCGGTCGGCGCCGTCCACAGCTGCCAGGCGACCACGCAGGCGGCGTGCCACTCGGCGTTCCGGTTGGGACCGCGCTCCCACAGGTCGACATGCCAGCCGAACCGGTAGACCGGCTGGCCGCAGACGCAGCAGCGTCCGCCGCCGGGCGCGAAGTCGGGCTCCCGATAGGGCGCCGGCGGGGTGCGGAAGCTCGCCGGCAGGCCGCGCGCCCGGTCGGGCCGCCTGGTGCCGGTCTCGGCGATCCGCCACGTCCAGCCGTCCGGCGCGCCGCTCTTCGCGGCGAGCGCGCGGGCGAGCCGGTCGGCGCGCAGCGGATGCGCCCGCCAGTAGCCGTCGATCGCCATGCGGGGCAGCGGCGGGATCAGCGGCCGGGCCAGCGCCCGGTCGAGCACCGGCACCGGAAAGATCTCGGGCAGCGCCTTGTTCAGGCGCGCGAGAGCGCTCCGGTTGCGCTCCTCGCGCCAGGCCGATGCCGCCCCCATTCCGAAAACCTCCCCCTGACCCTCGCGCCGAATCGTAGCCGCCGACCGTAAACGATTCGCCGCCCCTGCCGCTCTGCGGCGCGGCACGCCAAAAAAGCGGTCGGCAGGGTTTGCCGGCACGGCAGATCATGCCCGAGGCGGGCGCGGCGCCGAATCGCGAAAACCCCTGGCGCATCGGGGTTTCCGCGACGTCACGACGAGGCACGCCGCTTGCTCATCACGCACCGGAATCAATGGTCGTGAGAGTGCCATGGTCGCGTCCGTCTCGTCGTCCTCGTCCTACCCGTATCCCACCAGCTCCTCCCGCAGCCGCACCGCGGCGGTCGATCCGGCGGAGCGATTCGAGGCCGCCGTCGAAGCCGATGCGGCGTCGGCGACGTCCACGGTCGCCCGAAGCTCCGCCGCCTCCACCCGCTCGGCGGTGACCCCGGAGTCGCCCGCCGTCGTGACGTCGCGGGCCGACGGCACGGTCGCCTATCGGATCGATCCGAGCCGGGTGCATCGGCTGGCGCCGCCGACCCGCGAGGGCGTCGCGACGCTCGCCGCGGACGTGGCGGACCGCCTCGATGCCGCCTTCGAGAAGGCCGGCCTGCCGACCACGCCGCCCGTCTCGATCGCGGTCGACGAGACCGGCGTCCATGTCTCGGGCGAGCGCGACGACCTCGCCGCCGTGGAGGATCTGCTGGCGTCCGACGTCGACCTGCGCCGCAGCATCAAGATCGCCCATTCGATCACGGCCCAGGCCTACGCGCTCGAGCACACCCGCCCCGAGGACTCGTACCGCAACGCCGGCAATCCGCTCGCCGCCATCGACAGCTTCATCAAGATGATGGAGGCGCAGCGCGCCGTCGCGATGCAGCTCGTCTACGACGGCGGCGCCGTGTCGGTGACGGCGAACGGGACCGCCTGGCCGCCCGTGTCGGAGCCTGCCGCGGGCTCCGAACCGTCCTCCGCCCAGGCTGCCTGAGCCGCCCGTTCTGCTCCCCTCGAACGTGACGCCACGGCGCGGCCGCCGTAATGTGGCGGCCCGACTCGTCCCCCGTTTTCCCTCGGAGCACCCCATGGCCGCCATCGTGTTCGACCACGTCCACCTGCGCACCTTCGATCCCGAGGCGATGGCGCAGTGGTTCGAGCGCGTGCTCGGCGCCGAGGTGCTGCGCAGCGTCGAGCAGGGCAAGCCGCGCATCGACCTGAAGCTCGGCGGCATGAAGATCTTCGTCGCGCCCGTCACGGACGGCGACGGCGTCGCCCCGCCGCCGGCGCTGCCGTGCCGCGGCCTCGATCATTTCGGCCTGTTCGTCGAGGGCCTCGACACCGTCGCGGCCGAGCTGAAGCAGAAGGGCGTCGTCTTCACCAAGGAGCCGCACTCGCCGCGCCCCGGCATCCGGCTCTGCTTCATCCAGGGGCCCGAGAACATCTCGATCGAGCTCTTGGAGCGCAGCCCGGTCCAGGCCTGACCGCCCGGTCGCGGCGGTCAGAAGACCATGTCGCCGGCCGCGAGGCGCTTGCGCACGGCGTCGTCGAACGCGACCGCCGTGCCGCTTCCCGGCTCGATCAGCACGACCGAGTCGGCCGGGGCGAGACACGCCATCGCCCGGGCGACGAAGCGTTTGGCGTCGTCCGCGCCGGCCCAGGTGTGGACGAGCTCGACCGACATCGCGCTCGTCTGGGCGCAGGCGAGCTGCCGCAGCGCCGGATCCGGGATGCGGCCGGGCAGCTTCGACAGGTCCGCATAGGGGAAGGGCAGGCTGTGGATCATGAAGAAGCCGGAGGCCCCCGGCACCAGTGACTTGACGATCGCGTCCATGTGGAGCTGCGGCCCCTCGGTGACGAAGCTGCCGTCGTCGCCGGTGCTGAGGAAGTGGCGCGGATAGATCGTCTTGAACTCGGCCCGGACGCTCTCGGCCGAGAGTGGCGTGTGGGACTTCGAGAGCGCGACCAGCATCACCATCGCACGGCCCGCTTCCCGGCACTGGACCGCATCACACGGGTCCCGATCGGCGGTCGTGGGTCGCGGCTTTCCGCTTGGCGGGTTCGGCCAGCGGACAGGCGGCGAGCACCGGGGCGACCGCCGTCGAGGCGCCGACGACGCGGAACTCGGCGACCGTGCGTCCGGCGAACAGCGAGGCGGTCCGCACGATCAGCAGGCTGCCGCGGGACACGTCCTCGATGAACTTCGCTACGGTCGCCGGATCGTCGATCACCACGGTGCGGTGGTCCTGCAGGAAGGTCGCCTCGACCTCGTCGCCGGGGCGGTCGTCGACCCGGTAGGCGAAGGTCGAGTTCCGATCCGCACCGACTCGCAGGTCGAAGGAGAACCGTACCACCGGGCGCGCCTCGAAACAGGTGACCTGAAGCTGCACGTCGCGAATGTCGACTGTCTTGTTGTTGGTCGCCGTGGAGATGACCGTGGCGCTCGGGGCGGGCTTGCCGGTGATGCGGTCGATGCGATGCTCGATGCGCCAGCTGCCGGCGGATTCGCTCGGCCGGTCCTGCACGAAGGAGCGGTCCTGCACGATGCAGCCGGCCGCTGCGCTGGCCAGCAGTGCCGCCAGCAATGGTGTGAGTCTGCTCTTCACGGGGCGCTCCTGGCTCGGCGCCGACCCATAGCTCTTTGGTACTATATTCGGGCCCTGCAATCAATTGGTGTATCATCTTACGTGGCAGCAATACTCAATTGGTGTATCATTTTAAGTTGCAGCAATACGACGAGTCACTCACCACTTCGGGTATTAGGTAATCGTACGCGCGCCGCCGTGGACCGGAGCATCCCATGGCCGGAACCGGGTGCCACCCTGGCTCGTTCATGCCGAGTCGGAGGAGGTCCTCGATGCTGAAATACGCCATCCTGTTGCTGGTCGTGTCCCTGATCGCCGGGGCGATCGGGCTCACCAACGTGTCGCGGATCGCCAAGCGCGTGTCGCTGGTGCTGTTCGGGCTGTTCTTTCTCGGCTTCCTGGCGCTGCTCGGCTTCGCCTATCTGCTCGGCGAGGCGTTCGAGGCCGGCCGCGCCGCCGCGCCTCTGGCCGCGGTCGTGCTGACCGCCTGACCGGCTTGCGTCGGGGTCCGGCCTCGTCGTATCGCTGCCGGCCATGCGCGAGATCGAGACCATCGTGGTCGGCGGCGGGCCGGCCGGCAGCACCTGCGCCCGTCGCCTGCGTCAGCACGGCCGCGACGTCGTCGTGCTCGACAAGGCGACGTTCCCCCGCCTCAAGCTGTGCGCCGGCTGGATCACCGAGAAGGTGCTGCGCGACCTCGAGATCGCGCCCGGCGACTATCCCCACCCGATGCTGCCGCTCGACATCCGCTCGCATCTGCGCGGGCTGCCGTTCGGCCTGCGCTGGTTCCCGACTCCGGGCAAGAACTTCTCCATCCGCCGCGTCGAGTTCGACGCCTGGCTGCTCGCCCGCTCCGGCGCCGAGGTGATCAGGCACGACGTGCGGTCGATCCGACGCGACGGCGATCGCTGGATCGTCGACGACGCCTATGCGTGCCGCTGGCTGATCGGCGCCGGCGGGACGATGTGCCCGGTGCGGCGCGCCGTGTTTCCCAACCAGCGGCCGAAGTCGCGCCAGATCGTCACGCTGGAGAAGGAGTTCTCCTATCCGGCCCGCGAGGACGCCTGCCGGCTCTACTTCAAGCGCGGCCTCGTCGGCTACGCCTGGGTGGTGCCGAAGGGCGACGGCCACGTGAACATCGGGCTCGGCGCCAAGGCGAAGTATCTGCGCAAGAGCGGCACCGATATCCACGCCCACTTCCGCGCCTTCGTCGACGATCTCGTCGCCGAGGGCCGGCTCGACGCGGCGACGGCGGCGGGCCTGAACGAGACCGGCCACCCGTATTATCTGTTCACCCGCGACGGCGCCGTGCGGGCCGACCACTGCCTGCTGATCGGCGACTCGGCCGGGCTCGCCACCATGGATCTGGGCGAGGGGATCGGCCCGGCGGTCGAGAGCGGCCTGATGGCGGCCGACGAGATTCTCGGGCGCGGCACCTGGGACAAGGCGAAGGTGACGCTGTTCTCGCTCGCCGGCGTGGCGCAACGCCTGATGCGGGTCGCCAACCGGCGGCACCTGCCGGCGGCGTGATCAGGTGGCATGACGCTCGTGATCAGCTCTGCGGCGGCACGCCGATCCCAAAACCCTGATTGATCGCCGCGAACATCTGATAGAAGCCGGACAGCACGACGAGTTCGACCAGCCCCTCGCGGCCGAACCGCTCCACCACGCGTGCCTGCACGTCGTCCGGCACCTCCTGCCAGGCGAGCGTGCGGCTCAGCACCGCGTGCAGGAGATCGTAGGGCTCGGGCAAGGCGCTCGCGTCTCCGGCGCCGACCGCGGTGATCACCAACTCCGGCAGGCCGGCGGCGCGGGCATGCGCGACATGGTCCTGCCACTCGAAGGCGGCGCCCGTCGCCTTGGCGACCGACAGCACGATGAACTGATAGGCTTGGCGCGGCAGCACCCCCTCGAACTTCAGGAAGAAGCCGAGCGCCTCGATCCGGCGCGCCAGCTCCGGATGATTCAGCAGCGCCGTGTAGGGGCCGCCGAAATGCTCACCCTGCGCGTTCCGGCGCGCCGCCATCTCGTCGTAGAGCGCCTTCGCGGCGGGCGGCAGCGCCGCCGGATCCATGATCAGCACGGTCATCGCATTCCTCACTCGTGATAGGACCAGGCCGCGACGCCGGCGGCGAAGTCGTAGACCGGCGTCGGGCAGGCCTTGTCGGTCTTGACGTCGACGACCGCCGTGGTGCCGCAGGCGAGCGCCTCCGCGAAAATCTCGTCGAGCCGCGCCGGATCGGCGACCGTGAAGCCGCGGGCGCCGAGGGCGCGGGCGAAGCCGGCCCAGTCGTGATCGGGCAGCGAGGTCAGCGCCGCCGGCACCGGGCCTTCGGTGTGGGCGCGCAGCCAGACATTGCCGAGCGCGGCGTTGTTGAGCACGACGTAGACGATCGGCAGCCGATGGCGCGCCGCCGTCTGCACCTCGATGCCGTGCATGTGCATGCAGCCGTCGCCGGTGACGACCGCGACCCGGCGGTCGGGCCGGGCGCACTGGACACCGACCGCGGCCGGGATCGCCCAGCCCATCGGCCCGAGATTGGTCGCCGACACGTAGGTGCCGGGCGTGTGGGTCGTCCAGTGGTGGCCCATGAAGGCGCGGTGGGCGCCGGAGTCGACCAGCACGATCCCGTCGCGCGGAAAGGCGCGCCGCAGCGCCGTCACGGCGGTCGCCGGATGGATCGGCGCGCCGGGGCGCGCGCAGGTGTCGGTGTCGTAGAGGCGCGGGCCGGCCTTGATGGTGTCGAGCCACGACCGCCGGGCGGCGCGGCCGGCGTCGGCCGCGGCGCCGCCGTCGAGACGCGCCGCCATCAGCGTCAGGAAGGCGCGGGCGCTGCCCGGCACCGCGTGCGTCGCCTCGCAGTGGGCCGTGAGCTCGTCCATGTCGGTGTTGACGTGGATGGCGGCGGCCTTGGTGCGGGCGCGCAGCGTCCAGTGCATGGTGTCGCGCTCGTTGAGCCCGGAGCCGAGCACGAGCAGCAGGTCGAGGTTTTCCGCGAACACGGCCGCGGTGGCGTGCCTTGTGCCGGCATAGCCGAACACGCCGAGCGACAGCGGATGGTCCTCCGGAAAAGCGTCCTTGGCGCGCAGCGTGGTGGCGACCGGGATCGCCCAGCGCTCGGCGATCGCCTTCAGCAGTGCCGCCGAGGCCGTGTCGGCGACGCCGGCACCGGCCAGGATGACGACGCGGGGCGCCCGATCGCCGGTCAGCGCCGACGTCAACGTGGCGAGCGCCGCCTCGGCCTGCGGCAGGCTGAGCGGGGCGACGTCGGCGAAGAAGGGCGACACCGGCGCGTAGGCGGCGTCGACGTCGCCGGTCAGCACGTCGCGCGACAGCGACAGATGCACGGGCCCGCGCGGCCGCGCCAGCATGGTGGTGAGGCCGTGGCGCAGCCAGTGGTTCAGGCCCGCCGCGTCCGTGACGGTCGCCGACAGGCGGGTCAGCGGCCGCATCAGCGCGGTGTCGTCGAGGGTTGCCTGGCTGGCGTCCTGGAAGGCGCCGAGCCCCTCCATGACGCGGGCGACCTCGCCGCTGAGCACCAGCACGGGCGACGAGTCGGTCCGCGCCGCCGCGACCGCGGTCGCCATGTTGGCGAGGCCGGGCCCGCCGATGCCGACGACGGCGCCGAACCGGCCGCTCGCCCGGGCGTAGCCGTCCGCCATGTAGGCGGCGCCACCCTCGTGGGCGGCGACGATCGGGGTGAGCGCGGTCTGCCGGCCGATCGCCGGCAGCAGCGGATCGATCAGCCCGCCCGGCACCATGAACAGATGGTCGAGCCCCTCGGCGGCGAGCGCCGCCAGGATGAAATCCGTCCCCTTCGCCATGCCGGGTCTCCTGCTGACGGACCGGATCCCCCCGGCCGCGTGATCTCGGGTCGGTTCGGCGGCGCGTGTCGCGCGGCGCGCGTCTACCAGGCGCGCAGCTTCGCGGCGATTCGCGCTGCGAAGGCATCGGCGCGCGCCTGGTCGGGGCGCTCGGCACCGTACAGCGACATCATCTCGAACCGGCAACTCGGCGCGCAGCCGCCCAGGATCGCGGTCTTCAGCACGCGCCGCACCGGGCGACGCATCACCATCAGGTCGACCCACCAGGGTGAGCCGAGCGTCGTCACCGCGAGCATGTGGCGGAGGCCGCCGAGATGCGGTCGGATCGGCCCGTAGTTCGGCGTGTGCACGAAGGCGACGCCGGGCGCCCAGACGCGGTCGAACCAGCCCTTGAGCACGGCCGGAAAGCCGAACCACCAGGTCGGGAACACCAGCACCAGGGCCTCGGCGGCGACGAGCGCCTCGATCTCGGCCGCGACCGCGCTGCGGTCGTAGGCGCTCGTGTAGAAGCTTGTCCGCTCGGCTTCAGTGAGCGTGGGCGGGAAGGCCGGCCGGTAGAGATCCCGCACCGTGACGGCATGGCCCTGCGCGGTCAGCGTCTCGACCGCCGTGCGGGCGAAGGCCGCGCACAGGCTCGTCTCCAGCGGATGGGCGACGACGACGAGGCAGTTCACGACTTCGTCCCCTCCGGCTCCGTCACTCCGCGGTCGGCTCGTCCGGTCGCTCGATGCGGCCGCGCCGCTGCAGCCACAGGCCGATCTGCCAGCACAGCATCGCCCAGGCGGCCCCGAGACACCAGCCGGCCAGCACGTCGCTCGGCCAGTGGACGCCGAGATAGACGCGGCTCGCGCCGATCGCGAGCGTCAGCGCGATCGCCGTGCCGATCACATAGGCCCTCACGCGGCGGCGCCGGCCGATCCGCGCCAGCAGCACGCCGAGCGTCAGGAACACGACCGCCGAGGCGGTCGCGTGACCGCTCGGGAACGAGTAGGTCGAGACATCGACCATGTGGGCGACGAGATCCGGCCGCGGCCGCGCGATGACGAGCTTGATGCCGTCGATCAGCAGCGCGCCGCCGGCGACCGAGACGAGCACGAACAGCGCCGCGGCGCGCTTGCCGTCGATCACCAGATAGCCGAGCACCAGCACGGTCAGCAGGGTGAGCACCGTGACGCTGCCGAGCGCGGTGAGGTCGCGGATCGCCTTCTCGAGCCAGGCCGGGCCGACCGGGTCGGCGAGGTCGGCCGGATTGCGGAGGAACTTGAGGATCGCCTCGTCGAAGGCGTGGTTGTGACCCTCCACCACCTCCTCGGCGATCTCGACGAAGCCGAACAGCGCCGCCGCGACCAGGAACAGGGTCAACAGCGGCGCGAGCTCGGACCACGCACGCGGCCGCAGCGCGTGCGCCGCGCGCGGCATCAGACGTTGCAGCACGGTTCCTCCAACGTGGTGGCGCCGGCCGCAGGATCGCGCCGACGGTGTGAGAGCTCCGGCGCCGCGGCCCGCCCGATCAGATCAGGCAGCGGCCGGCGCGCCACAGCCGGGACTTCGCCCGGGACGCCGCCCAGAAGCTCGGCAGCGGCCCGGTGAGGACCCGGTAGTCGTAGGGGAACGGTCGCGTCGGCAGGCTGTAGTTCCACACCTGGCAGATGCCGGTCGACCAGCGGATCACCCGATAGGCGGCGTGCGCCGGCTCGGCCATCACGAGCCCGGCGAGCAGCGTCGCAGCGAGGAGAGTCACGGTGCGGGTCATCGCGTCCTCCTGGGATGTGAACGGCACGAGTGTACCGCGGTTCCGGCGGTGGCGGAATGCCGCAAGACCGCGGGGCGCGGCGCTCTTCTCTCACGGCGAGGTGAGGCCGCGCCACAGGCGCAGCAAGAGCCCGGTGTCGCGCGCCAGCGGCGTCGCGGCGGCGGTCTCGATCGGTTGCGGCGTCACCGGCTCGGCCGCCGGGGCGAGCGGGGTCGGGGCGTCGGCGAGGCCGCGGCCGGCGAGCCCGTCGAGGAATGCCTGCTCCCACGGCAGCGCCAGGACGGCGACGGCGTCGTCGATCGGCAGCCAGTCGACCGCCCGTACGTCACGCATCAGCGGCCGCTGCGGCGCGTCGAGTGGCACCATGCGCCAGAACTGCGCGACCTTCACGCTGCCGCGGTTCGGATAGGAGATCACGCCGAGAAACTCGTGCACGGCGACGTCGTGCCCGGTCTCCTCGATCACCTCGCGCCGGGCGCCGTCGATCGGCGCCTCGCCGGAATCGAGCTTGCCCTTGGGCAGCACCCAGACGCGGTCCTTGCGACGCTGGACCACGGCGACCAGCGGGGTCGCTCCGGGGCGGACGACGATGCCGCCCGCCGCCACGATGTGTCTGCGTGCCATGCCGTGCCGCCTGATCCGCCGTGTCGAGAACGCGGCACCATAGCCGAAAATGGGGCGATGCCGCGGCGACCGCGCAACCGGGGCGGGGGAGGGGCGGCGGTCAGATCCGGTACTCGCGCTTGAGCTTGTCGATCAGGGCCTCGATCTCGGGCGGCAGCGTCTTCAGCCCGGCGGCGCCGGCCTGCGACAGCACCGGGCGCAGGCGCGACTGGGTGAAGGCCTGCGGCTGCAGATGGACCGGCACGATGCGCTCGAACACCAGCACCAGCAGCACGGCGACGAGGCCGATGCGCCCGGCCCCGAGCGTCGCCCCGGCGAGCCGGTCCGGCAGCGACACGACCGGAGCCACGAAGGCCGCGACGGCGCTGCGCAGCAGGCGCGACAGCACCATGCCGCCGGCCGCCAGCACGCCGAAGAACACGGCCGCCTGCGGCAGCTCGGCGCCGGCCTGGCTCGCCGCCATCGCCATCACGGGCGGCGTCGCATACATGGCGACGGGCGCGGCCGCGACCCAGCCCAGGATGGTCGCGAGGCTGCGCAGGAGCCCGGTCACGAACCCCATCAGGGCGGCGAGCAGCGCCAGCACGGCGACGATCGCATCGAAGGCGTTGACGGAGGACGGGTCGAACGGGGCGGTCACGGGCGGTCTCGCGCGGCGGTCTCTTCGGAGGACGGTGCCGCACTGTATAGCCCGGCCGGCGCCGGCGCGCCGGACGATCCGGCAACACGGTTGACGGGTCGGTTCCGGCCGTCGTCGCGGTCACGCCGGATCGGTCATGCCGGACCGGCGGGCGGACGGCGCAGCAGCGCCCAGTGGATCAGCACCGACAAGCCGGCCGGCAGGAGGACGACGCTGTCGACGAACAGCGCGAGGCCGAGCATCAGATTGCGCCCGAACGGCGTGTGCTCACCCCAGATCGCGTAGCCGAGCAGCGCGCCGCCGATCGCGAGCAGCCCGGTCATGAGCAGCACGGCGGTCGTGCCGACGACCCGCGGGCTCCACCGCCACCACGTCGCCGCGGCGAAGACGATCGCGACGACGACGACGGCGGTCGCGAGCATCGCCACGGCGGCGAGCGGATCGGCGATGTCGAGCGCCGTGACGGCGCCGAGCTGCAGCGGCCCGATCACGCCGAGCGCCGCGGCGAGGCCGATCGCGACGCGGGTGGGCGCCCGCGTCGCGCTCCAGGCCGTGGCCATCGTCCTCCGCTCCGCGACGCTGCCGGTCAGGCGGTCTCCAGCGGACCGTGATCGTCGCAATGGTCGCCGTGCGGATGGTGGAGGCGGCCGTCGACCAGATAGTCGACATGGTTGCCGTGCGGCACCGCCTCGTGGCCGCAGCCGGGGCCGTGGACGTGGCCGCACGTCACCTGCGGCGTGCAGTGGTCCGGATTGGTGTCGCTCACCGCGATCACGTGCTCGTCGACATGGTCGCCGTGCATGTGGTGGAGATGGCCGTCGTGCAGATAGTCGACATGGCCGTCGTGCTTGACGGCGGTGTGGCCGCAACCCTCGCCGTGCCGGTGCGGATGGTTCTCGTGGTGCGTCTCGGTGCAGGTCGTCATCGGGGCCTCCGCGGCTCGACCGCCGACGCGCGCCGACCGGATCGGGTCGGGCGCGAGGCGGTGTCTCGCAGCAGGATGGTAGTCGCCGGAGCCGCATCGCGACAACCACCCGAACGGATGGGGCCTCAGCGGCGCGGCTCGGGAAACGGGCCGTAGCCGCGGGTGCCGTCGATCACCGGCACGAACACCCAGTCGAGCCGGTCGAGCCGATCCTGCAGGCCGCGGCCCGGAAAGTGGCGCATCCGATAGCCGTTCACCGGCAGCAGGTGGTGGACGAGGTGCATCAGGATGGCGCGATGGACGTGCGACGCCTGGCGGCGCACCGCGGTGCTGCGCCGCCGCGCCGGCTGCGCGGCGATCACGGTCATCAGGGCGAGCAGCTCGTCGAACAGCGCCGCGTCGAAGCGATACCGATCGTGCAGGGCGTGCATGAACGTGCCCTCCGCCGCGACCGCGTTGGCGGCCAGCACCGCCAGGGCGCGGGGCAGGGACTCGGGATGGGACTCGCGCGTGCGGGCGCGACCTGGCGGTCGAGGCGACTTGGTCGCCGACTTGGAATGCGACTTGGTCGGCGAATTGGAAGCCGACCCTGGACGGCGCTTCGGAGGAGACTTCGGCATCGTTCCCGGTACGGTGTGGTGATGGTCGGAACCCGTGTCGCTTGGTGCCGCCGTCGCCGCCGACGGTTCAGCCGCCCCGTGCCGCGGCGGCGCGCGCTCGCGAGGGTCTACGGTCCGGCGGCCGGCGACGCGTCCCTCACCGCGGTGCCGCCGCAGTCGTGGCGAAGAGTCCGGCCGGCTGATTCGGAAATCGGGCGACAGCGCCCAGGGGGAGAGAACCTTCATGTCGATCGCTTCGCGAGTCCGGGCCGCGTCCGTCGCCGCCGCCGTGGTCGCCGCCGGGGTGCTGGCCGCCGGCTCGGCCGCGCAGGCCGACAGCGGCACCGTGTCGCTCACCATCTACAAGGGCGGCTGGGTGATCGGCGGCTCCGGCGGCAGCGGCACGCTGACCTTCCAGGGCAAGAAGTACCGGCTGTCGATCGGTGGCCTCTCGGCCGGCCTCGTCTTCGGCGCTTCGAAAGCGAACCTCTACGGCCGGGTGAGCAACATCTCGCGGCCCTCCGACGTCGCCGGCGTCTACGGCGCGGCGGGGGCGGGCGGCGCGCTCGGCCCCGGCGCCCAGGCGATCGTGCTGCGCAACCAGAAGGGCGCCGTCCTCGAGCTCCAGGGCCGGCAGGTCGGCCTGATCGCCAACCTCGACCTCAGCGGCATGGCGCTGTCGCTGAAGTAGGGATCGGCCGCCGGCGGAGTGGCCAGTCGATCACGTCCCCGCCGAACAGCGCAGCCCACACGAGAACCGGCTGAAACGCGAGCCGGGGGCCGTGGTACCACCACGAATCCGGAATGGGCGGGATCGAAACGCCGTCGACTGCGTGCTTGATGTTGGCGGGAAACACGCCGATCGCATAGAGCGCGAGCATCACCCCGGCGAGCTTGCGAAGCCTCGTGCCGAACAGCGCGAGAGCGCCGGCGATTTCGCAGGCGCCAGTCGCCAGGATGATCTCGCGCGGGAACGGGACCCAGCCCGGCGTGATCAGCATGAACGGCTCCGGCCGCGTCAGATGTGCGAGACCCGCGATGAGGTAACCGGCAGCGAGGACGAGCCGCAGCACGAATCGCACACGCCGACCCGGCGCGTGGGGCTCGGCGGAGAGGGTCGGGAGCGGCGTCACATCGGCTGACATCGCAGGTCAACGTGCGAGGGCCGCGCCCGGTTGCCTCGAAGAAGACCCCGCCGTCGATCGTCATTCGGCGATAGCGTGACATCGCCGCCGCCTTCTCGTCCGAGCCCGCGTGGGCACGCCGCTTTCGCGGCTTTGCCCACCCTACGTTTGGCTGTTCGTGCCGCTTTTCGGCATGGGCAAGGCGGGCCTGCGGCCCGCCTTTGCCACTCTGCGTGAAGTCGAGGCGGCCTCGCCTCACAGCGCCTTGTTGCTGTCCTTCACGGCGTCGGCCTCGACATAGACCTTACCGCCCATCTTCAGGAACTTGTCCGACATCTGCTTCATGCCGGCGGCGGCGTCGGCCTGGGCCGTGTCGACCGGGTAGAGCGCCGCCTTCTCGTTGTCGCCGAGCCCGGCCGCGTAGTCGCGGACGTCCTGGGTGATCTTCATCGAGCAGAACTTCGGCCCGCACATCGAGCAGAAATGCGCGACCTTGTGGGCCTCCTTGGGCAGCGTCTCGTCGTGGAAGCTGCGCGCCGTGTCGGGATCGAGGCCGAGATTGAACTGGTCCTCCCAGCGGAACTCGAACCGCGCGCGCGAGAGCGCGTCGTCGCGGATCTGCGCGGCCGGGTGACCCTTGGCGAGGTCGGCGGCATGCGCCGCGATCTTGTAGGTGATCACGCCGGTCTTCACGTCGTCGCGGTCGGGCAGTCCCAGATGCTCCTTCGGCGTCACGTAGCAGAGCATGGCGCAGCCGAACCAGCCGATCATCGCGGCGCCGATGCCCGACGTGATGTGGTCGTAGCCCGGCGCGATGTCGGTCGTCAGCGGGCCGAGCGTGTAGAACGGCGCCTCGCCGCACTCTTTCAGCTGCTTGTCCATGTTGATCTTGATCTTGTGCATCGGCACGTGGCCGGGGCCTTCGATCATGACCTGGCAGCCCTTCGCCCAGGCGATCTTGGTCAACTCGCCGAGCGTCTCCAGCTCGGCGAACTGGGCGCGGTCGTTGGCATCGGCGATCGAGCCGGGCCGCAGGCCGTCGCCGAGCGAGAACGACACGTCGTAGCGCCGTATGATCTCGCAGATCTCCTCGAACCGCTCGTAGAGGAACGACTCGCGGTGATGCGCGAGGCACCACTTCGCCATGATGGATCCACCGCGGGACACGATGCCGGTGACGCGGCTGGCGGTGAGCGGCACATAGGCGAGCCGCACGCCGGCGTGGATGGTGAAGTAGTCGACGCCCTGCTCGCACTGCTCGATCAGCGTGTCCTTGTAGACCTCCCAGTCGAGCTTGACCGGGTCGCCGTCGACCTTCTCGAGCGCCTGATAGATCGGCACGGTGCCGATCGGCACCGGCGAATTGCGGATGATCCACTCGCGCGTGTTGTGGATGTTGCGGCCGGTGGAGAGATCCATCACGGTGTCGGCGCCCCAGCGGATCGCCCACACCATCTTGTCGATCTCCTCCTCGACCGACGAGGTCACGGCGGAGTTGCCGATGTTCGCGTTGATCTTGGTGAGGAAGTTGCGGCCGATGATCATCGGCTCGAGCTCGGCGTGATTGACGTTGGCCGGGATGATCGCGCGGCCGCGGGCGATCTCGTCGCGCACGAACTCGGGCGTCACGAAGGCCGGCACCGAGGCGCCGAAGCTCTCGCCGTCGGCGAGCGCGCTCTCGGCGCGGTCGAGCATCTGCTTGCGCCCGAGATTCTCGCGCTCGGCGACGTAGATCATCTCCTTGGTGATCACGCCGGCCTTGGCCCACTCGTACTGGGTGACGGGCTTGCCCTCTAGCGCGCGGAGCGGCGCATGCACGGTCGGGAAGGCGCGGGCCAGATGGGCGCCCGTGACGTTGCCGTTGTCGACCGGCTTGATCGGGCGGCCCTGATAGGTCTCGGTGCCGCCGCGTTCGGTCACCCAGGCGGTGCGAGGACGCGGCAGGCCCTTCTCGACGTCGATGCTCGCGGTCGGATCCGTGTAGGGGCCGGAGGCGTCGTAGACCGGCACGGGCGGCTCGCCGGCGGCGTCGGTCAGCACGATCTCGCGCAGCGGCACCTTCAGGTCCGGCGCGGCGTCGGGCGCCGTGTAGGCCTTGCGCGAGCCGGCGATCGGCCCGGTCGTGACGGTCGGGACGGTGAGCGCGTCTTTGGGGGTGTGCTTGTTCATTCGGAGCCTCCCGTGAATGGGTGTCCCGGAAACAGCATGCGTCGGTATGGGAATGGTCCCTGTCCCTTCGCCGGCATGACCCGGATCAGGTTCAAAGGGTTTCCGTGGTGCCTGGCGGCCCACCGGTACCGGAGCGATCGAGCGGGATCGGGCTTCGGAGGAACGGCGGAGCTGCGCGGCCGACGGTGTCTCAGCTCCTTCCGGAGCACCCCTCGGAACGAAATCTCAATGTACGGGAGATCGGGGACCTGTCAATGCGACGGTCCGACGACACGCCGGCCCGGCATCGGACCACCGGCGCGGCCATCGGCGCTTCGGCGCTTCGGCGCCGTAGCGGTGGGCGGCGAGATACGCGGGGCGGCGAGCGGCTGGTCGAGGACGAGGGCGCTCGCGGCCCCCGGCCGTCCGAACAGCCAGCCCTGCGCCTCGCGGCAACCGGCGGCGCGCAGGAGTTCGAGCTGTTCGACGGTCTCGACGCCCTCCGCCGTGGTGCCCATGTCCAGCGCCTTGGCGAGGTTCACGACCGTGCAGACGATCGCGGCGCAGTCGGAGCGGGTCGGCAGGTCGGCGACGAACGACTTGTCGATCTTGATCTTGCTGAACGGGAAGAGCTGCAGGTAGCTGAGCGACGAGTAGCCGGTGCCGAAGTCGTCGAGCACGATGTGGACGCCGAGCGCGGCGAGGTCGTGCAGCACGGCGAGGCCGCCGTGGTCCTTCTGCAGCAGCACCGACTCGGTGATCTCGAGCTCGAGCCGGGCCGCCGGCAGGCCGCTGCGGGCGAGGGCGTCGCGCACCACCTCGACCAGGTTGCCGGAGCGGAACTGCACGGCCGACAGGTTGACGGCGAGGCGCACGTCGTCGGGCCAGTCCGCGGCGATGCGGCAGGCGGTGTCGAGGATCCACTCGCCGAGCGGGATGATCAGGCCGATCTCCTCGGCGACGGGGATGAACTTGTCGGGCGGGATCAGGCCGTGGTCGGGATGGCGCCAGCGCACCAGCGCCTCGACGGCGCAAGCCCGGCAGGTGGCGATGTCGACGATCGGCTGGAAGTGGATCTCGAACTCCTTGCGCACCAGCGCCTCGCGCAGCTCGAACTCGAACTCGCGCTGGAGCTGTGCGTCGGCGTCCATGGCCGGCTCGAAGAAGCGGTAGCAGCCGCGGCCGTCGCTCTTGGCGCGGTAGAGCGCGAGGTCGGCGTTGCGCAGGATCTGGCTCGGCTCGGTGCCGTCCTCGGGCGCGATGGCGACGCCGATCGAGATGCCGATGACGATCCGCTTGCCCTCGATCTCGTAGGGCGCGCGCAGGTCGTCGAGCAGCCGCTCGGCCCGCGCGCCCGTCTCGCCGCGCGGGTCGTCGTGACAGTGCTGGATGATGGCGAACTCGTCGCCGCCGATGCGGCCGAGCGTGTCGTCCGACGCGGCGGTGCGGCGCAGGCGCTCGGCGACCGCCTCGAGCAGCGCGTCGCCGCCCGAATGGCCGAGCGAGTCGTTGACCGACTTGAACAGGTCGATGTCGAAAATCAGCACCGCGAAACCCTTGCCGGTGCGGCCGAGGCGGGCGATCGCCTCGTCCATCCGCTCGCGGAACAGGAGGCGGTTGGCGAGGTCGGTCAGCGCGTCGTGACGCGCCATGTGGGCGATCCGCTGCTCGGCCTGGGTGCGCTCGGTGATGTCCTCGTGCACCGAGATCCAGCCGCCGTCGCCGGTCGGGTCGTTGAGCACGGCGATGACGCGTCCGTCGCCGAGCCGGGTCATCACATGGGTGGCGGTGTCGCGCGAGATCGCCCCGGTCAGCTCGGCCAGGTAGGATTCCGGGTCGGCGCACACCGTGCCGGCCTCGGTGCGCAGCCGCAGCAGCTCGCGCAGCGAGGTGCCCGGGCGCACCGCCGCGGCCCCGAGCCCGTACATCTGCCGGTAGCGGGCGTTGTGCAGGATCAGCCGGGCGTCGCGGTCGAACATGCACAGGCCGTAGGACATGTTGTTGAGCGCGGCGTCGAGCTGGCTGGTCGTCTGCTCCAGCCGGCGCGACTTGCGCACAAGGCCGCTGAGCAGCGCGGCGCAGCACAGGAAGGCGAGAAGGCTGCCGACCCCGATCCACAGCGCGCGATGCTCCCAGGTGGCGAGCGCGGCGCTCTCGGTGATGGCGACGTTGACGAAGAGCGGATGCCCCGGCACCGGGCGGACGGCGACGAGGCGCGTCTCGCGGGTCTGCGCGTCGCGGGTCACGTAGAAGCCGCCGCCGCGCGCCGCCGCCGCGAACCAGCTCAGGTCGGCGATCGGCACGCCGGTCGGCTCGACCTCGGCGGGAAAGCGGGCCAGCACGGTGCCGTCGTCGCGCAGCAGTGCGAAGGAGCGGGCGGCGAGCGGCGCGATCGAATCGTAGACGTTGCGGAAATAGTCGATCGGCACGCCCATGCCGACGAAGCCGGTGAAGGTGCCGTCGGGCGCCGTCAGGCGGCGGGTGAACAGGACGATATGGGTGCTGCTGACCCGGCTGTGGAACGGCGCGCTCACCCGCAGCCCGTCGGCGGTCGCGCCGAGGAGATCCTTGTGAAAGGGGCGGCCGCGGAAGTTGAGCGGTCGCACCGGCCAATCGAGCGACCAGTTGACCAGCTCGCCCGTCGCGTCGGCGATCACGATGGCGGTCGCCTGCGGCAGGCCGCCGAGGCGCTCGCGCAGATCGTCGTGGACGTGAGCGGTGCCGAGCATGTCGCGCACCTGGTCGCCTGTCAGCCGATGGCGGGCGAGGTCGATCAGCGCCGCGTCGATCGGCTGGACGACGCGGTTGATCTGGTCGGCCAGCACGGTCGCCAGATTGGCCGAATCCTCGTTCGAAGACGCGATGGCGTCGGACCGCAGCTGCCAGACGGCCACCCCGATCGCCAGGACCGAGGCGGCGATCACGGACCCGGTGACGGCGATGAGGGTGCCGAAGGAGGTCCAGTGTCGATGGGGCGAGGCGGACGACATGAGTGGTTGAGGCACCTCGGTGGGACTGACGTCGTGACCTGTCCGTCGCCGAGCCGGATCGGCCCGGACCGCGGTGCCGGCGGTCCGCCGGCCGTTAGACCTGGGGCGGGTGGCTCGGCCGTGCGGATGTCCGTGTACCATGCGGCCGCTACCAGTCGGTTAATCCGGGCCTCCAAGTCGATGCAACGGCGTCCGATTCCGCCGCGACGGGACCGCCTCGCGCCGGCGGTCCGCGCCGCCCGGACGCCGCGGTATCGTCCTGCTCACGCCGCGGCCGGGGCGCAGTCGGCGGCCGGCTCGAACGACAGGGCGGCGGCCGGGACGGGCCGTCCGAACAGCCAGCCCTGGGCCTCTCGGCAGCCGGCGACGCGCAGGAGGGCGACCTGGTCCCAGGTCTCGACGCCCTCCGCCGTCGTGCCCATCGCGAGCGCCCTGGCGAGCGTCGTGACGCTGGAGACGATGGCGGCGCAATCGGCCCGTGTCGTCAGCTCGGCCACGAAGGTGCGGTCGATCTTGATCTTGCTGAACGGGAAGAGCTGCAGGTAGCTCAGCGACGAGTAGCCGGTGCCGAAGTCGTCCAGCACGACGTGGACGCCGAGCGCGGCGAGCCCGTGCAGCACCGCGAGGCTGTCGTGGTCCTTCTGCAGGAGGACCGACTCGGTGATCTCGAGCTCGAGCCGGCCGGCCGGAAGTCCGGTGTCGGCGAGCGCCCGACGGACGACCTCGACCAGGTCGCCGGCGACGACCTGCTTGGCCGAGAGATTGACGGCGAGGCGGATGTCGGACGGCCAGTCCGCGGCAGCCCGGCAGGCGGTGGCGAGGATCCACTCGCCGAGCGGAATGATGAGGCCGATCTCCTCGGCGACGGGGATGAACTTGTCGGGCGGGATCAGGCCGTGCTCGGGATGGCGCCAGCGCACCAGCGCCTCGACGGCGCAGGGGCGGCAGGTCGCGAGATCGACGATCGGCTGGTAGTGCAGCTCGAACTCCCGCCGCGGCAGCGCCTCGCGCAGCTGCAGCTCGAAGGCGCGTTGCAGCCGCACGTCGGTGTCCATCTCGGGCGAGAAGAAGCGATAGCAGCCGCGGCCGTCCTTCTTGGCGCGGTAGAGGGCGAGGTCGGCATTGCGCAGGATGCCGCTGAGCGTGCGGCCGTCCTGCGGCGCGAGCGCGATGCCGATCGAGATGCCGATGACGATCCGCTTGCCGTCGATCTCGTAGGGGGCGCGGATGCGGTCGAGCAGTCGCTCGGCGAGCGCCGCCGCGGCGGCGCGCGGCGGGCCGTCGACGAGCTGGATCACGGCGAACTCGTCGCCGCCGATGCGGCCGATCGTGTCGGCCGGTCCGATGCAGGAGCGCACCCGCTCGGCCACGGCCTCGAGCAGCGCGTCGCCGCCCGAATGCCCGAGCGAGTCGTTGACCGACTTGAACAGGTCGATGTCGAACACGAAGGTCGCGAACGCCGCGTCCTCGCGGTCGAGCCGGGCGAGCGCCTGTTCCATGCGATCGCGGAACAGCAGGCGGTTGGGCAGGTCGGTGAGCGGATCGTGATGGGCTAGGTGGGCGATCCGGCGATCGGCGAGCGTGCGCTCGGTGATGTCCTCGTGGACCGTGACGAAGCCCCCGTCGCCGACCGGGCTGACCGTCAGGGCGATGATGCGCGCGTCCGGCAGCTCGACGATGAAGCGGCCCGACTGTCCCGCCGCGATGGTGCTGCGGATGCCGGCGACGCGCGCCACGGGGTCGCCCTGGAAGGTGCCGGCGGCGATCCGGCGCGCGAACAGCTCGACGATCGGCGTGCCGGGCCGGGCGTCGTCGGCCGTGAGCCTGTAGATCTGACGATACGGCGTGTTGCACACGACGAGCCGGTCGTCGCGGTCGTACATGCTCAGCCCGAGCGTCATGTTGTTGACGGCGGCGTCGAGCCGGCCGGCGACCTCGGCGAGCTCGCGCGACTTGTCGGCGAGCCGCGCCTCGCGCTCGCGCAGCGACGCCTTCGATGCCAGGAGGCTGTCGAACTGCCCCTTCAGCGCCCACAGGAGCCCGAGCGCGCAGACGAAGGCGAGCAGCGCGCCTGCGCCGATCCGCACCGCGTGGCGGCGCCATTCGGCGAGCGCGGCGCTCTCCAGGATGGCGCTGCTCACCACCAGCGGGGTGTCCGGGATCCGGTGGACCGCGACGATCCGCCGATCCTCGCCGTCGGGGCCGACGAGCACCCGGTAGGTCCCGCCACCGCGGCTCGCCACCTCGTGCCACGGTCCACCGGCGGGCATGCCGGGGCCGGCGAGGCCCGTCACCGTGCTGCGATTCGCGAGCATCACACCGTCGTCGCGCGTCACCAGGAAGGACTGCCCGGGCAGCGCCTCGAAGGCCTCGTAGAGACGGTCGATCGTCGCCGCGGGGATTCCGACCACGACGGTGCCGACCTGGGTGCCGAGGATGCCGGCGATGCGCCGGCCGAAATAGATCATCGCCTCGCCGGCGACGTGCGAATGAACCGGCGGGCTCACGAGCAGGCCATAGCCGCCGGACCGGTCGGGACGCCCGAGATGCTCCTCGACGATCGCCGGCAGCTCGGCGCGAGCCTGCTCCGGCACCGCCTGGAGCACGTGCCCGTCGGTCGCGACGATCGCCAGCACGGCGGGCTCGTCGCGCCGACGGCGGTCCTCTAGCAGCTGCCGATGTCGATCGCCGGAGAAGAACGCGTCGAACTCGGCTGGCGTGGCCAGCCCGAGCGAGGGCACGACGTCGCGCAGCTCGGTCAGCACCGCGTCACGCGGGCCGACGATCCGCACGAGCTGCTCGGCCACCACCAGCGCCGCATTGTTGCTCTCGCGCTCGGCGGCGCGGAGCGCGTCCTTGCGCAGATACTCGACCGTCACGCCGATCGCCAGCGCGGACAGGCCGATCACGAGCCCGGCGCAGGCAGCGAGCAGCAGGAAGGTGGTTCGCTTGGTCGAGAGCATGAGCAAGGAGCTGTCAGGTGCAGATCACCACGCGGCGACCGAAAAATAGAACACGAGGAAAATTGCCGGAGATGTAATCAGGATTAGGAGTTCGTGAGGTGATTAAGGCTTCGTTGATTATTAATCCGATCGGATGACGGTCTACGCCGACCGGCCGATGTCGTTATGACGAGGACCAGGCGCGCCGTCGCGCGGATCGGCGCGACATGACGCGCCGTGCCGGCGATCGCGACGAAAAAGCCGGTCCCGGGGGCATCCGGGACCGGCCAGTGGAGGCTTCGAGGCGAAAGCGTTGCAGGCGCGGGATGGGGTCGGCGCGTCAGCCCTGGCGATCGGCGGCGGTGTCGACGCGACGGTCGCGGCCGGGCAGCACGATGACGCGGGTGCCGACATGGACGCGGCCGTAGAGGTCCGTCACGTCCTCGTTGACCATGCGAATGCAGCCCGACGAGACGCGCTCGCCGATCGTCTCCGGCGCGTTGGTGCCGTGGATGCGGTAGATGGTGTCGCCGAGATAGAGGGCGCGGGCGCCGAGCGGGTTGTTGGGGCCGCCGGCGACGAAGCGCGGCAGATAGGGCTGCCGGCGCACCATCTCGGTCGGCGGCGTCCAGTCCGGCCACTCGGCCTTGCGGGTGATGCTCTGGGTGCCGGACCAGCGGAAGCCGTCGCGGCCGACGCCGATGCCGTAACGCACGGCGCGGCCGTTGCCGAGCACGAAGTACAGATAGGTGTTCGGGGTGTCGACGATGACGGTGCCGGCGGGCTCGCTGGTCTTGTAGTCGACGATCTGGCGGCGGAAGCGGGCCGACGGCGCGGCCGGCGTTTCTTCGCGCGGCAGCATGGTCTCGACGGCCCCCTGCAGCGGCGCCTCGGTGGCGGGCGCCAGCATCGGCGCGAACAGCGCGAACGGATTGGCCGACGCCGTGCCGGACATCGTCACGCCGATGACGGACACGCCGATGGCTGCCGCAGCGACGAGGATCCGAGGCCGAGCGAAGCGGGCCGGAACGAAGATTGTCATGATCACTCCCCGTGTTCCCCGCCTTTGTGTCGAAAACTCTCTTCGGGCGGTTCAACCGGGAGCTTCGAGTTTTAAATGCAATTTAAGACATTCCTGACCATTCGCCGACGGACCGTCCAGGCGCGCCGGTGCGGCCGGGCGACGGTGCGAGAAAGGCCGATTTTTCGGGGCTTTTTTCGTTTTCCTGGGCGGCGTGTCGGCGCCCGCCCCGCTGACGAATCGTCAACCACGTGACGCGATCACGGTCGATCGTATGTGAACCGGATCACGCAAGAGGGCGACGGGCGCGTGGCGCTCGCAGTTGCGCGGTCATCCCGGGGCGCGAGTTGAAGGCGCGCGAACCCGGGATCCATGCCCCCTGTGCCAGTGGCTCACGATGGACAGGGCGTATGGGTCCCGGGCTCGGCCTTCGGCCGCCCCGGGACGACGGAGTGAACGTGGAAGCGCCTCTCTTGTCGAATGTCGAGCGACGTTATTTGCTTTGCCCCGCGTGCCAGCCGACCACGGCGTCGCCGACCGCGTCCGTGGAGGCGAAGTAGGGCTTGATGTCGACGAGCGGCGTGCCGTCGAGGCAGTCGAGCCCGACCACCGACAGGCGGGTGCCGTCGATGCCGACGAGGCGCACCACGCTGGCGGCGATCGGGTTCGGGCGCACCGGCGAGCGCAGCGCGAAGGTGCCGCGCGATCCGGTGGAGTGACGGGGCGCCTGGACGACGAGGTCGCGCCGCGCCCGGTCCATCCAGTACAGCACCAGAAGATGCGTGCAGGTCTCCACCCCGGTGAGCGCGGCCGCCCAGCGCTCGTCCACCTCGATCGTGCACACCGCGTCCGAGCCCCGGGCGTTGCGCGGGCAGTCGGCCCGCCGCGTCCACGGCGTGCCGATGCGGCCGATGTAGAAGACGCCGGCGTCGTAGGCGTCCGGCAGCGGCACGGCGATCTCGCCGGGGCGGGCGTCGTCCTCCGCGTCGGCGCCGGAGGCCGGGTCGGGGAGCGGGGGCAGG
>NZ_NHSK01000127.1 GCF_016653355.1 Rhodoplanes elegans | reverse complement strand
GTCGGCGCCCGGCCGATGCCAGCCCTCGCGGCGGACGAGCTGATAGAAGGTCGAACGCGGGATCGCATGCTCCTCCGCGATGACGGACAGCGCGCGGTCGGTCGTCTCGACGCTGTGCCGCAGCGCTGCCAGGAGCTCCGGCGGCCAGACGCGCGGCTCGAATCGGTCCGTCATGGCGGTCCCGCGAAATGGATCGGATGTGGATCGGAGGATGCGGCGCCCGCGGCGACGGCGGCGGCGAGCCCGACCGTGCCGAAAAGGACGCGCGAGAACCAGGCAGGCGGAGAGGTCGGGGCGCGCGAAGACCCGGTCTCGCTGGGCGGCTCACCCGCCAGCCGACACGACGGCGAACAGACACCCGGGCCCACCGGCAGGCGGAGCATCGGCCAGCGAAGAATCGTCCAGTCCGGCCGCGTCGCGGCCGGACCCTACCGCTCGAATGGCTGGTCAGGATCCGCGCGCGATCGCGGATCCGCGCCGATGCTTTACTGGCGGGCGTAGGTGTCGGTGCAGTTGATCGTGCCCCACGGAGACTTGTAGCACTTCTGCGTGGTCACCCAGGTCACCGGCGCGGCAGCCACCTTGGTGGGCGCGGACGCGGCCGCCAAGNTGCAGTTGATCGTGCCCCACGGAGACTTGTAGCACTTCTGCGTGGTCACCCAGGTCACCGGCGCGGCAGCCACCTTGGTGGGCGCGGACGCGGCCGCCGCGGCATTCGCGGCCGGAGCTTTCGGCGCAGCCGCCGGCGTCGCCGCCGTCACGGGCGCGGCCGGCTGCCGCTTCGAGATGAACGGGATCTTGTCGAAGGCGAACAGCACCGCGACCAGGGCCACGAGAACGAGAACGATGCGCATGACGACTCTCCGAAATGGGGCGTCCGGCTCGATCAGAACAGCGCGACGGGGTAGGCCGGCCGCCAGAAAAAATCCGTTCGAATAATTCCAGAACGGCAGTAGCCGGGTGCCGGCACGCGGTCAAGAGCACGGCCCTCCGGCAAGCCACGTATGCGGCCCCGCGTCCAAGCGATCCGCCGGCCCGACCGCGGCGCCGGCAGCGCCCGGCCGCCCCACCCGGCGGCACCACGAACAGGAACTTTCGACAGTCGCCCCGGTTGAGCCACCGAGCGGCCGTGGTGCGGCCAGACCGGCGGAGGCGAGGCATGAACAGCGTCATCTACATCATCGGGCTGATCGTGGTGGTTCTGGCGATCCTGTCGTTCCTGGGCCTGCGCTGACGCGCGCGTCAGCCGGCGCCGACCGGGCGGCGGCGACGCATCCGATCACGCCACGGCGCCCGATCATCTCGATCATGGTCCGTGCGTTCGCACGACCCGCGATATCGCGACCCGTCTCATTCGATCCTGGAGGAAGTGATGAAGCCGAACCCTGTCCGGTCTGTCACGACGCGTCTGCTCGGATCGACGGCCGTCGTCGTCGGAGTCGTCGCCGCGCTGGTCGTCTTGCCGGCCGCCGTCGCGACACCCATCGCCGCGCAGGAGCGTGTCGAGGTCTCCGTGGAGTTCCGCGACGCGCTGACGCCGCACGGAAAATGGCAGCGGCATTCGCGCTGGGGCGAGGTCTGGGTGCCGGCGAATGTCGGCCGCGACTGGCGCCCCTACACGCGCGGACGCTGGGTCTACACCGACGATTACGGCTGGTACTGGACCCCGGTCGACGAGGAGGCCGCCTGGGGTCTGGTCGTCTATCACTACGGCCGCTGGGTCGACGACGGCGACGCCGGCTGGGTGTGGGTTCCGGGCCGTGAGTGGGGCCCCGCCTGGGTCGACTGGCGGCGCGGCGACAAGGCGGTCGGCTGGGCCCCGCTGCCGCCCGACGAGATCGTCGTCGAGGTGCGCGAGCGGCCGAGCTACTGGGTGTTCGTGCGGCCGCGCGACCTCGTCGCCGAGCGGGTGACGACCGTGCTGCTGCCGCCGCGCGAGCGCGACGTCTACATCCGCGAGACCGTGGTGGTGAACCGCACCGTGATCGTGTCGGACCGCGGTCCGCGCTTCGCCGTCAATCCGGGCATCCCGCCGGCCTATATCGCGGCCGCCTATGGCCGTCCGATCCGCACCTGGTCGGTGCAGCCGCGCGTGCTGGTCGGCACCGGGCGCATTCCGGGCGCGGTCGAGATCCGGGTCGACGATCTGCGCGACCGGCGCTCGCGCGTGGTGCGCGAGACCTCCTATCTGCGGCAGACCAAAACCTCGATCCAGCCGGCCCGCGACGTCCCGGCGCCGCAGGCGCTGCAAGGCGATCAGGGGCGGCTCGGCGACAATCCTCCGCGTGCGGCGCGCCAAGCGGCGCCCGGCGACGCGCCGACCGGCGCGGATGCGCGCCGGCCGGACGGCACAGCCCCCGCAGGTGCGGCAACCGGAGGCACGACGCCCGGACAGGCGACCGGCGCCCGGGACGGCGAGCGCGGCCCGGCGACGGGCGAGCGGCGCGATCAGGCGCCGCCGACCCGGGAGGGATCCCGCCCGGCCGATCGTGACGACACGCGCCGCCAGGGTGCGGCGCCCGCGGAGCGCGACGACGCGCGCCGCCAAGGTGCCGAGCGCCGCGAGGAGCGCCGTGACGAGCGTCGCGAGCGGCAGGGCCGCAGCGAACGCGACGCCTCCGGTGACCGCGGCGACCGCACCGGTCGCGGCGAGCGGACCGGCCAGGAGCGCGACTCCGAGCGTAGTGGTCAGGACCGCAGCGGTCAGGACCGCAACCAGCAGCGTCCCGCGGCGGAGCGCTCCGGCCCGGATCGTCCGGCCGCCGCCGAGCGGCAGGGCACGGGTCGCAGCAGCGGAGCCGAGCGTGGCGGCGCGTCGTCAGGTGACGCACAGCGCGGCGCGGCCGGGCGGCCCGGCGGGGCGGATCGCCCAAATGCCGATCGCCCGAGTGCCGAGCGTCCGGGCGCCGACCGGCCGAGTGCCACC
>NZ_NHSK01000126.1 GCF_016653355.1 Rhodoplanes elegans | reverse complement strand
TCCATATCGGTCGCTTCGACGGCACGCCGGAGGATCGGCCGCGGCCGATCCTCCGGCGTGCCGTCGAAGCGACCGATATGGACGAAGCCGATGAACTTCTCGTGGTCGTCGAGCCCGAAGGCGCGCGCCACCTGGGCGTCGTAGGCGTACCACTCGGTCAGCCAGCACGCCGCGTAGCCGAGCGCATGCGCGGCGAGCAGCAGGTTCTGGGCGGCCGCGGCGGCCGAGAGCTGCTGCTCGACGGCCGGGATCTTGGCGCTCTCGACCGGGCTCGACACCACCCCGACGACCAGCGGCGCGCGGGCGAGCCGGTTGGTCTCGAAATAGATCTGGTCGCCCGAGGCGTCCGGGTACTTGGCCGCGTAGGCCGAGGCGATGGCGGCGCCGGCCTCCTCGCGGTGGTCGCCCTCGAACACGATGAAGCGCCACGGGACGAGCTTGCCGTGGTCCGGAACCCGCGCCGCGATGGTCAGCATCGTGTCGAGGTCCGCGGCGCTCGGCGGCGGGCCCTGGAGCTGATCGGGCTTAACGGAGCGGCGGGTTTTCAAGAGCGCGAGGGCGTCGGGCATGGTGGAAAATCTCCCCGTGGCGCGGCAATCGGAACGGCCGTCCGGCTAGCACACGCAGCATTCCGGATAAAGGCCGCGCGACCCGACCGTGGCATGAAATTGCCTCAAAGGGACGCGTATCTGTCGCAATGATCAGGGCAGGGGGTGGCTCGATCCGAGTCTCGACCGGGTTTGCGCGCGTCGCCAGGGGCGTCGCGGCCGCGTCGACACTCGTCGTCGCGCTGGCGCTCGGCCCGTTGGTGCTCGGTGCGTCGCCCGCCGCCGCCCAGAACCGGCCCGAGCAGGCGATCGTCGGCGCCATGCAGCGCTTCATGAGCTCGCTGCCCTTCGGCGGGCTGGTCGCCCCCTCGCCGAACCAGAAATCTCTCCCTGCGGGCCCCGGGATGGTGCCGCGACCGAGCCGGGACGTGCCGACCTCCGCGACCGGCCCGCAGCTCCAGTCGCTGGCGCCGCCACCGCCCGGCACCACGGCGCCGATGCCGCTCGGCCCCGGCCCGGCGATTCCCGTCTCGCCGTCGACCGCCAGCATCTCGCCGGCCGTGCCCAAGGACGTGCCGCTGACCCTCGCCGCCCGCTACGGCCGCGAGACAGCTCCCGTCAACGGCGGCATCGTGTGGCGCGTCTATCCGGTGCGGCCGGACATCACCGGCTCGTTCCGCCCGGTGCGCGAGGACCGCACCCCGACCCCGACGCTCGCGCTGCCGCCGGGCGACTACGTGGTGCATGCCGCCTTCGGCCTCGCCAGCGCCGCCAAGACCGTGTCGCTGCGCAACGAGCCGGTGCGCGAGGTGTTCGACCTGCCGGCCGGTGGGTTGCGCATCGAAGGCCGGGTCGGCGACGTGCGCATCCCGCACGGCCAGATCGCCTTCGACATCTTCCGCGGCAGCCAGTTCGAGGAAGGCGAGAAGCGCCAGATCGCCGCCGGCGTCGCCACCGGCGATGTCGTGATCGTGCCCGAGGGCACCTATCACATCGTCTCCAACTACGGCGACTCCAACGCCGTGGTGCGCTCCGACATCAAGGTGCAGCCCGGAAAGCTCACCGACGTGACGGTGACGCACCGGGCCGCCGTGATCACGCTCAAGCTGGTCGGCGAGCGCGGCGGCGAGGCGCTCGCCAACACGAGCTGGACCGTGCTGACGCCGGGCGGCGACGTCATCAAGGAGACGATCGGCGCCTTCCCGCGCGTCGTGCTGGCCGAGGGCGAGTACCGCGCCATCGCGCGCAACGACGGCCGCACCTCCGAGCGCGAGTTCAAGGTCATCACCGGCGTCGACGGCGAGATCGAGCTCTTGTCCCGGCGCTGAGCGCGTCGATCCCACGCACGCGCGCGTCGCGCCGGTCCGCTGCTGGAAGCCATCGCGCCGTTTTCTTCTTTCTCTTCGATCTCGCGGATTTGTCGCGACAAGCCACGGGCGGCGCGCCATCCTGGCGAACGAGATTGCGAATCACGTCTTTCCGGCCGTGGGGCCGTGTCCGGGATTGCACATGTCGCATCAGACTCTGCCGTATCAGACCCTGCCGCATCAGACTCTGCCGCATCGGCTCGCGTCGCATCAGGTCGCGCCGCGTCGTCGCTCCCTCTCCGGGCTCGGCGCGCTCCTCGCCGTCTGCCTGGTGCCGATCGTTCTCGCCGGCGCGGCGGCGGCGCAGAGCCCGGGGCCGCGCCCCGGCGCCGTCACACCGCCCGATCCGGAGCGCGGCGCCGCGATCGCGAAGCGCTGGTGCGCCACCTGTCACGTCACGTCGGAGGATCAGACGCAGGCGACCGGCGAGGCGACGCCGTTCCCGGCGCTGGCGCGCCGCAACTCGTTCGACGCCGCCGCGCTCGCGCTGTTCCTGCTCGATCCGCATCCGCGGATGCCGGACATGAACCTCACGCGCGCCGAGGCGAACGACCTCGCCGCCTATGTCCGCAGCCTCGCCCCGAAGTGATCATTTCGGACGGTGTGCGGCGTCGACCGATCAATTCGGTCGTCAGTCCGGTTCGCGGCGCCGCCGCGCCCCGGACCGACGGAGAGCTGATACCATTGGCCCTGAACCCCGACCCGTCATCCTGAGGTGCTCGCCGCAGGCGAGCCTCGAAGGATGCGGCCCGGGCCGTCGCCCTTCGAGGCTCGGGCTTCGCCCGAGCACCTCAGGCTGACGGTGAGAGTCAGGGTTGAAGGCCGCTGGTATGATCCGGCGGAATGCGTTTCACTTGTGGAAGAACAGGATCCCGGACAGCACGACCCCGAGGACGAGCAGCGATCCGCCGATCGCCGCCTTGGCGCGGTCGGAGACGATCGGGACGTCGAAGGTCGGCGGCTTCTTGCGTTCGGCCGCGACCAGCAGCGACGCGCCGCCGAGCATCATCCCGGCGAACACCACATAGAGCGACTGCAGCGTCATCGGCCGGCTCTCAGCGCGCGGGTGCCACCGGGGCTGCCGGGGCGGGCGGAACGGCGCCGCCGTTCGGCGTCGCCGGCGCGCGTCGCGGCGCTGCGGCGTTCGGCGCCGAGGTGGCGGCACCTGGGCCGGTCCCCGCCATGCAGCTGATCGAGCCGATACTGGCCGGCCCGTATTGCACGTAGCCGGACTGGGTCGGGGCCGAGTGCGGCACGTTGATCGGCAGGTAGACGTAGCAGACCGTGCCGTCGGCCGGATCGCGCCAGCGCTGGATCACGGTGTCGGCGAGTGGCCCGGCGAACTGCCGCTCGAGCTGCATGCGCGGCATCTTGGCCCATTCGACCGGCTGGGCGACGGCGGGACCGGCGAGCAGCAGACCGACCGGGATCGCCGCGACGAGCGGGCGGCGGACGGCGGACCGCGGGACGGAGACATTCAATTTCGGCACGGGACCTCGGGGGTGATCTCGACGCGTTCGGTCTCACGTTACCGAAAGGCACGCCACACGCAACCGCACGCACCGTGCGCCCCGGCTCAGTTCAGCGTGAAGGAGGCGCCGGCGGCGACGCCGTAGTCGCTCACGTCCGGCGCCCCCGAGAAGGTGGCGTTGACGCGCCAGCGCTCGCTCACCGCATAGCCGAGCCCGACCGCCAGACCCGACTGGCCCTTGTAGTTGCCGAACGCGGCGGCGAGCGAGGCTTTGCCGGGCCGCTGGTCGTACTGCAGGCTGGTCGCGGCGAGCGCCAGCGCCGTGCCGGCGCGCGCCTCGCGCTGGTTGGCGGTCACTTGCGTTTGCAGGCTGCCGACCTGGTTCTGAAGCGTGGCGATGGAGGAGCCGAAGCCGCTCGTCGCGGCCTGGAGCTGGGCGACGTTGACGGCGTCGGTGGCGGCAACGCCGGCCGCCACGTTGGTGATGCGCCGCTCGTTGCCGGCACTGCCGACCGACACCGTGTTGGGCTGGCTCGCCACCGACCCGGCGCCGAGCGCGACGCTGTTCGCCGCCGTGACGACGGCGCCGTTGCCGATCGCCACGCCGTTCGCGACCGTCGCGGTGGAATTGGGACCCACCGCCGTGCTGTTCGCGCCGGTCGCGACCGCGCCGTCGCCGAAGGCGGCGCCGCCATTGCCGGCGGAGGCGGCGGCGCCGACCGCCACCGAGCCGGTGGCGACCGCGCCGGTGCCGATCGCGATGGCGTTGACGCCGGTCGCCTGCGCTCCGGTGCCCTGCGCGATGGCATTGGTGGCCGTGGCCTGGCTGCCGTTGCCGATCGCCACGGCGTTGGTTCCGGTCGCGTAGGCGGCGGCACCGGCGCCGGTCGCCGCGTTGCCGCCGATCGCGATGGCATTGGCGCCCTGGGCCTGCGCGTTCGCGCCGACCGCGGTGGCGTAGGTCTGGCCGCTCGCCGCCGTGCCGGCGCGCGCGCCGGCGCCGAGCGCCAGCGTGCCTTCGTTGCCGAAGGTGCCGCCGGCATTCGCCAGCGCCCCGAACGCGGCGGAGATCCGGCCCGACGCGGTTCCCCCGGTGCCGATCGCGGCGGCGGACTCGCCGGTCACGCTCAGTCCGTTCCCGATCGCGATCGCATTGGGGGCGTCGACATAGTTGTCCGAGCCGATCACCGAGGCGCCGGCCGCGGTGGTCGTCACGGCGACTGTGTTGTTCGAGCCGATCACCTGGATCTTGCCGACGCCTCCCATGCCGGCGTTATTGACGGTGTTGCCGCCGCCGTAGACGAAGCTCGCATTGGCGTTGACCGTGTTGAGATTGCCGATGGCGAAGCTGCCGGTGCCGGCGACCCGAAGCCCGACGCCGATCGCCCCGCTTTCGCCGCCGGTCACGGTGTTGAAGCTGCCGAGCGCGATGCTGCCGGTGCTGTTGGCGTTGACCTTGCTGCCGTTGCCGACCGCGATCGCGTTGGTGGAGGTCGCGTCGACGAAGGCCGCGCTGCCGGCACCGCTGCCGGCACCGATCGCGATCGAGCTCGTCGCGTTGGCCTGCGCGCCGGCCCCCAGCGCCGTGGCGGACGCCGCATTGGCGAGGGCCGATCGGCCGACCGCCGTCGCATCGGCCTGACCCGCGGCTCCGGCTCCCGCCTGGGCCCCCTGGCCGATCGCCGTGGTGCCGTCGTTGGTGAAGGCACCGGAAATGTCCCAGCCCGCGACGGCGTTGTATCCGACCGCACTGCTGTTCTGGCCGGCCGCCTGGCTGCCGCTGCCGGTGGCGGTGCTGCCGAACCCCGTGGCGGACGCGCCGAACCCGACCGCGGTGGCGGCGAGGTTGGAGGCGGTCGAGCCGGCACCGACGGCGACGCTGTTGCCGACCGAGGCCGTGCTGCCGACACCGAGCGCGGTCGACCCGCCGCCCGAGGCGGTGCTGTTCTGGCCGAACGCCGAGGCGTTGTTGGCGTTGGCGGTCGCGCCTGCGCCGACCGCAGTCGCGCTGAACTGGCCGGCCCCGGTGCCGGCCTGCGCGTTGGGGCCGCAGGCCAGGTTCGTGCCCGACGTGCCTGCGTTGGCGCCCTGGCCGGTTCCCGCGGTCGAGTCACACACGAATTGCGCCGCCGCGGGGGACGCGCACAAGGGGAGGGCGACCACGACGGCTGCTCCGGCCAGGTGGGCCAGATGAAAGCTCCGCCGCCTCGGCACGTTCGATGTCATCGCGTCTCTCACCCCGTCCACGGTCCCGCTGCGCCGCGCTAGACCGTCGGGACTATAGTAACGAAGTCTGCTGCAGACGTGTGTTGCCGCGCGGCGACAACCGTCGAAAATCGAGGTTTGATCGTCGCAGGCCTGCATCTTTTGCGGTAATATGATCCGCCTGCGCGGGCGGCGGCTCAGAACTCGCCGCCGAGCCCGACATAACCGGTGTGGTCGGTGCCGCCGCCGTTGCCATAGCCCGCCACGACGGCGAGCGGCGTGGTGGTCGTCAGTCGATGCGCCATGCCGAAGCCCACGCCGAACTCGCCGTTGAAGGTCGACCCGCGCACCTGCCAGGTGGTCTTGCCGGGTCCGGACGGCATCGGCGGGCTGGCGGTCGCGACCGCCGCCGCGACGCCGCGGCGCGCCTCGCGCTGGTTGTCGGCGACCTGGGTCTGCAGGCCGGCGAGCTGCGACTGGAAGCCGGTCGCGAAGCTCGTCAGCTGACTCATGTTGACGGCGTCGGTGGGGGCGATGCCGGCCGCGACATTGGTGAGCCGGCGCTCGTTGCCGGCGGAGCCGAACGACACGGTGCCGGGCGCGCTCGCCACCGAGCCCGAGCCGATCGCGACTGCGTTCGCCGCCGTGACCAGGGCGCCGTTGCCGAGCGCGACGCCGCCCGCGACCGTCGCGCTGGAATTGGGACCCACCGCCGTGCTGTTCGCTCCGGTCGCGACTGCGCCGTCGCCGAAGGCGGCGCCGCCGTTGCCGGCCGAGGCGCCGGCGCCGACCGCCACCGAGCCGGTGGCGACCGCGCCGGTGCCGATCGCGATCGCATTGGTGCCCGTCGCCTGCGCCCCGGTGCCCTGGGCGATGGCATTCGTGGCGCTCGCCAGGGCGCCGTTGCCCTGTGCGATGGCACTGGCGCCGCTCGCCTGCGCGCCGCTGCCGACCGCGATCGCGTTGGCGGCTTGCGCCAGCGCCCCGGTCCCCTGAGCGATGGCGTTCGCGGCGCTGGAGATCGCGCCGTTGCCGAGCGCGACCGCGCTCGCGGCTTGCGCCTGCGCATTGGCGCCGAGCGCCGTGGCATAGGTCTGTCCGGCCGCCCCGGTCCCGGCGAGCGCGCCGGCCCCGATCGCCGTCGTGCCCTCGTTGGAGAAGATGCCGCCCGCATTGGCGAGCGCGCCGAACGCGCTGGCGATGCGGCCCGTCGCCGAGGCGGTGTCGCCGATCGCGAAGCTGCTGTTGCCGCTCGCCCGCGCGCCGCTGCCGACCGCGCCGCTGTCCGTACCGATCACTGTGGCGCCGAAGCCGAGAGCCATGGACGCAGCGCCGTTCGCCACGCTGCTGCCGCCGATCGCGATGGCGCCGGTGCCGCTCGTGACGGCTGGGTTCGCCCCGACCTTGTCGCCTCCGCCGATCGCAATGCTGTAGTTCCCGCCGCTGGTGGCCGCGCTGTACGGCGTCGTGTACGGCGCCGCGCCGATCGCCGTGCTGTAGGCCCCCGCGCCGCCGAGCGAGTTGGCCAAGGTGCCGATGGAAACGATCCCGGGGGTGGCGCCGTTGTTCTGGCCCGTCACGGCGCCGAGCGAGGTCCCGTAATCGCCCGTGGCCGTCGCATTCGCGCCGATCGCCGTCGTGGCGGTTCCGGCGGCCGCGGCAGCCTGACCGCATGCCGTCGCTCCGAGGCCGGTCGCCGTCGCCCCGTTCGGGCCGGCCGGGCCGCCGCTGGCACTGATGTCGCACACGGCCTGTGCCATGGCCGGGTTCGGGGTGACCGCGAGCGCCGCCAGCGCACACAAGCCGGCTCCGCTCGCCGCCAGAATTTTGCGATACTTCGGTCCATAGGTAACCATCGTCACGTCGCTCCGCATTTCAGTGGCCGAGCTTCGTCGACGACGCGACGGTCCGGGCGCCGGTGCCGTCGCGGCCAAGGGCTCGTAGATCGACGCAGTTCTTGGTCTTACGGTGGGCTGCGCCGCTCCGCAGCATTGCGGTGCGGCCTCCCGAAAGCCCCGGAGGTGGACTGCTCGGGATCGAGCCGGCTACTCCGGGAGGGGGTATGAAGACGCACTATTTTTTAGACCTATAGCCATATAGCCATGTTGCCGGTTAATGGTCGATTAACCATGCGGACAAAGATGGAAACGTGACCGGGCCGGTTGGCATGACCACCGTCGCGACCCCCTGCGCGCACGCGCGCAGGGGCAAGGGATGCGCGTTCCGCCAGGGCCCGGCGGGCGGGTTCGAGGAGGGGAGCGACCGAGCGAGCAGTGCGCCGCGCACGCGACGTCCGGCCGTGCCCGCAGGCATCGCGTTCCGCAGGTGCGGCTCCCTTGCGGCCCCGTGCGCGATCAGAACTCGCCGGCGAGGCCGACGCGGCCGCCGTGATTGTCGCCGCCGGCGTAGGCCCAGCCGGCCGTGACGGCGACCGGCCGCGCCGTGTCGAGCCGGTGGGCGAGGCTGCCGCCGAACGCGTACTCGCCGCGGAACGCCGCCGTGTTCATGGCCCAGCTCGTGCGACCGGCGGCCGACGGCATCGGCGCCGTGGTCAGCGCCATGGCGGCGGCGACGCCCTGGCGGGCCTCGCGCTGGTTCTCGACGACCTGGCCCTGCAGGGTGGCGAGCGACGCGCCGATGCTGCTCGTGGCGGCCTGGAGCTGGGCGACGTTGACGGCGTCGGTCGCGGCGACGCCGGCCGCCACGTTGGTGACCCGCCGCTCGCTGCCGGCGGCGCCGACCGAGACCGTGTTGGCCTCGCTCGCCACCGAGCCGGCGCCGAGCGCCACCGCGTTCGCCGCCGTCACCACGGCGCCGTTGCCGATCGCGACGCCGTTGCTCACCGCGGCCGAGGCGTTGGGGCCGACCGCCGTGCTGTTCGATCCGGTCGCGACCGCGTAGTCGCCGAAGGCGGCGCCGCCATTGGCGGCCGCGGCGAGATTGCCGACCGCCACCGAGCCGGTCGCGCTCGCCCCGGTGCCGATCGCGATGGCGTTCGTTCCGGTCGACGACGCGCCGAGCCCAATGGCGAGCGCGCCGTCGGCGGAGGCGAGTGCGTTGCTGCCGATCGCCACCGCATTGCCGCCGCTCGCCGTGGCGCCGCTGCCGCCGGCGAAGGAGGCGGTGCCGGACGCGGTCGACGCGCTGCCCAGCGCCGTGGCGCTCGTCCCCGAGGCGGTCGCCGACGACCCGAACGCGGCGCTGTTCACGCCCGCGGCGCGGCTGGCGGCGCCGACCGCGGTCGCCCCGTTGCCGGCGGCGCTCGCGCCGCCGCCGAGCGCCACGGCCTCGCTGCCGGCGGCCGATGCGGCGGCGGCCGAGGAGTTGACGGCCGTGTAGGCGGCCGCGGCGGTGAGCGCGGTCACCTGGATTTGTAACGTGGTGATGCTGGTGCCGTAGCCGGTGAGCGCCGTGTCGACGGCCGCGAAGGCGTCCGAGATGCGCGTGTAGGCCGTGGAGCCGATCGTGTAGCTGACCGCGCCGATCGTGCCGTCGGCGTTCAACGAGGTGCCGAGGATCTGCGCCATCGTGGCGTTGGTGCCGTAGAGCTGCTGGCCCGTCACGGCGTCGGTCGAGGTCGCCGACAGCGTGCCGGCCCCGACATTGACGATCCGGCGCTCCTTGGCGGGCGAGCCGACCGAGACCGTGTTGGCCTCGCTGGCGATCGAGCCGTTGCCGAGCGCGACGGCGTTGGCGGCGGTCGCCTGGGCGCTGGTGCCGATGGCGATCGCACTGCTCGCCGACGCCGTCGCGAGATAGCCGATCGCCACCGCGTTGGCGCCGCTCGCGGTGTTGCGCGCCCCGAGCGCCACCGCATTGTTGCCGCTCGCCGTGGCTTGGCTGCCGACCGCCACGGCCGCCAAGCCCGACGCCTGCGCCACCGCGCCGAGCGCCGTGCTGTTGCTGCCGCTCGCCGCGCTGTCGCTGCCATAGGCGCTGGCGTACACGCCGGTCGCAGCGGCCCGGAAACCGGTCGCAACCGCTCCCATCTCGGTCGCTCTCGTGTCCGAGCCGACGGCGATCGCGTAGTTGCCGCTCGCGGTCGTGTAGGGGCCGAGCGCCGTGCTGCTGTTGCCGCCTGCCTGGGCGCCGGCCCCGAAGGCGGCGGCGTAGTCTCCGGTCGCGCCGGCGGCGCTGCCGACTGCCGTGCTGGTGCTGCCCGAGGCGGTGCTGTACGCGCCGAGCGCCGTCGCGTAGCCGCTGCTCGCCGTGCTGTTCGTGCCGTAGGCGGCGGCGTAGGCACCGCCGGCGGCGCTCTTGTAACCCGACGCGATCGAAGCCATGCCGGTCGCCTGGGCCTGATATCCGGTCGCCGTCGCATAGAAGGCGCTCGCCGTGGTCGAGGCGCCCAGCGCGGTCGCGTACTCGCCCGAGGCGGCGCTCTCGGATCCGACCGCCGTCGTATAGGTTCCGCTCGCCGCGCTCTTGTAGCCGGCCGCCACCGCGGCCGAGCCCGACGCCACCGCAAAGGCGCCGACGCCCGCCGATACGTTACCGCTCGCCACCGCCGAAAAGCCGCAGGCGATCGCGGCGTTTCCAGTGGCCGTCGCGCCGTCGGCGTTGCCGTTGCCGTCGGCGCAGGCCAGCTGGGCCGCGGCGGCATGCGGGAGCCCGGCCACGGCGATCACGGCCACGGAGGCGAGCAGCATCCTGCGTCGCCCGGCCCGGCGTCCGCCCGATGCGGGGCCGGAGGTCCGGCGTGCGTCCTGGTCGGCCGTCGATCGACAGTCGTGGTCCCGCATGCCGCGCCCCCTCGAGAACAACGAGGCTCCCAAGTGTCGGCCTGCGGCTTTGGCGGCAATTGTGGAAATTTGGGTGGATTTGCTAGCCTCGATGGGTGAGTCCGCAATGCTCGCGTGCGTGTAGATCGGTGAAATTACGAATGGTATCCGAGGTTTCCGTCTCGGCCGTGGCCTCGATGCGGGCCCGTCCGGGGTTCTCGGCGGCGATGCGCGAGCAGGCGCGCGGCGTCGTCGCGTTGTTTCGCAGCAACACTCTTCTGAACCTCCTGATGAACGACCGCGCCCGCGCGCTGTTCATGGTGGTCGCGCTCTACCTCCACCATCACGGCCGCGCCGACGGCAAGCCGGGCCTCACCGTCGGCGCCCTGAAGGATCTGTGCGTGCGGCTCGAGCTGTGCAGCCGCGGCCGCTGCGAGGCGATGCTGGCGGTGCTGCGGGCGGCCGGCTATCTCGCGCCGGCGCAGAGCGAGGACAAGCGGCAGCGCGTGCTGGTGCCGACCGACACGCTCGTCGCGCTGCAGACCGAACGCTGGCGGGCGCATTTCGACGCGATCGAGATGGTGGTCCCGGAGGTGGCGCGATATCGCGGGCTGCTGGAGCGACCGGACTTCGTCTCCGCCTTCGTCGGCGCGCTCGGCGAGCCCTACATCGCCGGCTTCCGGATGCTGCACCACGCCCCCCGGCTGTTCCCCTTCGTCGAGCGCAACGGCGGCGTGGCGGTGCTGTTCTCGCTCGCCCTCGAAGGACCGGAGGAGGGGCCGTTCCCGCCGACCGACCCGGTGCGGCTGTCGATCAACGCCCTGTCGACGCAGTTCGGCGTGTCGCGCAAGCACGTGCTGACGCTGCTGCGCGACCTCGAGGCCGAGGGCCTGATGCGGCGCGGCCCGGAGCCCGACCGCGTCACCTTCCTGCCGCCGCTCCGCGAAGGGCTCCAGATCATGACCGCGACGATCTTCGTCTACTTCGTCCAGGCCGGCGAGCGGGCGCTGGCCGCGGTGGAGCGTGAGGTGCCTGCGCCGGCGAACTGATGCCGTACGGTCGTCGCACGGTGCAACGGCCGTTCCGAGGCGCGTGTCGGCTCAGCTCCCCGCAACAGTACCCGCGGACAGCCTCACCAGAACAGCGCGACGTCGCCGCGGGCGCCGACCACCCCGGTGTCGAACCCGACGCCGAGCGAGCCGTTCGCCTGCACCTGATAGGCCTTGGTCTCGTGCAGCACGCCGGCGAGGCCGAATCCGGCCGCGCCGTGGCTGTCGTAGGTCGCGACGTTGCCGAACACGCCGACCCGGCGGCCGGCCGGGATGGCCGGAATGCCGCCCGCCGCCATCGACACGGCGACGCCGTCGCGCAGGCGTCGGTCGACCTCGCCGATCCGCGTCTCGAGGCCGGTGATCTGAGACTGGAAGCCGGTCGCGACACTCGCGAGCTGGCCCATGTTGACGGCGTCGGTCGGGGCGACGCCGGCCGCCACATTGGTGAGCCGCCGTTCGTTGCCGGCCGCCCCGAACGACACCGTACCGGGTGCGTTCGCGACCGCGCCGGCGCCGATCGCGACCGCATTGGCCGCCGTCACCACGGCGCCGTTGCCGATCGCCACGCCGTTCGCGACCGTCGCCGTCGAATTGGGACCGACCGCGGTGCTGCTCGGCCCGGTGGCGATCGCGCCGTCACCGAAGGCCGCGCCGCCGTTGCCGGCGGAGGCGCCGGCGCCAACCGCGACCGAGCCGGTGGCGACCGCCCCGGTGCCGATCGCGATGGCGTTCACGCCGGTCGCCTGCGCACCGGTGCCCTGGGCGAGAGCGTTGGTGGCGGTCGCCTGGGCGCCGTTGCCGATCGCCATGGCGTTCGTCCCGCTCGCGTAGGCGGCGGCCCCGGCGCCGGTCGTGGCATTGCCGCCGATGGCGATGGCGTTGGCGCCCTGCGCCTGCGCGTTGGCGCCGACCGCGGTGGCGTAGGTCCGGCCGGCGGCGGTCGTGCCGGCGAGCGCGCCGGCGCCGAGCGCCAGCGTGCCTTCGTTGCCGAAGTTGCCGCCGGCATTCGACAGCGCACCGAAGGCGGCGGAGACCCGGCCCGAAGCGGTGCCCCCGGTACCCACCGCGGCCGCGGACTCGCCCGTCACTGTGAGGCCGTTGCCGATCGCGATCGCATTGGGGGCGTCGACATAGTTGTCCGAGCCGATCACCGAGGCGCCGGCCGCGGTCGTCGTCACGGCGACGGTGTTGTTCGAGCCGACCACCTGGATCTTGCCGACGCCCCCCATGCCGGCGTTGTTGACGGTGTTGGCGCCGCCGTAGACGAAGCTCGCATTGGCGTTGACCGTGTTGAGATTGCCGATGGCGAAGCTGCCCGTGCCGCCGACCCGAAGCCCGACGCCGATCGCCCCGCTTTCGGTGCCGGTCACGGTGTTGAAGCTGCCCATCGCGATGCTGCCGGTGCTGTTGGCGTCGACCTTGCTGCCGTTGCCGATCGCGATCGCGTTGGTCGAGGTCGCGTCGACGAAGGCCGGGCTGCCGGCGCCGCTGCCGGCGCCGATCGCGATGGAGCTCGTCGCGTTGGCCTGCGCGCCGGCTCCCAGAGCGGTCGCCGAAGCAGCGTTGGCGAGGGCCGACCGACCGACCGCCGTCGCATCGGTCTGACCCGCCGCCCCGGCGCCGGCCCGGGCCCCCTGGCCGACCGCCGTGGTGCCGCTGTTGGTGAAGGCGTTCAGGCCGGAGGCGTCCCAGCCCGCGACGGCGTTGAAGCCGAAGGCACTGCTGTTCAGGCCGGCCGCCTGGGCGCCGCTGCCCGACGCGGTGCTGCCGAAGCCCGTCGCGGACGCGCCGAATCCGAGTGCCGTCGCGGCACCGCTCGATGCCGTGGAGCCGGCCCCGACCGCGACGGTGTTGCCGGCCGAGGCGGTGCTGCCCACGCCGAGCGCAGTCGCGCCCCCGGCCGAGGCCGTCGCGGCTTGGCCGAAAGCCGACGCGTTGAGGGCGTTGGCCGTCGCACCGTTGCCGACCGCCGTGGCGTTGTTCTGGCCGCTCGCCGTCGTACCCGCCTGGGCGCCGGCCCCTAGGGCTGTCAGGCCGGTGTTGGCGAAGCTGCCGCCGGCGACGGCGCCGAACCCGAGCGCCACCGCCGCGTCACCCCTTGCCGCCGTGCTGCTGCCGATCGCGATCGCGCCGGTGCTGTAGCTCTGGGCCGCGAGGGCACCAGCGCCGTCGCCGCCGCCGATGGCGATGCTGAAATCCCCGCGCGACGCGACGGCCGATAAACCGGCCGCGGAGCCGATCGCCGTGCTGTAGAGCCCGGCCGTGCCGTTGATGAAATTCGCGTTCCGGCCGATGCTGACGACGCCGTTGGTCGCGTCGGACGGTCCGGCGTTGTAGCCGACTGTGACGCCCTCCGTGCCGAGGGCATAGGCCGACAGTCCGACGGCGGCCGACTGGCTGCCGGCGCGGGCGTCGCGGCCGACTGCGACAGCCTGGATTCCGGCTTGAGCGATGGGGCCGCAGGCCACCCCCTGCACCCCCGCGGAGGCGCTGGCCCCGTCGACAGGAGCGTTTCCGTCGGCACTACCGGCGCACACGAACTGGGCCGCCGCGGGTGAAGCGCCCAAGCCGGTCGACAGGAAGACCCCGAGCACGAACCCGGCCGCGGCGAGGCGTGCCTCGTTCCTCGTGGAGCACGAGCGCTCCGTCAGACGGCTGAGTGTGGTCCGAAGGGGGAGCCGATCCACGGCGCCCAACACACAGGGTTCGGTGACCCGCCGAGCCATGCTGCCTCCCTCAACCGATCGGGCGATGAGGGGAACACCTTAGCACCTCCGGACTATTTCTCTGTATCCGGGAGGCAACAATGGGACACAATCAGGCTCATCAGGCCGCGCGTGCCGGCTCGGCAAGCACGTTCAGGACGTGACGCTCCGGTCGCGCCGAGCGGGCTTCGGAGAGCCCGCCCGGCGCCCGTGATCACTCCGCCGCGGCGGCCGGCGTCTCGGCCTTCAGCCGCTTGAGGTCGGGCGGCACCGCCTCGTCGACCAGGGCGGCGAGCGCCTGGTCGAGCGGCACCACGGTCGACTTGTCGGAGCCGAGCCGGCGGATCGACACGGTGCGCTCCGCCGCCTCCTTCTTGCCGACGACGAGCAGCACCGGCACCTTGGCCAGCGAGTGCTCGCGGACCTTGTAGTTGATCTTCTCGTTGCGCAGATCGATGCCGACCCGCAGGCCGAGCCGGCGCGCCGCCGCGACCGCCTCCTTGGCGTAGTCGTCGCCGTCCTGCGTGATGGTCGCGACCACCACCTGCACGGGGGCGAGCCACAGCGGGAAGTGGCCGGCGTGGTGCTCGATGAGAATTCCGAGGAAGCGCTCCATCGAGCCGCAGATCGCCCGGTGCACCATCACGGGCGTCTTCTTGGCGCCGTCGGCGTCGATGTAGAAGGCGCCGAACCGCTCCGGCAGGTTGAAGTCGACCTGGGTGGTGCCGCACTGCCAGTCGCGGCCGATGGCGTCGCGCAGCACGTACTCGAACTTCGGCCCGTAGAACGCGCCTTCGCCCGGGTTGACGGCGGTCTTGATCTTGCCGCCCGACTGGTCGGCGATCTGCTGCAGCACCCGGCCCATCACCTCCTCGGCATGATCCCACGAGGCGTCCGAGCCGACGCGCTTCTCGGGCCGCGTCGAGAGCTTCACTGTGAGGTCGCCCGAGAAGCCGAAATCCTCGTAGGTCGAGAGGATCAGGTCGTTGATCTTCAGGCACTCCTCGGCGAGCTGATCCTCGTTGCAGAAGATGTGCGCGTCGTCCTGGGTGAAGCCGCGCACCCGCATCAGCCCGTGCATGGCGCCGGACGGCTCGTAGCGGTGCACCACGCCGAACTCGGCGAGGCGGATCGGCAGGTCGCGATAGCTCTTCAGCCCGTGCTTGAAGATCTGCACGTGGCCCGGGCAGTTCATCGGCTTGATGGCGAACCAGCGCTTGTCCTCGGCCTCGTCGCCGGCCGACTGCGCCGCAAACATGTTTTCGCGGTACCACTCCCAGTGCCCGGAGGTCTCCCAGAGAACCTTGTCGAGCATCTGCGGGGCATTGACCTCGTCGTACTCGGCGGCGAGGCGGCGGCGCATGTAGGCGATCACCGACTGGAACATCGACCAGCCCTTGGCGTGCCAGAACACGACGCCTGGACCTTCCTCCTGGAAGTGGAAGAGATCGAGCTCGCGCCCGAGCTTTCGGTGGTCGCGCTTCTCCGCCTCCTCGATCTGCTTCAGGTAAGCGTCGAGGTCCTCCTGCTTGGCCCAGGCGGTGCCGTAGATGCGGGTCAGCATCGGGTTGTTGCTATCGCCGCGCCAATAGGCGCCCGCGACCTTCATCAGCTTGAAGGCGGTGCCGATCTTGCCCGTAGAGGTCATGTGCGGGCCGCGGCACAGGTCGAACCAGTCGCCCTGCTTGTAGATCTTGATGGTCTGATCCTCGGGGATCGCGTCCACCAGCTCGACCTTGAAGGCCTCGCCCTTGTCGCGGAAGACTTGCTTGGCCTCGTCGCGCGACCACACCTCCTTGGTGAACGGCCGGTCGCGCGCGATGATCTCCTTCATCTTCTTCTCGATCGCGGCGAAGTCGTCCGGGGTGAACGGCTCGTTGCGGAAGAAGTCGTAGTAGAAGCCGTTCTGGATCACCGGGCCGATGGTCACCTGGGTGCCGGGCCACAGCGCCTGCACGGCCTCGGCCATCACATGCGCGGCGTCGTGACGGATCAGCTCCAGCGCCCGCGGGTCGTCGCGCGACACGAACTCGATCGCCGCGTCCCGCTCGATCGGGTCGGCGAGGTCGGCGAGCACGCCGTCGAGCGCCATCGCGACGGTGCGCTTGGCGAGCGAGGGCGAGATGCCCTTGGCGATGTCGAGACCGGTGATGCCGTTGGGGAACTCCCGACGCGCGCCGTCGGGAAAGGTCAGGGCGACCATTGAAAAGCTCCTGTTGCTCACTCGCTGCCTACGAACGCAGGTAAGCGGATTCTGTCGATGCGCGAGGGATATAGCAGGGCAGGGGCGAAGTGCAAGGCGGGGCGCGCGAAGCCGGCCCGGCCGCGATTCGGCCGGGCGGCGGACTTGTGCGGTTCCGGGCGGGCGCCGCCCGCGGATGCTGCGACGCGTTGCGCCGCATCGTGCCCTTGTAACGGCACGTGGCCCCGGCGCGAGCGGTATTTTCGCGTGCAACGGCGTTCACCGTCACAAGAATTCGCACCGGACGAAAATGATTTGTTTGGTCGCTCTGCTCGCCGGCCGGGGCTGTTTGCTGGAGCGAGTCGCGCAAGACACGCGGACCCGGACACAATCCCTAACGAATTCTTAAGGCCGATCACAAAGCCGCCAAATTGCCGAGTCACGGTTCTGCTGGGGACAGGGGGAGTCAGCACATCTCACACCAAACATCCGGATCGACGTGACGGCGCGTCGATGTCGGCGCAGCGAGGGGCGTGCCTGAACAGGCGCGTGACCGGTGCGCCGACGTGAGCACGATCGAGCCGCGACCACATGGTCGTCGGTCGGCGTGGTCGCGGTCGAGCCGATCCGATGATGTCCGTCGAACCCCGGCGTGCGCTGGTGTGCGCGCCGTCGGGAGCCTGCGTGCCTGTGTTTCGTGTGTGTCGGTGCGTACAGGGTCAGTGAGTGAACGTCGAGTGAGCGTAGCGTGAGTGAGATGGCGTAACGTCAGTGAGCGTAGCGTGAGTGAGAGAGCGTCGCGTCGGTCAGCGTAGCGTCGTGAGTTCGAGTCGCGTTCGCGTGAGTGTCGTTTTCAGTCGTCTTTGTGAGCAGTGCGTTCGCGTTGCGAGTCCCGCATCCGGAGCACGGGGAACGCTTCATGGATGAAGGCCTGCAGCGGGCATGCCGGCGGTGTGCCTGTTCTCGCGTCCCGACCGCGGCCATGGCCGCTGCGGCCTTCGTCGTCGTGAGCGTCCACGCGCTCGGCAGTCTCTCCTCCGCCGCCGCGCAGACGTCGGTCACGCAAGCGCCGCCGCGCGCGGCGGCGGAGGCGTCGTCCCCGGCGACGGCGCCGGCCCGCCCGCGTCTGCCGGCGCGCCGCCCGGACGCCGCGACCACGGCCGATCGCGCGCATGCCAACACGGTGTCGATCGTGGCCGGAGGAACCGGGTCGACGGCGCTCGCGGCCGTCGCCGATCTCGCCGCCGTGCTCGACGACGGCGATGCCTTCCGGGTTCTCCCGATCGTCGGCAGCGGCGGCGCCCAGACGGTGCGCGACGTGCGTCTCCTGAAAGGGATCGATCTCGGCATCGCGTCCGCCCGCGCGCTGACGCTCCTCTCGGGGCCGAGCGGCATCGGCAGGCTCGACGACAAGATCGGCATCGTGACGAAGCTGTTCAACGAGGAGATCCACGTCCTCGTGCGATCCGACGCGGCATTCGCCACGCTCGCGGATCTGGCCGGTCGGCCGGTCGCGATCGGCGAGGCGGGCTCCGGCACGGCACTGATCGCCGGCGACGTGCTCGACAAGCTCGGGCTCTCCGTCACGGCCGTGACGCTGCCGACCGACGATGCGATCGAGAAGCTGCGCAGCGGCGAGATCGCCGCGGCCGTGCTGCTCTCCGGCAAGCCGGTGCCGGCCCTGGCGCGCCTGCCGGCCGGCCCGTTCCGGCTGTTGCCGCTCGCCTATGCGAAGCCGTTGCAGGCCGATTATCTGCCGGCCGTGCTGTCGGCCACGGACTATCCGGGCCTGGTGGCGCCGGGCGCCGCCGTCGAGACGGTCGCGGCCGGCACCGTGCTGTTCACGCCGAGCTGGCCGAAGGGGTCGGACCGCTACAAGCGCATCGAGCGCTTCGTCGAGACGCTCTTCCCGAAGCTCGCCGCCCTGCAGGCGCCGCCGCGGCATCCCAAGTGGCGGGAGACCAGCCTCGCCGCGACCGTGCCGGGGTTCGCGCGGTTTCCGGCCGCCGAGGAATGGCTGCGCAAGAACGCGCCGGCCCCGGTGTCGCGCGAGCAGTTCGAGAGGTTTCTGGCGAGCCGCCGCGTCGCCGCCGACGACACCGCGACGCCGGCCGACCGCGAGAAGCTGTTCCAAGAGTTCCTGCGCTGGAACGAGACGCGCGAGCGCCGCTGAGCGGCCGCGTCCTGGTCCCGCGTCACGTCGAATGGAGGAGCGTCATGAGTGCCCCGATCGACGACGACGGATCGACCGTGCCACTGCGCTACGCGCCGCCCTGGGCGCGCCGCGGGCTGGAGCGCGGCGACGAGGCCGCGCCGGAGGCGCGCGACGCCGAACCGACCGTCGTGCCGGACGCCCCGGAGCCGCCGGCCTTCGAGCCGGCCACCGACGCCGCGCCCGCTTCGGCGATCGCCGAGGCGGCGCCGCATCGCGAGCCGGAGGTGATCCTCGGCGTGCCGTTCGGCGAGGTCGGCGGGCAGGTGCAGCAGGACTCTGCGCCGCAGGACCTCGACGCCCTCGCCGCCGCGTCGGCTGACGGCCCGATGCCGCCGCCGGCCGCGATCGCCGCCGTCGCGCCGCCGGCGACCGACTGGCCGCCGCTGCCGCG
>NZ_NHSK01000125.1 GCF_016653355.1 Rhodoplanes elegans | reverse complement strand
CCGCGATCGGCGCGTCGGCGGGCGGCGGCACGGCGGCGTACTTCTTCTTGGCGTCCTCGACCCAGGCCGTGAAGGCCTGCTCGCTCACCACCCGCACCGCGATCGGCATGAAGGCGTGATCCTTGCCGCACAGCTCGGAGCACTGGCCGTAATAGACGCCCTCGCGCTCGGCCTTGAACCAGGTCTCGTTGAGACGACCCGGGACGGCGTCGATCTTGATGCCGAATGACGGCACCGCGAAGGCATGGATCACGTCGGCACCGGTGACCTGCACGCGCACCACCTTGCCGACCGGCACCACCATCTCGTTGTCGACGGCGAGCAGACGCGGCTGGCCGGGCTTCAGCTCGCCCTCCGGCACCATCAGCGAGTCGAACTCGAACTTGCCCTGGTCCGGATAGGCGTAGCTCCAGAACCACTGCTTGCCTGTCGCCTTCACGGTGACGTCGGCCTGCGGCGTGTTGAGCTGGACGAACATGATGCGGAACGACGGCACCGCGATCACGACGAGGATGATCACCGGCACCACGGTCCACAGCACCTCGATCAGCGTGTTGTGGGTGGTGCGCGACGGCGTCGGATTGGCCTTGGCGTTGAAGCGCAGCGTGACGACGACCAGGAGAAGGAGAACCAGCGCGACGATCGCCGTGATGATCCACAGCAGCAGGTCGTGGAACCAGACCACGTCCTTCATCACCGGCGCGGCGGCCTCCTGCATGCCGAGCTGCCAGGGCGACGGCTGGCCGAGACTGGCCAGGGCCGCATCGGGCCCGGCGAGGCCGCCGAACCCGAACATCGTCACGGCGGCCAGCGCCACGCAAAGCACTCGGAGAACACCCGTCATCGTGGTCACGGCTCCTTCGTCGGCGGTGGAAACAGGCGGCCCGTCCGGGCCGTCGTCACAACGGGGCGAAAAGCACAGGTCCAAAACCGGATGAAGTCGGGAGGTTCCGCGGCGCACACAGCTCGGGCGCACTGACGGACAGCCTCGACGGCACCGGGGGTTTGTACCGCGATTGAAACTCTTCAAACCACAAATCCGCCCCACTCGCAATGTGCCTGCACGGGGGATCGCGCAGCGACGACGCAATTGCAGCATGACACCGCACCGGCCGCACGGGCCGGGCGCGGCCGACGCCGCCGAAACCCCCGGTGCAGCCGTCGCGCCGATGACGTAACTTAGCCTCGGGACCACGTGATTCCGTTCCCCTGGACGATCGCGACGGTCCACCGATCCTGACACGTGCGGCAGCCGACATGGTGTTGCCGCACCGTCCGCAAAGGAGCCCGCGATGGGTGCGTACTCGCTTCGACAGACCGCCTTCGCGGCCGCGCACGTCGCCCGTTCGATGCCGCGCGTGCCGGCGACGCGGCGTCTCGCCGGCGCCTGTCTGGGGCTCGCGATCGCCCTTCTCGCGTGCGGTGCAGCAGTCGGTCCGGCGGCCGCTCAAGGGGCCGTGCGGTCCGTCCACGAGGACTGGCAGATCCGCTGCGAGACGCCCCCCGGCGCGCAGTCCGAGCAATGCGCGCTGTTCCAGAGCGTGGTGGCCGAGGACCGCGCCAATGTCGGCCTCACCGTGCTGGTGCTGCGCACCGCCGACCAGAAGACCCGGCTGATGCGCGTGCAGGCGCCGCTCGGCGTGCTGCTGCCGGCCGGGCTCGGCCTCAAGGTCGACAATGTCGACGTCGGTCGCGCCGGCTTCGTGCGCTGCCTGCCGCGCGGCTGCTACGCCGAGGTCGTGCTCGACGAGACGCTGATCAAGCAGTTCCGCTCCGGCCAGACCGCGACCTTCTTCATCTTCCAGACGCCCGAGGAAGGCATCGGATTTCCGATGAGCCTGAAGGGATTCGGAGATGGATTCGACAAGCTGCCTTGACACCGCCGCCGTGAAGCGACCATCACGCCGCCGACGCATCGTCGCGGCTCGTGATTCGGACGCGCCCGATCGGGACCGCGCGAATCGCAGGAGATGCTCATGATCTCGCCCGCTCCGCGCTCGTTCGCCCCGCCCTCCTCCGGGCGTGCCCGCCGGCGCGCCGGCGCGATCCTCGTGACGCTCGGACTGACGCTTGCCGCCGGCCCGGCCCTCGCCCAGGCGCCGTGTCAAAATACCGGCCGATTCGAGGACTGGCTCGCCCGCTTCAAGCAGGAGGCCGTCCAGCAGGGCATCTCGCGCCAGGCGATCGCCGCGGCGGCGCCGTATCTCGTCTACGACCAGCGCATCGTCAATATCGACCGGGGCCAGAAATTCTTCGCCCAGAGCTTCCTGCAGTTCTCCGACAAGGTGCTGCCCGCCTACCGGCTGCAGAAGGGCGCCGAGCAGCTGAAGGTCCACGCTGCGCTGTTCGCCCGCGCCGAGAAGCAGTTCGGCGTGCCGGGGCCGATCATCGTTGCGTTCTGGGGCCTGGAGAGCGACTTCGGCGTCGCCATGGGCAAGGACCACGCGATCCGCTCGCTGACGACGCTCGCCTACGACTGCCGCCGCTCGGAGATGTTCCGCGGCCATCTGTTCGACGCGCTGCGCATGATCGAGCGCGGCGACCTGCGGCCCGACGAGATGGTCGGCTCGTGGGCCGGCGAGCTCGGCCAGACCCAGATGATGCCGTCCGAGTACATGAAGCACGCCATCGACTGGGACGGCGACGGCCACCGCAACCTGTTGAAGAGCGTCCCCGACGTGATCGGCTCGAGCGCCTCCTATCTGCAGGAGCTCGGCTGGCAGCGCGACGAGCCGTGGATGCGCGAGGTGAAGGTGCCGGCCAGCATGCCGTGGCAGGAGGCCGACCTCGCCATCCAGCACACGCACGCGAAGTGGTCCGGCTGGGGCGTCACGTTGCGCGACGGCAAGCCGCTGCCGTCCGGCGGGCCGCCCACCTCGCTGCTGCTGCCGATGGGCCGGCTCGGGCCGGCGTTCCTGGTCTATCCGAACTTCCAGGCGTACCTGAAATGGAACGCCTCGCTGGTCTATGCGACCACGGCCGCCTATTACGCGACGCGGCTCGCCGGCGCGCCGCCCATGTCGCGCGGCGCCCCCGACATCCCGGTGCTCAGCCAGGAGCAGGGCAAGGAGCTGCAGGAGCTCCTCAACCGCGCCGGCTTCGACGTCGGCACCCCGGACGGCAAGATCGGCGCCGGCACCCGCGCCGCCGTCAAGCAGGCGCAGCTCAAGTTCGGCCTGCCGGCGGACTCCTATGCGACTCCCGAGCTGATCGCCCGCCTGCGCACGGGGCGGTGAAGGATCCCACCACCGGTCGTCCCGGGGCGGCGCGAAGCGCCGAGACCGGGACGCATACGCACTGCTTGTCGTGAGCCACTTGCACCGGGACCATGGATTCCGGGCTCGCAAACCTTTGGTTCGCGGCCCGGAATGACGGAGCCCAGGTTCACCGCGCGACGCGCACCCGCGGGCGGCTGGCCTGGCCGTCGGCGTCGTCGGCCTGCATGGCGGTCTCGATGTCGCGTGCCGCGGCGATCACCAGCGGCGCCAGCCGGGCGCGCAGCGACTCGTCCCAGCGCGCCTTCGGCACCAGGAAGCTGAGGCTGCCGAGCACGGCGCGGCGCGGGCCGAAGACCGGCGCCGCGATGGCCGCCCGGACCTGGTCGACGTCGCCGGCCGCGGTCGTGTAGCCGGCGCGCCGGAACGCCGCGAGATGGCGGCGGAAGTCGTCCCAGGAGTGGCCGAGCCCGGCCGCCGCGATCTCCTCGGCATTCGCCGTGAACAGCGACTTCAGCGTCCGGTTGGGCAGGTGCGCCAGGATGATCTTCGAGGTGGCGCCGCGGAACAGCGGCATCGGCCGGCCGCGCTGGAAGACGATCGGCTCCTGGTGGCCGGTGCCGATCTCCTGGTGGACGCACATCACGCGGTCGTGGAACAGGCGGCAGAGAATGACGGCGCCGCCTTCGGCCGCCTGCTGGACCAGGTTCGTCATGATGCCGCGGGCGGCGTTCAGCATCGGATCGCAGAGCTGGATCTGGCGGTCCATCTGGATGATGGCGGGACCGAGCGTGTAGCTCGCGCCCGACACCGGGCTGATCAGCCCGGCCCGGGTCAGCCGCTTGAAGTAGCGATAGGCCGTGGTGGCCGAGACGGCGAGCTCGCCGGCGGCGTCCTCCACGGTCCATTCGGGCCGGTCCATCGTGAACAGGCCGAGCACCGCGAGCAGCCGATCGCCACTGCTGGGCAATCCCCCTTCGTCCTTGCTGCGGCCCCCACCCTCGCCGCGTGCGGGAGTCGGATAAGACACGGTCGTCACCCCCCGAAAAAGCGTTACTTGATCAGTGTTGCCACAACCTGGAGACGATTCAAGCTTTTCTTTCATGGAATGCAACTTTAACTTACATTTACATAAGTTGAAAACGGTTTGCTTTGATCTGGAACAGGTTTTCCTGTGGCATCGACTCGGCGTCTTGTGGAGCCAACGGCCCGCACGGACGCCGGAAACGCGGCGCCACAATTTGGACGCGCACCCCTCCCGGGCGCCCCGTCGCGGAACGTTACCGCCGCCTCGCCGTTCTGATGACGGCACCGCGGAACCCTCGCGGTGCAGGTCAACGAACCGAATCGGGCGACCCGCGTGCACGAGTTTAACCCTTCACGACCGGATGACGACCGCGAGATTGCACTGTTGCACACGGCGACCGTGCAGTCGCCCGCGCCGCCGCGCCGTCCGGTCGACGATCCGACGCCGGGACCCGCCGATCCGGGCCCGCTCGACGACCCGCCGCCGACCCGCCGGAACGACCCGATCGAGGAGCCGCCTCCGAACGAGGACGAGCCCGGCCCGATCGAGGAGCCGCCGCCCGGCCACGAGGACACGCCCGACATCGACGACCCGATGCCACGGCCGGAGCCGCCGCCCCTGCACGTGATGCCAGCGGGCGCGCCGGCATGACGGCGACGGTCGCAGCCGACGGCGCCCCGCCCGGGCCGACCGCCACGGAGCCGCACGGCGCCGCGCCGCACGGCGCCGCGCCGCACGGCGCCCCGCCACTCGGCGTCGCGCCACTCGGCGCCGTGGTCGAGACCGACCTGCCGGCCCGGCTCGACCGGCTGCATTGGGGGCGCTTCCACACGCTGGTGATCGCCGCGCTCGGCATCACCTGGATTCTCGACGGGCTCGAGGTGACGCTCGCCGGCACGCTGGCCGGCGCCCTCAAGGAGAGCCCGGTCCTTCGCTTCAGCAACGCCGATGTCGGCTTCGCCACCAGCGCCTATCTGCTCGGCGCCGTGATCGGCGCCGTCGGCTTCGGCTGGCTGACCGACCGGCTCGGCCGCAAGAAGCTGTTCTTCCTCACGCTCGCCGTCTATCTCACCGCCACCGGCGCGACCGCCCTGACCTGGGACGTGTGGAGCTTCGCGGCGATGCGCTTCCTCACCGGGGCGGGCATCGGCGGCGAGTACACGGCCATCAACTCGACCATCCAGGAGCTGGTGCCGGCGCGCTATCGCGGCTTCACCGACCTCGTCGTCAACGGCAGCTTCTGGCTCGGCGCCGCCGCCGGCGCGCTCGGCTCGATCGTCGTCCTCGACCCCGCCGTGATCCATCCCGAATACGGCTGGCGCCTCGCCTTCCTGATCGGCGCCGCGCTCGGGCTCTTGATCCTGCTGATGCGGATGTGGATTCCGGAGAGCCCGCGCTGGCTGATGACGCACGGCCGCCTCGCCGAGGCGGAGGCGATCGTCGCCGGCATCGAGCGCCAGGTGGCCGGCCACACGGGGCGCGCAACCGACGACCTGCCGACCGTGCGGCTGCGGGTGCGCCGCTACACGCCGTTGTCGGCGGTCGCCGAGGCGCTGCTGGTGCGGCACCGCGACCGCGCCCTGATCGGCCTCGTGCTGATGGTGGCGCAGGCGTTCTTCTTCAACGCGGTGTTCTTCACCTACGCGCTCGTGCTGACCGACTTCTACGACGTGCCGATCGGCACGGTGGGCTGGTACATCCTGCCCTTCGCGGTCGGCAACTTCCTCGGGCCGCTGCTGCTCGGGCGTCTCTTCGACACGCTCGGACGACGCCCGATGATCGCCTTCACGTATGCGGCGTCCGGCATCCTGCTCACCGTGTCGGGCGTCCTGTTCCTGCAGGCGCAGATCACCGTCGTCCAGCAGACCATGGCCTGGAGTGCCGTGTTCTTCTTCGCCTCGGCGGCGGCGAGCGCCGCCTATCTCACGGTGAGCGAGACCTTCCCGCTGGAGATCCGGGCGCTCACCATCGCGGTGTTCTACGCGCTCGGCACCGGCATCGGCGGCGTCGCCGGGCCGTGGCTGTTCGGCGCGTTGATCGATTCGGGCTCGCGTGCGAGCGTGTTCGCGGGTTACCTGTTCGGGGCGGCCCTGATGGTCGCGGCCGCCGCCGTGCACTGGCGGTTCGGCGTCGCCGCGGAACGCAGAAGCCTCGAAGACGTGGCGCGGCCGCTGACGGCCGTCGATTGAGCGCCGTGGAGTGCCCAGATGACCCGAGCCGACACCATGACGTCCCCTGCCGACGCGATCGACCTCGACGAGGTCGCACTGCTGCTCGACATCGACGGCACACTGCTCGACTTCGCCGACACGCCGCGCGAGGTGTGGGTGCCGCCGACTCTGCGCCGCACGCTCGGCGGCCTCCTGGCCCGCACCGGCGGGGCGCTAGCGCTGGTCAGCGGCCGCGTGCTCGCCGATATCGATCTCCTGTTCGCGCCGCTCGAGCTGCCGGCCATCGGCGGCCACGGCGCCGAGCTGCGCGTCGCGCCGGGCGAGCGATCGGATCCGGCCCGCACCCCGTCGCTCGACCCGATGGTGAAGCGCAAGCTGGCCGGCGTCGCCGAGCTCGGCCGCGGCGTGCTCATCGAGGACAAGGGCTACTCGCTCGCTTTGCACTGGCGCCTCGCGCCCGACAAGGGCGTCGCCGTGACGGCGATGGTGCAGAGCATCTGCGAGTCCTTCCCCGATCTGCCGCTGGAGGCGATGCCCGGAAAGGCCGTGATCGAGGTGAAGCCGGCCGCCTTCGACAAGGCGAGCGCCGTCGCCGAGCTGATGCGGCTGCCGCCCTTCGAGGGCCGGCGGCCCGTGTTCGTCGGCGACGACGTCACCGACGAGCGGGTCTTTCCCATCCTGCCGCCGCTCGGCGGCTTCGGCTTCGCGGTCGGCCGCGACATCCCGGGCACGGCCGGCTCGTTCGCCGGCCCGGCCGCGGTCCGCGCCTGGCTCGACGGGCTCTTGGAGCGGGGGGCGTAAGGTGATCCGCCCGCGTCACTGCCCGTCTTTCACCTCTCCCCGGCGGGGAGAGGTCGGATCTCGCGCGACGGCGCGAGATCCGGGTGAGGGGGTGCCGAGGCCTCCATCAGCGCCGTAAACCCTTGTAACTCTGATTGTCGCGACTCGCGTAGTCTGCGGGCCGCGGTGACGGGCGGGAGCCCGGGAGCCCCTGGGCCAGGTCAGGCCGTGGGTGAGCATGGTGCCCCGCCCGTCGTTCCATCGAACC
>NZ_NHSK01000124.1 GCF_016653355.1 Rhodoplanes elegans | reverse complement strand
ACTCGGCCGGACGGCAGCGTCCCGGCGCCCCGATCAGCGGCGGCCGGCAGCGGCAGTTCGGCGGCTCGCCCACGCTGTCGGCCGGGCACCGCACGATCGGCTTGCACCGCGGCGGAATCCCGGTGGTGCCGGGCGGGCATTCGGCCGGACGGCACTGGCCCGGGACGCCGACCAGCGGCGGCCGGCAGCGGCAGTTCGGAACGCGGCCGATGCTGTCCGGCGGGCACGCGCCGATGTCGGGCGACAGGCATCGCCGACCGTCCCAGCGCTGACCGGGCGGACAGCAGTTCGGCCACACGCCGGTCCGGTTCGGACCACAGGTCTGCTCCGGCGCACCGACGCAGCGGCCGCGCCGCTCGACCGTGCCGGGCGGACAGGCGCAGCCGCGGCCCGTCCACACGCGGTCCTCCGGACAGATCGACAGGCAGGTGCGGCGCCGCGTGTCCCAACGCTGGCCGGGCAGGCAGCGCCCGGGATCGCCGCCCGGGTCGGGGACGAGCCGCTGCTCCGGCGGGATCGGCGTCCCTCGCGGCACGCACTGGCCGCCGCGCGGGACGGTGGCGGGTGGGCAGCAGACCCCGGCCGTCGTCATCTGGCCGGCGAGGCAGCACTGGTCGTCGCGGGTGCGGACATAGCCGCTGGCACAAGGCTGGACCGGCTGACCGATCAAGCGAATCGTCCAGCACGCCCGCTTCGTGGTGGCGCCGCCGGGCTGGCCGGGGCCGGCGGTCACCGGCGGGGTCTCCTGCGGCCGCGGGCGTTCCTGGGTTCGGTCGGGGTCGCCAGGTCGGCGCGGCGGCGAGACCGGCCCGGCGGCGGCCTGCCAGTCGAGCTCGCCGCACGCGGTCCGCTCGATCGGGGCCGGCGGCTGTGCCGTGACGTCGGGGGCGACGCGCCCCTCGAACCGGATCGCGACCTGATCGCCGGACGCGAGCCCGCAGTCCTCGACGCTGCAGGTGACGACGTCGCCGGCCTTCCGGCAGGCGACGGCCGAGGCGGGGCAATGGCGCCCCGTGGTGGTGACTTGCGGCGCGGCGAAGGCCGAGCCCGGCGGCAGCGTGATCCGCTGCGTCAGCGACCCGCGGCCGAATCCGCCGCGACCCGTGACCGTGAACTCGAAACGAGAGCAGTTGGGCGGGATGCACGGCCCCGTTCCGGTCGCGACGTAATCGAGGAACCACTGCGGCGGAACGACGACGCCGGGATTGCACTGGCCGGCCGCGTCGGGTCCGGTCCCGTGGCCCACCGGGCTGGCCGGCGAGGCGACCACCTCCGTCCACCCGGCCGGGCAGGTCTTCAGCGGAGACTTCGGGCATTTCCAGCACAGCTCGGAGGCCGGAGGGCAGCCGGCGATCTGAACCGGCGCCGTGCCGTTCCAGCAGATGCCGTTGGGCCGTGGCAGGCCGGTCGGCTGGAATCCCTGCAGGCATGCCGACGCGTCGGAGTCGGTGGTCGAGCCGTTGGCGCAGGGCGACCGGCACGCGCCGGTCGGCCCCGGAATCTGGTTCAGCGGGCAGCACTGGAGCCCGTTCTCCTTGAGATGCGTGCCGACCGGACAGAGCGGCGGCGGTGGCCACGGACCGTCCGGACCGGGCCCGATGGGGCCGGGCCCGGGCGGCAGGTCCGGCATGCCCGGCCATGGGAAGGCGGCCTGCTGCCCCGGCCCGGGGGTCGGAGGCGTCGCGCCGATCGGCGCGGGCGGCGGCCCGGGGACCGTCGGCGTGCAGGTGCGGAACACGAGCAGGCCACCCATCCAGCCGCGGATCGCCGGGTCGTCGAGCCTCTCGTCGAAGTCGATCGCCCAGATGGCGTCGGCACCGTCCTGCCGGCCGGCGAGGCCGTTCACCGCATGCGGGCTGCCCAGTCGAGCGCCTGCGGATCAAGGTCCCCCAGGCTCGGCTTCGTGCTCGCCGACGGCATCTATCGCGGCAAGAAGCTCGTCGAGGCGCTCGCCCCCTGCGGCCGCTGGACCATCGAGATCTTCGAGCGGCCGCGCGGCGTCAAAGGCTTCCAACTCCTGACGCGCCGGTGGGTGGTCGAGAGAACATTCGCCTGGTTCGGCCGCTGCCGCCGCTTGGCGAAGGATTTCGAGCGATCCATCGCGACAGCGACCGCTTGGCTCCTCGTCGCACACCTGCGGCTCCCCACCCGCCGCCTCGCCAGACCCTGTCAATAAAGGCCGAATTTCGAGTCAGGCTCTCAGGTGCGGGAGGCGCGACCGAGCCCGCCCTCGGGAGACTTGCGCGGCATTTCGGGGTCCTGGCACTCCAGCTCGGCATCGAGCTCGGCGCCGACCAGGATCACGATCGACGACAGCCAGATCCAGGTCATGAAGCCGATCGCCGCGCCGAGCGTGCCGTAGGTCGCGTTGAAGCTGCCGAAGTTCGCCGCGTACCAGGAGAACAGCGCGGACGCGCCGAGCCAGGCGATCGCCGCGAAGGCGCTGCCCCACGAGATCCAGCGCCAGCGTGCGGTGCGGCGGCTCGGGCCGAACCGGTAGATCACGGCGAGCGCGAAGGCGAGGACGAGCAGCAGCACCGGCCAGCGGCCCCACTGAACGACCGTCGCGGCGGTGCTTTCCAGTCCGACATAGCTGAACACGATCGGCACGACGACGACGGCCGCGAGCGCCAGCAGGATCAGCACGAGGCCGGCCAGCGTGAAGGCCAGCGACTGCACGTTGAGCATGACGAAGCTGCGCTTCTCGTCCTCGTCGTAGACGATGTTGAGCGCATCGAAGATCGCCTTCATGCCGGCATTCGCGCTCCACAGCGCGGCACCGACGCTGATCAGGAAGGCGACGCCGAGGCTGGAGCGGCCCTGCTCGGCGAGGCGCTGGAGCTGGCCGCCGACGACCTCGATGGCGCCGCCAGGCAGCACGGTCGAGAGCTGATCGATCTGCCCGGTGAGCTGGCGCGGATCGGTGAACAGCCCGTAGATCGAGACCAGCGCGGCGATCGCCGGGAACAGCGCCAGCAGCGCGAAGAAGGTGACGCCGCCGGCGATCGAGGTGACGCGATCCTCGGAGAAGCGCCGGTAGACGCCTTTCAGGGCCGGCCACCAGCCGCGTCTTTTGGGGCGCTGCTTCGAGGGGGAGAGATCGTCGCGGCGCAGCGCCGTCGTGGGGGCCGCCTCGCGGCGGCCGTAGCCGAGCGCCAGCAGCGCGGCCGAGAGGCCGAGCACCACGAGCGGCGACCGGTCCGGTGGAGGGGAGGGGGGCTTCATCGGGTGCGTGGTCGCCGGGCGGGTCGCGCTGGTCTGCTCGATGGCTGGAACGGGAGCCGGCCGGCCCTTTTACGGGCCGGCCGTGGATTCGTGATCAGGACCGCTTTCCCGGCTGGTTCGGGCGGCTCGCGCCCGGCGTGGTCGCCGGCGAGGGTGAGCTCGTGGCGGGCGAACCCGGCGAGGTGAAGTGCGTCGCCGAACCCGGCCCAGACGGAGCTGACCGTGTGCCGGCACCTGCCGTCGCCAAGCCGGCACCAGCCGGCTCGGGGCTGCGCTGCGCCGCGTCGCGCTTGGGCTCGCTCTTGCTGCCGGACGCATCCTTGCCCGTCGCCTTGTCGACGTCGCCCGCGAGCTTCTCCTTGGCGTGCTCGAGCTCCTCGCGGGTGCTCTCCTTGGCGGCGTCGGCGACCGCGGCGACCTTGTCGCCGAGCTCGCTCGCCTTGTCGCCGAGGCCCCGCGCCCGCTCGCGGAGGTCTTGCGCCACGCCCTGCGCCGCGCCTTGTGCGGAGCCGGTCGTGAGACCCTGCTCCTCGGCCGCGTCGCGCACCCGCTCGGCGACGCGGCCGGCCGCGTCCTTGGCCTCGCCGTAGTAGCTCCGCACCGCCTCCGAGGCCGCCTGCTTCATGTCGTCGGCGGCCTCGCCCATCAGCTGATCCTCGGTGCGCGAGCGTGGCATCGCGGCCCCGATGAGCGCCCCGAGCGCGAGGCCGACGGCGCCGACCACGAGCGGCTGCTCGCGGACGATCCGCATCAGCCCGGCCTGGGCGTGCGACGCCTGATCGGCGATGCTCTCGCCGACCGAGCGGGCGCGCGCATACGCACCTTGACCGAGATCGGCGGCACGGTCGTAGGCCTCGTGGCCGAGGTCCGCGGCGCGCTCGTAGGCTCCCGACGCGGCGTCGTAGGCGCCGCGCCCGACCCCGGTCGCACGGTCGCCGAGATCATGGGCGCCACGGCGGACCCCGTCGGCGGCGCTCGACGCGAGACCGGCGGCCCGGCCGGCGGCGTCGCTCGCGCCCTCGTAGGCGCTGCCGGCCGCATCGCGGGCCGACGTGGCGGCACCGCTCGCGCCGGACGCCATCGACGAATAGGCGCCGCGTGCCTTGCCGGCCGCCGCCTGTGCCGCGCTGCTCGCCGTATCGGCGGCGTGGCGGGCCGTGCCGGCCCCGTCGTACTGCGAGGCGGTGCGGGTCGTCGGGCCGGGATAGGGGGAGGGCTCCGGCACGATCGACGGCGCCGGCGCGCGGCGTGGCGCGAACATCAGCCAGGCGAGCCCGGTCGCCACCAGCGCCACCGGCAGCGGCGAGGCGCGCACCTGGCGGCCGAGATTCTGGACGAACTCGCCACCGCCGTGGCCGCGGGCGAACTCCATCGCCTGGTCGACGATCTCGCCCGGCGTCATGCGGTCGCGCAGCGCCTCCAGCGTGTCGGAGAGCTGGGCGCGCTGGCGCTCGGCCTCGGTCTCGATCTCGCGAGCGGTCGGCATCGGATCACCTCACCTGATTGCGCGCGACGGCCGCGTCGCTCTGGAGCTGGGACAATGTGCGGTTCGGCGTCAGGTTCTCGGCCTTGAACCGGCCGGCGCCGACCAGCGCCAGGATGGCGCCGACCAGCAGGGTCGCGCCGCCGACCAGGAGGGCGGCCCAATGGGCCTGCCAGCCGGCATCGATCATGGCCGCCACGGCGGCCTGCAGCAGGATGACGAGGCCCGGCATCACCAGCACGGCGCCGACCGCGACCAGGGCCACGCCGGTGCCGACCTGACCGATCTTCTCGCTCATCTCGGTGCGGGCGAGCCGCGTCTCGGTGCGCAGCAGCGTGGTGACCTGCTGAATCAGATCCGTGAACAGCGCCGGAACGGAGCGATGATCCTGGACGCGGCGGTCGTGGACGGGCTGGTCGTGGAGACGGGTGTCTTCGAGACCCATGACGTCTCTCCTCAGAACTCGTTGTGGGGGAAGGCGGCCGGATTGGTTCGCGCGCCGGGGCCCGCGGCGGCGGGGCTGCGCGGCGACGTGCCGGCCGCGCTGCCCGGATGCGGCTGCAGGGGCGGGCTCGTCGTGCGGCGCGGCGATCCGGACGCGCTCGCGGTCGTGCCCGCGTGGCCGGTCGTCTCCGGCGCGCCGCTCTTGAGGAAGCGGGCGAGCGCGAAGCCGGCGACCAGCGACAGGCCGAAGAAGGCGGCCGTGTTGTTGCGGGCGAAGCGCTCGGTGTCGCGGGCCAGATCCTCGACGCTCTTGTCGCGCACCGACTGCGAGATCGTCTCGAGCTGCGAGGCGCCGCGGCGAATCCACGCGGCCGCCTGCGGCATCTCGTCGTCGAGGTCGTCGGCGGCCGAGGAGATCGCCCGGGCGACGCCGCGCACGCGCTGCGCGCCGGCCTGCTTCTGCTCCTCCGCGAGCGAGCGCCCCTTCTGCTGCAGCGGCTCGGCCATCGCGGCGGCCTGGTCGCGCATGTCGGCCGCCACCGAGACCACCTCGTCCTTCACGCTGCCGGCGACGTTCTTGGCATTCGCCGCGACCTGCCTTACCTCCTCGGCGACCTGCTCGGCGTCGCGGCGCAGCTCGTCCTGCGAGCTCCCGGCTTGCGGGCTGCCCGCCTGCGGGCCTCCCGGACGCGCGCCGGCGGACGGTCCGCCCGCGGACGATCCGCCCGCACCGGATGATCCCGAGGTCGCTTGCGACGGTGAGGTCGAGCCGGGCCTGGACTGGTTCTGCATGGCGACGCCATCCCTGTCGGGCGCGGCGGGCGCCGCGCCGGTGCTGTTGTTTCGACGATTGAACGCGGGGGCCGACTTGGAGGACGCGTCGCGATCGCCGCGACGCGTCGGCCGCGATCTTCGGCTCAACGTCAGGGGGTTGGCGGAGTTCCGCGAACGGGGGCGTTCGGCTCGACCGCCGGGGCCACCCCGCTATACTGGCGCGGCGCGATATGCGTGCGACGCCCGCGGCCCGACCGGCCCGGGCCGGAGGGCGGCATGTTCATCAGCTTCTTCCATGCGCTCAAGAGCGCCGGCCTGCCGGTGACGCTGCGCGAGTACCTGACCCTGATGGAGGCGATGGACGCCGACCTCGCCGGGCGCAAGGTCGAGGACTTCTACTATTTGTCGCGTGCCCTCCTGGTGAAGGACGAGCGCAATCTCGACAAGTTCGACCGCGTGTTCGGCACCGTGTTCAAGGGCTTCGAGTCGACGGCCGAGGCGATCACGGCCGAGATCCCGGCCGACTGGCTGAAGAAGCTCGCCGAAAAATACCTCACCGAGGAGGAGAAGGCGCAGATCGAGGCGCTCGGCGGGCTCGACAAGCTCCTCGAGACCATCAAGCAGCGCCTCGCCGAGCAGAAGGGCCGCCACCAGGGCGGCAACAAGTGGATCGGCACCGGCGGCACCTCGCCGTTCGGCGCCTACGGCTACAACCCGGAAGGCATCCGCATCGGCCAGGAGACCAACCGGAATTTTCGCGCCGTGAAGGTGTGGGACAAGCGCGAGTTCAAGGACCTCGACGACACGGTCGAGCTCGGCACCCGCAACATCAAGGTCGCGCTGCGGCGGTTGCGAAAGTTCGCGCGCACGGGCGCGCCCGAGGAGCTCGATCTCGACGGCACCATCAAGGGCACGGCCCACAAGGGCTATCTCGACATCCACATGCGCCCCGAGCGCCACAACGCCGTGAAGGTGCTGGCCTTCTTCGATATCGGCGGCTCGATGGACTGGCACATCTCGCTGACCGAGGAGCTGTTCTCCGCCGCGCGGCTGGAGTTCAAGCACCTCGAGTACTACTACTTCCACAACTGCCTGTACGAGCGCGTGTGGAAGGAGAACAAGCGGCGCTGGGACCACACGACGCCGACCTTCGACGTGCTGCACACCTATCCGCACGACTACAAGGTGATCTTCGTCGGCGACGCCTCGATGAGCCCCTACGAGATCGTGACGCCGGGCGGCTCGGTCGAGCACATGAACGAGGAGGCCGGCCAGGTCTGGCTCGACCGCGTCACCCGCACCTACCCGGCCTGCGTCTGGCTCAACCCGGTGCCCGAGGACCAGTGGGAGTACACGTCCTCCATCCGCATGATCCGCCAACTGATGGGCGGCCGCATGTTCCCGCTGACGCTGGAGGGGCTCGACAGGGCGATGCGGGAGCTGGTGAGGTAGGGGCGGGCATATCCAAACAGCTGGTTGGGACCGAGACTGATCCGATGTCCCACTACATCGCGCTGATCCACAAGGACCGCGAGAGCTGCTACGGCGTGTCGTTCCCGGACGTGCCCGGCGTGATCACGGCCGGCGATACGAGCGACGAGGCGATGCGCAACGCCGCGGCCGTGCTCGTCTTCGCGGCGGAGGATTGGTCGGATCTCGACGGCGCCGCCTTCCAGTCGCGCCGCACCATCGACGCGCTGCGCCGCGATCCGGCGTTTCGCGAGACGCCGCCGACGCCATCGTCGCAGCGGTGCCATTCCGGGTGGCCGCGGCGGCAGAGTGACTTCGAGACCGGGCTTGCTCGAAACCAGTCAGGCCGCGCGTTGCTTCGGCTCGAGCTCCAGCCCGAGAGCGCCCAGCACGCGCATGACGGTGTCGAACTCGACCCGCGTCTCGCCACTGAGGGCGCGATAGAGATTTTCCCGTGAGAGCCCCGTTTCGCGTGCGACTTCGGTCGTTCCGCGCGCCCGCACCACGGTGCCGATCGCCTTGGCGATGAACGACGCGTCCCCGGTCTCGAACGCCTCGGCCAGGAACGCGGTCACGTCCTCTTGGGTGTCGAGAAACTCTGCGGCGTCGAACTTTCTCAGTTCAGGCATCGTCCTTCTCCAAATCCGTCAATGCCAGTCGCGCCGTCTCGATGTCGCGGGACTGCGAGGACTTGTCGCCGCCGCAGAGGACGACGAAGGCATCACCGCGTTGCGCGTAGTAGACCCGGTAGCCGGGGCCGTGGTGAACGCGAAGCTCGCAGATCCCACTGCCGACCGCGGCAACGTCGCCGGGGTTGCCGTCGGCGAGTCGCATCAGCCTGACGACGATCTTCTGCCGCGCCTTGACGTCCCGCAGGCCGCGAAGCCAACGGGAGAACGCCTCGGTCTGGTAGACCTCGGTCATCGTCGCTCACCTCGACCCTGCACGAATGTAGCGTATACGCTACAGTATCGCAAGGCGGAGGCGCACACCGGTCTCACGCCGACGCCGGTCCCGTTCCCTCACTCCCCCGGCGCGAGCGCATCCTTCGTCGCGGCCGGCGTCGGCACCGCGGCCCCGATGCCTTGCGCCAAAGCGGAGGGGCCGGCGGGTGGGACCGAGGCGGTCGTGGTCGGCGGGGCGGCGGCGCGGCGCCAGGCGTCGAGGAGATTGACGAAGACGCCCAGGAGCGTCGGGCCGATGAACAGGCCGAGGAAGCCGAAGGCGAGGAAGCCGCCCAGCACGCCGAAGATGATCAGGGTGAGGGGGAGCGCCGCCCCGAAGCTGACCAGCCAGGGGCGGATCACGTTGTCGACGGTCGAGACCATGATGCCCCAGGCGACGATGAAGATCGCCCAGCCGGTGTGGCCGAGCGTGAACAGCCACCAGCCGGCGCCGCCCCAGATGATCGCCAAGAGGATGCCGAACTGGCTGAGCGCGATCAGCATGGAGACGAAGCCGAGCACGCCGGCCCCCGGCACGCCGGCGAGCAGCAGCCCGAACGTCATCAGGCCGGCCTGGATGGCGGCCGTGCCGACGATGCCGTAGGCGACGCCGCGAACCGAATCGGCCGCCGTGTCGAGCGCCGCGCCGGCCGTGTCGCCGCCGAGCCGCACCGTCACGTCGCGGATGGCGTGGCCGATCGTCTCGCCCTGCAGCCACAGGAGCGTCGCGACCGCGAGGGACACCAGCACCTGGAAGATGCCGTCGGCGAACGCCTTGGCGATCTCGACGAGCGCGCGCTGCAGCTCCGCCGAGTAGGACTTGAACACCTCCTGGACAATGCTGCTCGGGTCGGCGAGGTCGGTCCAGACGCGGCGGATCGGCTCGTCGATGAACGGGATGTTGGCGAGCCACCCGGGCAGCTCCGGCATGCCGGCGAAATAGGTCTGGGCCTGCTGCAGGCCCTTCACCAGCCGCTCGGCGAGGCCGGGCGCCAGGAACACGGCCGGCAGCCCGATGGTGGCGATGGCAGCGAGCAGCAGGAGGCTCGCGGCCAGCACGGTCGACGAGCCGTGCCGCACCAGCAGGTCGCGCAGCGGCCAGGTGGCGATGGCGAGGATGCCCCCGAACAGGATGCCGGTGATGAACGGCTTCACCACCAGGAACACGCCGAGCAGGAGCGCGACGAAGACGGCGAGCGCCGTCATCCGCTCGATCAGGCTGGCCGTGGAGGCGAGCTTGGCGGCCAGCACCTCCTTGGAGGCGTCCGGGTGGGTGGGG
>NZ_NHSK01000123.1 GCF_016653355.1 Rhodoplanes elegans | reverse complement strand
GTGGGAGCCGGCGTGGACGGGGCCGGTGCGGCGGGCGGGCTCGCGGCCGGCGGGCTCGCGGGCGCGCCGCCCTGGCCCTGCGCAACGCCGAGACCGGGCTGCCACACCACGGCCGCCGCGATCGCGGCGAAGGTCGCGACAAAACGGCGAGGTCGCATCGAATGCTCCTGTCGGTCCTGCGTCGCGGAACCGTAGAGCACGGCCCGGATGAACGGAAGCCCAACGCCGCCGCAGGCCCACCGGTGCCGTCCGCACCCCTGCTCCGTTGCCCCTCGGCTGGCCAAGGGATGCAAAAATCCCATATAAGGCGCCGGGTCGAGACCAATCGACAGCCCCGCCCGCAACAGATCGTCCGATGAGCGCGCTCGCCGACCACCCCTATGTGAAGATGAACGGCCTCGGCAACGAGATCGTCGTCGTCGACCTGCGCGACCGGCCGGAGAAGCTCACGGCCGCGGAGGCCCGCGCCGCGGCGAGCCCCGAGGGGGCGCCGTTCGACCAGCTCATGGTGCTCTATCCGGCCCGCACGCCGGGCACCGACGCGTTCGTGCGCATCTACAACACCGACGGCTCGGAGGCCGGCGCCTGCGGCAACGGCATGCGTTGCGTCGCAGACATCGTGTTCGCCGACACCGGCAAGACCGCGCTGACCTTCGAGACCCGGGCCGGGATCATCAACGCCTGGAAGGGCGAGGAGCCGCTCGTCTCGACCGTCGACATGGGCGCGCCGAAGTTCGGCTGGCGCGACATCCCGCTCGCCGAGGAGTTCCGCGACACCCGCGCGATCGAGCTGCAGATCGGCCCGATCGACGCGCCGATCCTGCATTCGCCGTCGGTCGCCAGCATGGGCAACCCGCATGCGGTGTTCTGGGTCGACGATCCGTGGGCCTACGACCTAGGCAAGATCGGCCCGCTGCTCGAGAACCACCCGATTTTCCCGGACCGCGCCAACATCACGCTCGCCGCCGTGACCGGCCCGGACCATCTGACGATGCGGACCTGGGAGCGCGGCGCCGGCCTCACCAAGGCCTGCGGCTCGGCCGCCTGCGCCACCGCCGTGTCGGCGGCCCGCACCGGCCGCACCGGACGCCGCGTGCGCGTGACGCTGCCGGGCGGCGACCTGATCATCGACTGGCGCGAGCGCGACGACCACGTGCTGATGACCGGGCCGGTGGAGTACGAGTGGCACGGCCGCTTTGACCCGGCCCTGTTCGCCAAGGACGTGACCGGCGCCGCGACGGCGGGCGGAGCGGCGGGCCGATGAGCGTCGACGTCGTCACGTTCGGCTGCCGGCTCAACGCCTTCGAATCGGAGGCGATCCGCCGCCGCGCCGAGGCGGCGGGGCTGTCCGACACCGTGGTGGTGAACAGCTGCGCCGTGACGGGCGAAGCCGTTCGCCAGACCCGTCAGGCCATCAGAAAACTCAAGCGCGAGAATCCGCGCGCCCGAGTCGTCGTCACCGGCTGTGCGGCGCAGACCGAGACAGCGACCTTCGTCGCGATGCCCGAGGTCGACCGCGTACTCGGCAACACCGAGAAGCTGTCGGACGACGCCTGGGCCCAGACCCGCGCGGTCTTCGCGGGCGGCGCCGTCGATCCGGCTGCCAAGGCCGCCGTCGACGACATCATGGCGGTGCGCAGCGGTGCCGCGCCGGCGATCGACGGCATCGAGGGGCGCGCCCGCGGCTTCGTCCAGGTGCAGAACGGCTGCGACCATCGCTGCACCTTCTGCATCATCCCGTTCGGCCGCGGCAATTCGCGCTCGGTCGCGACCGAGGACGTGATCGCCCAGGTGCGCCGCCTCGCCCTCAACGGCCACGCCGAGGTGGTGCTGACCGGCGTCGACATCACCAGCTACGGCGCCGACCTGCCCGAGCGCCCACGGCTCGGCACGCTGGTCCGCCGCGTGCTCGCCGCCGTGCCGGAGCTGCCGCGGCTGCGCCTCTCCTCGATCGACTCGGTCGAGGCCGACGACGACCTGATGATCGCGCTGGCCGAAGAAAAGCGTCTGATGCCGCATCTGCATCTGTCGCTGCAGGCCGGCGACGACATGATCCTCAAGCGCATGAAGCGCCGTCATTCGCGGCAGCACGCCATCGACTTCTGCGCCGAGGTGCGGCGGCTGCGGCCCGACGTCGTGTTCGGCGCCGACATCATCGCCGGCTTCCCGACCGAGACCGAGGCGATGTTTCAGAACTCGCTCGATCTCGTCGATGCCTGCGGCCTTACCTATCTGCACGTCTTCCCGTTCTCGGCCAGGCCCGGCACGCCGGCCGCCCGCATGCCGCCGGTCGACGGCCGCGTCGTCAAGGAACGCGCCATGCGGCTGCGCCAGAAGGGCGACGCGCTGCTTCTCCAGCATCTGCAAAACGAGATCGGCCAGCGCCGCGCCGTGCTGGTCGAGACCGGCACAACGGGCCGCACCGAGCAGTTCACGCCGGTCAAAATCTCGGGCGGCGCGCCGGGACGCATTGTCGACGTGATCGTCACGGGCCACGATGGGCGGCGGCTTCTCGCCGCCTGAGGAGGCTCCGATGAACGCTCGTTTGCTCGCACCTCGTTTGCTCGCATTCGGCATCGTCGCGCTGATCGGCGCGGCGTCCCCCGCCGCCGCGATCGACTATTCGCCGATCGATTGCGCCAAGGCGACCACGCCCGCCGATCGCACGATCTGCAGCACCTACACGCTCGGCCAGGACGAGGCCCGCATGGCGGCGATCTACGGGGTCGCGACCGGACTCGTCGCCATGGGCCAGCGCGGCGACATCCAGGACGCGCAACGCGCCTTCATCAGGACCCGCGAGGCCTGCGGCGCCGACACCGGCTGCCTCGCCCGCGTCTACGCGACCCGCATCCGCGAGCTGAACGCGGTGATCGACAGCATCGCCTCGCGCGGGCCGTTCTGATCCGCCGGAAAGGGAGCATCGTGACCGAGACCGCGAGCGCCGACCACACCGTCACCAGCCTCGCGGCGCTCGAGGCGCTCTACGACGCTCCCGGCGAGGCCGCGATCCTCAAGGAGATCGACCACGTCAACGCGCCCTATCGGGCGCTGATCGAGGCGGCGCCCTTCGTGGTGATCGCGACCGGCGGGGCCGGCGGGCTCGACTGCTCGCCGCGCGGCGACCCGGCCGGCTTCGTGCGCATCGCCGACGAGAGGACGCTGCTGATCCCCGATCGGCGCGGCAACAACCGCATCGACACGCTGCGCAACCTGATCGAGGATCCGCGCATCGCGCTCCTGTTCATGATCCCGGGCTACGACGAGACGCTGCGGGTCAACGGCCGCGCCGTCATCTCCACGGATCCGGCGCTGACCGAGAGCTTCCGCCTGGACGGCAAGGCGCCGCGCACCGTGATCGTCGTCACGGTCGAGCGGGTCTACTTCCAGTGCTCGAAGGCGCTGGTGCGCTCGCGCCTGTGGGATCCGGAGCGGCGCGTCGCGCGCGGCACGCTGCCGACCGCCGGCCGGATTCTCGCGGCCTGCTCGCAGGGCCGGATCGCCGCCACGCCCTTCGACGACGCCTATCCGGCGCGCGTGAAAGCCACCCTGTACTGAGTGATCGCTGCCGGCATGCGCGTCGACCCGACCGAGACCTTCTCGACCACCTTCACGGTCAGCTTCGCCGAGGCGAGCGCCTTCGCGACGATGGCCGGCGACAAGAATCCACTGCACCACGATGCCGAGTTCGCCGCCGGCACCCGCTACAAGGTGCCGATCGTCTCGGGGCCGCAGATGGCGGCGCAGCTGATGGGATTCCTGGCCAGCCACTACGCCGCGAGGGGCGCCGTGATCGGCCACGACATCTCGTTCCGGTTCCACGTCCCGATCCCGGCCGGCGAGACGATCACGCTCGAATGGAGCGTCGACACGGTGACGGAAGCGCCGCACCTCAAGAGCGACGTCGTCGTCCTGCGCGGCCGCATCCTGATGGCCGACGGCAAGGTGGCGACCAGCGCCAAGGCGCGCATCCTGGTCGGCGAGAGCTTTTAGAAGCTGGCTCGCAGCGCTCGCCCCATCCTCCGCTCATTGCCGCGCAAGCGGGAATCCAGGGGCAACACGTCACGCGGCCCCTGGATCCCCGCCCTCGCGGGGACGAGCGGACATCTGGACGGTTTATCGCGACCGCAACCCTCTCCGACGCGCGCGGCTCGCCAGCGCCGTCACGCCGTCGCGCCGGCGGTGGTCCGGTTGGCGTTCCAGGCGCGCAGGCGGAACGACCAGGCGATGTAGACGACGCCGGAGACGATCGCATAGGCGGCGATCATCCACACGACGGCGAGCGCGCCCGCGACCGGCTGGAACAGCAGGATGCCGCCGAACAGCACCGAGACGATGCCGGAGAGGATCAACAGCCACTCGTGCTCGATCTCCTTGCGGAGCTGGATCGCGGCGACGATCTGCATCACGCCGAGCGCGATCGACCATGCCGCGATGAAGATCAGCAGCGCCACGGCGACGGCGCCTGGCGCGACGAAGGCGATGGCGCCGACCGCGAGGCCGAGCACGCCCGACAGCACCAGCCACCAGCGCGCCGAGGTCGGCCCCTTGCCGGCGATGGCGCCGCCGATCGCCAGGATGCCGTCGGCGAACGCGAAGGCGCCGTAGAACACCACGAGCGTCAGGATCGTCAGGCCGGGCCAGGCGAAGGCCAGCACACCGAACAGGATGGCGACGACGCCGCGCAGCAGCACGAGCCACCAGCGCGCGGCGAGCACCTGCAGGGTCGGGCACGTCTCCGGCGACGCTCCCGGCGCGGTATCGGGCATGGCTTGCATGAGGGTTCTCCTGGCCAGTGGTGACGGTTCAACGCGGCAAGCCCGAAACCGTTCCATGTTACCGCAATCGCGGGCGATCCGGCCGGTCCGGTCGATCGGGGGCACCGCTGCGGCCCTGCAGGACGAAGCGGTGTGGTTAAGCGTTCAGCCGGTCGCGGCGGCGCGCCCAGGGACGCCGCCGAGCCATTCGGTCGCCGCCTCGACCGGCATCGGCCGGCCGAGCAGGAAGCCTTGGCCGAGATCGCAGCCGAGCGCCGAAAGCCGCGCGAACTGCGCCTCGGTCTCGATCCCCTCGGCCACCACCTCGAGATCGAGGCTGTGAGCGAGATTGACGATGGCGCGGGTGATCGCGGTGTCGCCGGCATCGGTGCCGATGTCGGTCACGAAGGAGCGATCGATCTTCAGGACGTCGACCGGGAAGCGCCGCAGATGCGCGAGCGACGAGTAGCCGGTGCCGAAGTCGTCGAGCGCGATGCGGACGCCGGCGGCGTGCAATCGCGCGAGCGCCGTCGCGATGCGCGGATCCTCGGCGATGACGACCTGCTCGGTGACCTCGAGGACGATCCGCCGCGGCGCGACCCGCCAGGTCGCCAGCACGGCCAGCATGTCGTCGGCGAAGCCGTCCGCCCGGATCTGGCTGCCCGACATGTTGACCCCGATGGTGCCGGGATCGAGCCCGTGGTCGAGCCAGCCGCGCGCCTGCCGGGCGGCCGTCTCCATGACGAACCGGGCGATCCAGCCGTGCAGGCCGGCGCCCTCCATGGCATCGAGGAACTCGCCGGGGCCGAGCAGCCCGCGGCGCGGATGCAGCCAGCGGATCAGCACCTCGAAGCCGGAATGCCCGCGCCCGTCCATCCGGACGACCGGCTGATAGGCGAGGCGGAACTGGTTCTCCGCCATGGCGAGCCGCACCTCGTTGAGCAGCTTCAACCGGGCGATCGCGCCGTCCATCATGCCGGGATCGAAGAACGACACCGAGCGCCGGCCGGCCGCCTTGGCGCGGTAGAGCGCGACGTCGGCGTTCTTCAAGAGCTCGGCGGCGTCGTCGGCGTCCTGCGGGAAGCGCGTCACCCCGAGGCTGGCGCTCGGATGGAGGGTCTCGTCGCGGTGGCGCACCGGCTGGCTCAGCACCTCCAGGAGGCGGCGGGCCCGCGTCTCGATCTCCTGCGGCGCGTCGACGTCGACCAGCACGACGGCGAACTCGTCGCCGCCGAGACGCGCCACGACGTCCTCGTCCCCGGTGGCCTGGAGCAGACGGTGGGCGATCGTCTGCAGCAGGGCGTCACCGGCGTCGTGACCGATCGCGTCGTTGACGTCCTTGAAGTTGTCAAGGTCGAGGACGACGAGGGCGCCGCCGCGCCGCGTGCCGTCGCGGCCCGGGGTGAGGTGGCGGGCGAGCTGCTCGTTGAAGGAGCGACGGTTCAGGAGCCCGGTCAGCGTGTCGCGATAGGCGAGATCGCGGATCTGCGCCTCGCGGGCCTTCTGCTCGCTGACGTCCTGCACCAGCGCCATCCACTGGCCGGCCGCGCCGTCGAGCGTGAAGGAGCTGATCGCGACCGGCACGCGGGCGCCGCTGCGGTGCAGGCAGAGGCGATGGAACGATCCGGCCGGTCCGGACGGCGCGTCGTCCTCGACCATGTGCAGGCTCGGCGGGGCGACGCGCGACCACGTCAGCCGGCCGGCGTCGACGTCGGCGCGGTCGTGGCCGACGATGCGCAGGAACTCGTCGTTGGCGTCGACGATGCGGTCCCCCTCGCAGGTGATCACGCCGATGACGCCCGACGCCTGCAGGGCGTGCAGCTTGGCGCTCATGGCCCGCATCGCGAGCTCGGACTGGACCATCGCGGTCACGTCGCGCCCGGTGCCGCGATAGCCGACGAACCGGCCGGCCCGGTCGAACATCGGCTTGCCGCTGGTCTCCAGATGGCTGGTGCCGCCGTCGGCCCGCCGCACCGCGTAGCGGAACGCCCGGAACGGCCGGTGCGCATCGAGATCGGCGACGTGGCCCGACCACACCGGGTCGGCGGCATCGCCGCCCGCCAGCTCGCGCCGGGTGCGGCCCAGGAAGGCGCCGCCGGCGACGCCGGCCGGCATCGGGTGGGAGACGTAGACGAAGCGGTGCTCGGCGTCGGTCTCCCACAGCCAGTCGGTGGCGGTTTCGAGCAGGTCCTGCAGGCGCTGACGGACGACCGCCCGCCCGCTCTCGACCTTGACCCGCGCGACGAGCTCGCCGGTCAGGCGCTGGTTGGCCACCCGCAACGCGAGCTCGGTCGCCACCATGGCGGCGAGTTCGCGCAGTGCCGCGATCCGCTTGGGACCGAGCCGGCGCGGCACCCGGTCGATGGCGCACAGCACGCCGACATTGAGGCCTTCGGCGGTACGGATCGGTGCGCCGGCATAGAAGCGCACCCCGTCCTCGGCCGTCACCAGCGGGTTGTCGTGAAAGCGCGGATCGCGCCGCGCGTCCTCGACGATCAGCGGCTCGTCGGCCAGGATCGCGTGGGCGCAGAACGCGACCTCGCGCGGGGTCTCGGTGGTCGTCAGGCCGATGCGCGACTTGAACCACTGGCGATCGCGGTCGACGAAGCTGATCACGGCGACCGGCACGCCGGTCAGCAGCGTCACCAGGCGGGTGATGCGATCGAAGCTCTCCTCCGGCGCGGTGTCGAGCACGGCGCAGCGGCGCAGGGCGGCGAGTCGTTCGGTTTCGTTCGGCGGTATCGCGGCAGGCGACATCGTGGGCGAGCTCTCGACCGGAGACGGCTCATGCAGGCTAGTCCGAGCTGGTGGTCTAGCGGGCCGGGCGTTAAGGGCGCCTGAGGTTCCATGGCGCGCGAAGGCGCATCTGCGATCGTGGTTAAGGAAGCCTGCCGGCGCGACATCGTCAGGTCGCGGTCAGCTGCGCGCGCGCACGCTGCGCGCCGACGATCACGACGGAGACGACCGATGACACGGACCGGCACGACACGACGGGGCTGCACGACGGCGAAATGCGCGGCAGGTCTCCTGGCGGGCTTCGCCCTGCTGGCGACGACGGCGGCGGTCCGGGCCGCGCCGGAGAGCGACGATCCGCGCCTCCTGATCACGCTTCCGGACGAGGTCCGGCAGACCTTCCTGGAGCACATGCGGACCCACATGACGACGCTCGACCAGGTTCTGCAGCTCGTCGGCAGCGGCTGCGTCAAGGAGGCCGGTGTCCTCGCCCGCAAGGAGATGGCGATCGGCCAGGGGCTCGGCATCGGACGCCACATGCCAGCGGAATTCCGCGAGATGGGCTTCGCGTTCCACCGCGCCGCCGACGATTTCGCCCGTGTCACCCAGACCGTGGCGGATCCGCCCGACGCCGCCGGCTGGAAATCGCTGATGACCGGCATCGCCGCCATCACGACGCAATGCGCCGGCTGCCACGGCGCCTACCGGGTCCGCTGACGCCGAGGCAGCCGGATGTCCCTTCGTGACGTCGCGCCCCGGGGCGCCGTGACGTCACGCCCGGGGCGGCGGTTCGGCCGCCGTCCCGGACGGGTGTCGGGCTACTTGGTCATGCACTCGGCCATGAAGGTGCGGCGCGGGCCGGCGCGCAGGCCCTTCGCGTCCGCCTCCTTGAAGCAGGCGGCGTGCTTGTCGGGATTCTGCACGCGCCAGCAGCCGGGGGTGTTCTGGCCGGCCGCGCACGGACCGGCGGCCTGCCGCCAGCCGGGACCGCGGCCGTAGCCGGGACCGTAGCCCCGACCCCACCCCGGACCGTAGCCT
>NZ_NHSK01000122.1 GCF_016653355.1 Rhodoplanes elegans | reverse complement strand
CTCGCGCTGCCGCGCGAGCCCCGACCTCTCCCCGCCGGGGAGAGGTGAAACGAGGGCGCCGCAGCCTCCGTGCTCACACCTCGGCTGTCGGCCCAGCCGCCGGCACGATGCTGCCCGCCTCACTCCGCCGCCGGGACCTCGTCCTTGCGGGGGGCGGCCGGGGCCGGCGGCGGCGCCTCCGGCTCGTTCGGCTCTTCCTTCTGGATCACCCGCGGCGGACCCATCAGGGCCGGCTGGAACAGCACCGCGAAGCACATCGTGGTGACCAGCGACAGCGCCAGCAGCTCGCCCATGCTCGACGTGCCGGGATGGCTCGACATCCACAAGCTACCGAACGCTGTCGCGGTGGTGAGCGCGCTCCACACCACGGCGCGGGTGAGGCTCGACTGCAGGAGCCCGGTCTGCCCGGCCCGCCACGCCATGATGTAGTAGATCTTGAACGCGACGCCGACGCCGAGCAGCAGCGGCAGGGCGATGATGTTGGCGAAGTTCATCGGCATGCCGATCAGCACGCAGAACTCCAGCGTCAGCACGCCGGCGAGCAGCAGCGGCACCAGCGTCAGCAGCACGTCGCCGAAGCGGCGCAGCACGATCCACAGGAGGATCATGATGGAGACGAGAGCGTAGATGCCGGCATGCACGAAGGCCGACACCACCGTCTCGCCCGACTTCAGGATCGAGATCGGCGCGCCGGTCGCGTCGGGATAGACGGCGAGGATGGACTGGGCGAAGCCGCGCAGCACCTCGGTGTCGTTCGGGTCGCCCTTCGGGGTCGCCTCGACGCGCAGGCGGCCGTCGGCGGTGCGCCAGCCCGACACGAGATCGGGCGGCAGCGTCTCCAGCGTGATCGGCTGCGCCTGCAGGAGGTCGCGCCACTGGTCGAACACCGCCTTCAGCGGCACGATGAAGGCGGCCTCGACGGTCTCCCGCGTCGTCGGCGAGGCCGCGGCGAGGCGGCCGAGGGCGGCGGCGAGCCGCGCCGAGGCGACGGCGCCGGGGCCCGGCCGGTCGACCTGGATCTGGGTCAGGAGATCCTGGCCGCGCTTCAGTGCCGCGACCTCGTCCTCGTCGGTCGGGGTCGGCATCATCCGCGGGCTGAGCGCCGGGACCAGCACCTTCTTCAGGGACTCGAGGATCGCGAGCTTCTGCTCCTGATCGGACGGAACGAAGCTGGTCAGCGTCATCACCCGGCCGACCTCCGGCAGCGTCCGCAGCTTCTGCACGGCCGCCTCGGCGGCGGTCGCGTTCGGCACCAGCACGTCGATCGCGTTGGCGCCGACATTCGGGTCTGCGCGGAGGTCGAGCAGCGTCGCCACCGACTCGACGTTCTTGTTGCGCAGGTTGACCGGGTTGAAGTCGAAGGTGAGGAAGTACAGGAGTGGCGAGCCGAGCAGCGCGACGCCGAGCGTGCCGCCGATCACGGCGAAGCGGTACCGCTCGAGGAAGCGGTCGACCGGCGCGAGCTGGCGATAGCCGATCTCCTCCGGCTCGCCGGCCGGCTTCATCACCTTCAGGAGCGCCGGCAGCAGCGTCACGCTGGTGACGAGCGCGATCAGCATGCCGACGCCGGCGATCTTGCCGAGCTCGGAGATGCCCGAATAGTCGGTCGGCGTGAACGACAGGAAGGCGGCCGCGACGGCGCCGGCGGCGAGCGTCAGCGGCGCGCCGATCCGCCGCGCCGTGGCGACGAGGGCCGTCTCCAGATTGTCGATCTCGTGCCGCTCGGTCCGGTAGCGCACCGCGAACTGGATGCCGAAGTCGACGCCGAGCCCGATGAACAGCACCGCGAAGGCGACCGAGATCGGATTGAGCGCATCGACCATCATCAGGCCGAGCGCCGCCGTGATGGCGAGCCCGACGAACATGTTGGCGTAGACGGCGAGGATCAGCTTGCCGGAGCGCAGCGCCATCCACAGGATGCCGAGCACCACCACCACCGTGAGGATGGCGTCGCGCACGGCGCCGGTCTGCATGGTGGAGAATTCCTCGTCGGCCATCGCGATCGGGCCGGTGAGGCGCACCCGCGCCTGGTACTGGCCGGCGAGGTCGAGGTCGCGGGCGGCGTCGCGGATCGCCGCCGAGGCGGCGGCGCCCGGCTCCAGCGCCGAGTAGTCGAGCACCGGCCGCACCACGATGAACTGCCTCAGCTCCTCGGGCGTGGGCGTCTTGCCGGTCATCAGCGCCTGCCAGGAGAAGCTCGTCGGCTTGCCGTCCAGCGCCGTCTCGATCGTCGTCGCGGCGCGGTCGAAGGCGGGCGCGGCCGCGTCGAGCTGCACCATGTTGCCGCGCACCCCCGAGAGCACCAGCGACAGGCCCTGCACGAGGCCGCGCAGGTTCGGGTCGCCGCCCAGCGTGCGGACCAGCGGCCCGGCCTGGGACAGGCCCTGGGCGGTCGCCTCGAGCTCCTGGACCGACTGGAACAGGAGCCCGTTGCGGGCGAAGAACGGTCCGCCGCCCGGATCCTCGACGGTGCGGAACGACGTCGTGTTCTGCTTCAGCTTGGCCGCGAGCGTCGCGGTGGCGCGCGAGGCGAGCTCCGGAGTCGGCGCGTCGACCACCACCAGAATGCTGTCGAAGCGGCCCGGGAACGATTTCTCGAACGCGATCTCGCGCTGGCGCCAGTCGAGCGCCGGCGAGATCAGCTTGTTGACGTCGGTGTCGATGGCGAAGTTGCGGGCCGCATAGACGCCGGCGAGGACCGCCAGCACCAGATAGAGGCCGACGACGACCCGGGGGTGCCGAATGCAGAACCGTACGGTGCGGACGATCGACTTGACGAGCATGGGTCCGGTCGTGGGGGGTCAGAGGATCATGTCGCGTGGCTCGGGCACTTGCCGGCCGGGACGGGGCCCTTTCGCGTGCGCCCCGCGTCCGCCATGGCCGCCTTCACCGCACCGACGACGAAAAATCGCGACCCCACCGGGGCCGCGCGTGCATGTGCTTCATAATAGGGCCGGAATTGAGGTGGCAACCCCGTGCGAGGCAGGCCGGATCCCCGCCGGACGGTGGAGTCGCGGAAGGCCGAGCCTTCCGGTCCACCAACGCGGGACCGCGTCCGAGGGTTCAACACACGGATTATCAACGTGTTGCAGGGTAATGCGGAGGCGCGACACGGGCTGTCGGCGGTGCCGCGGGGCACGCGCGGGCGTGTCTCCGGCCTGAAACAACTGCGCGTTAACACGCGTTGGACGGCCTGGAATAGCTCCGAGGTGGCGATGAACAAGCGTTCATGCGGCCAAACCAGCCGCCGGCCGGTGCTTGAACCGGCGGCGCCTTCCGATTAACACCAGAAGTTCCGCCGCCCGCCGAAGACGATATCGGAGCGATATCGACGACGGCACGGCGTGTCCGCAGGCGAGTTCGGGAAGCAGGAACAATGGCAATACCGTTCTTCAAGGAAATGCGTATTGGCGCGTATGTGCTCAAGCAGAAGCTGCTCGGGCGGAAGCGCTACCCGCTCGTGCTGATGCTGGAACCCCTGTTCCGCTGCAATCTCGCCTGCGCCGGCTGCGGCAAGATCGACTATCCGGACACGATCCTCAACCAGCGCATGTCGGTCGAGGAATGCCTCGCCGCCGTCGACGAGTGCGGCGCACCGATGGTCGCGATCCCGGGCGGCGAGCCGCTGATCCACAAGGAGATCGGCGAGATCGTCAAGGGCATCGTGGCGCGCAAGAAGTTCGTCTCGCTGTGCACCAACGCGCTGCTGCTCGAGAAGAAGCTGCACCTGTTCGAACCGTCGCCCTATCTGTTCTTCTCGGTCCATCTCGACGGCCTGAAGGATCATCACGACCGCTCGGTGTGTCAGCCCGGCACGTTCGACAAGGCGGTCGCGGCGATCAAGGCCGCGAAGGCCAAGGGCTTCGCCGTCAACGTCAACGCGACGATCTTCGAGGGCATGCCGGCCGAGGACATCGCCAAGTATCTCGACTTCACGGCCGAGCTCGGCGTCGGCGTCTCGATCTCGCCCGGCTACGCCTACGAGCGCGCCCCGGACCAGCAGCACTTCCTCGCCCGCAAGCGCACCAAGGAGCTGTTCCGCAAGGTCTTCGCGCTCGGCAAGGGCAAGAACTGGCAGTTCATGCATTCCGGCCTGTTCCTCGACTTCCTGGCCGGCAATCAGCAGTTCCAGTGCTCGCCCTGGGGCATGGCGACCCGCAACATCTTCGGCTGGCAGAAGCCCTGCTACCTGATCGGCGAAGGCTACGCCAAGACCTTCAAGGAGCTGATGGAGGAGACCGACTGGGACTCCTACGGCACCGGTCGCTACGAGAAGTGCGCCGACTGCATGGCGCATTGTGGCTACGAGCCGACCGCCGCCGACGCGACCATGCGCCAGCCGCTCGCGGCCCTGAAGGTCGCGCTGTTCGGCGTGAAGACCGAGGGCGAGATGGCCCCCGAGATCTCGCTCGAGAACCAGCGCCCGGCCGAGTACGTCTTCTCCCGCCACGTCGAGAAGAAGATCGCCGAGATCCACGCCGGCGAGAAGCCGAAGCCGCACCTCACCGCGGCCGAGTGAGGCGGGAGGCTTTCGCGAAATCGTCCTCCTCATGGTGAGGCGTCCTCCTCATGGTGAGGAGCGGCCGCAGGCCGCGTCTCGAACCATGAGGCCGCCACGTCCTTCGAGACGCCGCCTTCGGCGGCTCCTCAGGACCAGGGCGGAGAGATGGGCACACCGAGCCCGTGTCGGCGGGACATCCGATTCCCGGACACACCGGCCCGGCCGGCGTGTCCTCGCGTTGCAGGCCTTACCCGTTCCATGTCGACCGAAGGCTTCTGGCAGCACCTTTATCCCAGCCCGGCGGGCAATCCCGCGGATCTGCCGGGCCCGCCCTACACGGACCGCTTTCCGGTGCCGGTGGGGGACGGGCTCCTGCTCGACCTGCCGCTGCGCACGCTGCCCGAGGGCGACCACGCCGTCGCCTCGATCATCATCAACCAGGCGTCCTTCGTCGTCGTCGACCGCTTCGCCGACGCGCTCGCGGCGCTCGGCCGCGGGCTCGCGCCGGACGTCGTCGTCGGTCTGCCGACGCTCGGCCTGACGCTGGCCCCGAAGGTCGCCGAGCGCCTCGGGCACGCCCATTACGTGCCGATGGGGTACTCGCGAAAGTTCTGGTACGACGAGGCGCTCTCCGAGCCGGTCTCGTCGGTGACCACGCCGACCCAGCCGAAGCGCCTCTACCTCGATCCCAACCTGATCCCGCGGCTCGCCGGCAAGCGGGTCGTGATCGTCGACGACGTGGTGTCGCGCGGCACCACCGTGACGGCGGCGCGCCGCGTGCTCGACCGCGCCGGTGCCGCGACGGTCGGGGCGCTCGCCATCATGGGCCAGACCGAGCGCTGGAAATCCGTGCTCGACGGCCTGCCGGTGCGCACCGTGTTCTCCACCCCGTTGTTCGAGCGCCGCGGCGACGGCTGGTGGCCGGTCGCTCCGGAACCGCGCTGACCGGATCCACGTCTCCCGACAGGCCCGCCGTCGCGCGACGCAACGCCGCACGCCGGCCGCGGCGTGCACCCGGCGTGCCCGCAAGCCCAGCGATCGCAAGTGGTTCCCGCCGCGCGGCGGGACGGCGGCCCGGCCCGATACGGCGGTGCGACAATGTTGCGACCGCCCGGGAGATTGCGATCTGCATTGTCGAGATGTAGCTCTGGATCAAGGGGATTCGCGGCTGCGATGTATACTGTCAGAACGGATCCACTATAGTTCGTTCGCTGAGCGTATACGGTCGTCGGGAAGCGATGAAATACGAAACGGTATGATGATAATAAATAATTGTGCTGATATCTTGCAGTGCAGCATAAGCAAAGTTCTGCCGTATTCATCGTGTGACACTGAAAGCTGAACGGCTGTTAAGAAAGCCGTAACGCTGCCCGGGGGACACTGGGGCAGCAGAACGAGCGGGCCGGCCCTCGGTCGAAGCCCAGCCGCGCGGGGAGTTTCAGACTGCCGGAGTGCGGCGCCGTGGCGGACCCCGTCCGCGGGGCGCCGATGGTGGGCGTGACAACGGGCGGCTTCGGCCGTCCGGCGGCGGAGCCGTGTTCGGGCCGCCGATGCGACGTCGACCTGGAGGTCGACGGGACGTGGAATTGACCTGGAGGTGACGACATGACGGTTCTTCACACGGTGAACCGCCGAACCGGAACTGCACTCCTGCTGATGGCCGGTCTCGGCCTCGCTGCTTGCACGGAGGCGCAGACGACCGTCGCCACCCAGGAGAAGGGCGCGACACCGCCGCCCAAGGTCTCGGTGGTGACGCTGCAGCCGGCGCCGCGCCCCTATGTCCGCGAGCTGCCCGGCCGTATCGCGCCGGTGCGCATCGCCGAGGTGCGGGCCCGCGTGTCCGGCATCGTCGTCGAGCGCGCCTTCCGGCAGGGCGCCGACGTCAAGGCCGGCGAGATCCTCTACCGGCTCGACCCGCGCCCCTACGAGGTCGAGCTCGACGCCGCCCGGGCGGCGCTCGCCAAGGCCGAGGCCGTGCGCGAGCAGTCCGAGAAGCAGGCCAAGCGCATCGAGGAGCTGCTCGTCGGCCGTGCCGCCTCGCAGGTCCAGCACGAGACCGCGGTCGCCACCTTCCGCCAGGCGCAGGCCGAGGTCGCCGCGAAGGAGGCCGAGGTCGCCCGCGCCGAGCTCAATCTCGGCTATGCCGGCATCCGCTCGCCGATCGACGGCCGGGTCGGCCGCGCCCTCGTCACCGAAGGCGCGCTGGTCGGCCAGGGCGAGGCGACCCATCTCGCCACGGTCCAGCAGCTCGACCGCGTCTATGCGGACTTCACCCAGTCGGTGGAGGAGCTGCAGCAGCTCCGCCGCGACTTCGAGTCCGGCGCACTCGAGCAGGTCGAGCCCGACGCCGCCAAGGTCCGCCTCGTGCGCGCCGACGGCACGCTCTATCCGCACGCCGGCAAGCTCCTGTTCTCCGACGCCAGCGTCGATCCCTCGACCGGCCAGGTGACGCTGCGCGGCGAATTCCCCAACCCGAAGGGCGAGCTGCTCCCCGGCATGTATGTGCGGGTGCAGATCGAGCAGGGCATCGACGGCGACTCGCTCGCCGTGCCGCAGCAGGCCGTGCAGCGCGACGATACCGGCGAGAGCCGCCTGTTCCTGGTGCGCGACGACAACCGCGCGCACCCCAAGCCCGTGCGGGTCGGCCGCGTGGTCGACGACCAATGGCTGCTGCTCGACGGCGCCCAGCCGGGCGACAAGGTGATCGTCGAGGGCTTCCAGAAGTTCGTCCCCGGGGACGTCGTCGAGCCGGTGCCGTACCGGCCCGGCGTGCAGCGTCGCGCCTCGGCCGAGCCGCTCGAGGGGCGGGTCGAAGCGGACGCCACCGGCACGCTGCGCTGACGCCGGAGCGAGCGGGATGCCGTCCTTCTTCATCGATCGGCCGATCTTCGCGGTCGTGGTGGCGCTGTTCGTCAGCCTGTTCGGGCTCCTGGCGCTGCCGTTCCTGCCGATCGCGCAGTATCCGATCATCGCGCCGCCCTCGATCTCGATCTCGACCAGCTATCCGGGCGCCTCACCCGAGAACCTGTACAACAGCGTCACCCGGCTGATCGAGGAGGAGCTCAACGGCGCGAGCGGCATCCTCAACTTCGAATCGACCTCCGACTCGCTCGGCCAGGTCGAGATCATCGCCAACTTCGTCCCCGGCACCGACCCGAGCATGGCCTCGGTCGAGGTGCAGAACCGCATCAAGCGGGTCGAGGCGCGCCTGCCGCGCGCCGTCATCCAGCAGGGCATCCTGATCGAGGAGGCCTCCAGCGCGGTGCTGCAGATCATCACGCTGTCGTCGACCGACGGCAGCCTCGACGAGATCGGCCTCGGCGACTTCATGATCCGCAACGTGCTGGGCGAGATCAGGCGCATCCCCGGCGTCGGCCGCGCGACGCTGTTCTCGACCGAGCGCTCGCTGCGCGTCTGGCTCGATCCGGCCCGGCTCGTCGGCTACAACCTCACCGCCGACGACGTGACCAAGGCGATCGAGGCGCAGAACGCCCAGGTCGCCTCCGGCAGCATCGGTGCCGAGCCGAGCCGGCCCGGCCATCCGGTCTCGGCCATGGTGCTGGTCAAGGGCCAGCTCGCCTCGCCCGACGAGTTCGGATCGATCGTGCTGCGCGCCAATGCCGACGGCTCGACGGTGCGGCTGCGCGACGTCGCCCGCGTCGAGGTGGGCGGCATGGCCTATCAGTTCACCACGCGGCAGGACGGCAAGTCGGTCGCCGGCCTCTCGGTGCTGCTGGCGCCGACCGGCAACGCGCTCGCCACCGCGCGCGCCGTGCACGCCAAGATGGCGGAGCTGTCGACCTACTTCCCCCAGAACATCAAGTACGAGATCCCCTACGACATCACGCCCGTCGTGAAGGCGTCGATCACCAAGGTGCTGATGACGCTCGGCGAGGCCGTGATCCTGGTGTTCCTCGTGATGTTCCTGTTCCTGCAGAACATCCGCTACACCATCATCCCGACCCTGGTGGTGCCGGTGGCGCTGCTCGGCACCTGCGCCGTGCTGCTGCTCGGCGGCTTCTCGATCAACATGCTCACGCTGTTCGCCATGGTGCTGGCGATCGGCATCCTGGTCGACGACGCCATCGTGGTGGTGGAGAACGTCGAGCGCATCATGGCCGAGGAGCATCTCGGGCCGCGCGAGGCGACCCGCAAGGCGATGAGCCAGATCTCCGGCGCCATCGTCGGCATCACGCTGGTGCTGATGGCCGTGTTCGTGCCGATGGCGTTCTTCCCCGGCTCGGTCGGCATCGTCTATCGCCAGTTCTCCGTCACCATGGTGGCGGCGATCGGCTTCTCGGCCCTGATGGCGCTGTCGCTGACGCCCGCTTTGTGTGCGACGCTGTTGAAGCCGGTGACGCATCACGGCCCCGGCCGCGGCGTGTTCGGATGGTTCAATCGCGGGCTCGACCGCATCAAGGATCGCTACGGCCGCTTCGTCGGCTGGTCGCTCGGCCGCGCCGGGCGCATGCTGGTCGTGTTCGCCGTCATCGTCGCCGCGATGGGCTGGATGTTCGCGCGCCTCCCGGCCGGCTTCCTGCCGATCGACGACCAGGGCTTCATCACCACCGACGTGCAGACGCCGCCCGACGCCTCGTTCAACCGCACGCTCGCGGTCGTCCAGGAGGTCGAGACGTTCCTGATGAACCGCAAGGGCGTCGACGGCGTCACGTTCCTCACCGGCTTCTCGTTCCTCGGCCAGGGCGCCAACACGGCGCAGGCCTTCGTCACGCTGGAGGACTGGTCGAAGCGCGGCCCGAACGACTCGGCCGCCGCGATCGTCGCCGACGTGAACAAGAGCCTCGCCGGCCTCAAGGACGCCCGCATCTCGGCGCTGGAGCCGCCGCCGATCGACAATCTCGGCAACTCGTCCGGCTTCTCGTTCCGCCTGCAGGACCGCGGCCAGAAGGGCTATGCCGAGCTGATGAAGGCGAAGGACCAGCTTCTGGAGGCTGCGCGTCGAAGCCCGGTGCTGCAGGACGTCTTCGTCGAAGGGCTGCCGCCGGCCCCGCAGGTCGAGCTGATCGTCGACCGCGAGAAGGCGGCGGCGCTCGGCGTCGCCTTCCAGGAGATCAACGCGACCATCTCGACCAATCTCGGCTCCGCCTACATCAACGACTTCCCCAACCGCGGCCGCATGCAGCGCGTCATCGTGCAGGCCGACGACCGCGCCCGCATGCAGGCCGACGACATCCTCGGCTTCAACGTCCGCAACGCCAAGGGCACGCTCGTACCGTTCTCGTCCTTCGCCACGGTGTCGTGGTCGGTCGGGCCGAGCCAGGTGGTCGGCTTCAACTACTATCCGTCGGTGCGCATCAGCGGCGCGGCGCGGCCGGGCTTCACGTCGGGCGACGCCATCGCCGAGATGGAGCGGATCGCGGCGACGCTGCCGCGCGGCTTCGGTTTCGAATGGACCGGCCAGTCGCTGCAGGAGAAGGCGGCCGGCTCGCAGGCGCCGCTGCTGCTGGCGCTGTCGGCCCTCGTCGTGTTCCTGGTGCTGGCCGCCTTCTACGAGAGCTGGACCGTGCCGATCGCCGTGCTGCTCGTGGTGCCGCTCGGCATTCTCGGCGCCGTCGCGGCCGTGACGCTGCGCGGCATGCCGAACGACGTCTACTTCACCATCGGGCTGATCACGATCATCGGGCTCGCTGCCAAGGACGCGATCCTGATCATCGGCTTCGCCCGCGACCTCAACCTCGCCGGCATGCCGCTGGTGCAGGCCACCGTCGAGGCGGCGCGGCTGCGCTTCCGGCCGATCCTGATGACCGGCTTCGCCTTCGCGTCGGGTGTCGCCCCGATGGTGATCGCGTCGGGCGCCAGCGCCAAGAGCCAGCAGGCGCTCGGCACCGGCGTGCTCGGCGGCATGATCGCCGTCGTGGTGCTGGCCCTGATCATGGTGCCGGTGCTGTTCGTCACGGTGCAGCGCCTGCTCGGCAGCGAGGGCGCGCGCGGCCGCGGCCTTCGCCTCCAGGCGCGCCGCCGCCTGATGCGGCACCGCCGGCGCAAGCTGCGCAAGCTCGCCGCGGCGGCCGCGCCGCAGCAGGCGTGAGTCGGGCGGTTCGCTCGATCAGTTCTCCGTCATTCCGGGGCGCAGCGAAGCTGCGAACCCGGAATCTAGCGGCAAACTCCGAGCATGGGGTTGGGATTCCGGGTTCGGCGCTACGCGCCGCCCCGGAATGACCATCAAAGTGATCAGCCGTCGTAGGAGTATCAGGTCGTCGGCAGCGTGTTGCTGCGCCAGCGGCGGCCGGCCGCGCGGCGCTGCGCGCAGGCGCGGGCGATGCGCCGCGTGACGGTCGCGAGGCGCTCGGTGGCGACGTCGACCCGCACGGCGGCGAGGCGGTAGCGTCCGCCGAAGCGGTCGAGCAGGTCGCTCGGCGTCACCACGGGGGAGGGGCCGGTGGTGGGGATCTCGCAGCGTCCGATCAGCGTGCCGGTCTCGCCGTCCCAGGCGGCGACCTGCATGGTCGGCTGCGCCGCCGAGCCGGCGCGGCTTACCGAATAGCTGAACCCGGGATCCTCCGAATTCCGCAATGGCATCACGATTGCGCGGCTCACGACACTGATCCTCGTGCTCGACCGACCGGATCAGCATGCGCGGACGAGTCTCACGCGGCGGGTAAGAAAGGCCCGCCGGACGCGGCGTTTTCGCCGGTGTGGTCGAGAGCCGGTCGCCGGGATCGTGACAATTTTATCGAAGCGCGTGACGGGCGTTTCTGCCCTGAACCACACGCATGGATTGGTCTCGGCGAGACCGTATCGGGGTGCGGCGTCTCCCGGTAAGATGCCGGGTCCGTGGTCGAGGAATCGCCGTGCGTATCGATTTCCTGGGGCTCGAAGCCTTTCTCAGCATCGCCGAGCGCGGCAGCTTCCACCGCGCCGCCGCCAACCTCAATCTGTCGCAGACGGCGCTGAGCCATCGGATGCGCAAGCTCGAGGACGATCTCGGCGTCAAGCTCCTGGTGCGCACCACGCGGCACGTCGCGCTCACCCCGGCCGGCCTCGATCTGTTGCCCAAGGCGCGCCGCATCCTCGACGAGGCGGTGCGCTCCTTCGAGGATCTGCGCCGCCAGGGCCGCGCCCAGCAGGAGCGGCTGGCGATCGGCTGCCTCCCCACCATCTCGATCCGCTACATCCCGCGCGTGCTCGCCGAGTTCACCAAGATGTATCCGAGCCTCGACGTGCAGGTGTTCGACAACTCGGCCGGCGAGATCGCCGATCACGTCCAGTCCGGTCGCGCCGAGTTCGGCATCACCATCGTGTCGGTGAACCGCTGGGATCTCGAGGTGACCGAGCTCCTGAAGGAGCCGTTCGTGCTGGTGTGCCCGGCCGAGCATCGGTTCGCCGCCGAGAAGGCGATCACCTGGGCGGATCTCGAAGGCCAGCCGCTGGTGCGGGTCAGTCCGCAGACCGGCAACCGCGTGCTGATCGACGACGCGCTCGGACCGCGCCGCGAGGCGCTGGCGTGGCGCTTCGAGGTGCAGCACCTCTCCACCGCGGTCAGCCTGGTCGCGTCCGGGATCGGGCTCGCCGTGGTGCCGCGCCTCGCCGTCGAGGCGAGCGGCCGCACCGGCATCGCCACGGTTCCGTTGCGCAACCCGAGCGTGACGCGCTCGCTCGGCGTGGTGGTCAAGCGCGGCCTGCCGCTGTCGCCGGCCGCCGAGGATCTGCTGAAGCTGATCAGCCGCACCCTGCGCAGCCGGGAGTGACAGGCGGCCCGTCGTCTCGGTTCTGCGGCCCAAATGTGTCATGCGCGGGCTCGACCCGCGCATCCATCCTTCGAAAAAACCATCGTGTCGCAGTGAGATAGATCGCCGGGTCAGGCCTGGCGATGACGCCGAAGCTGCCGCCGGCGTGACGGTTCCTCATCGGAACGTCATGAAGCCAGCAGCATGATGTTCATGAATCGAATGCATCAATCCTGGCAATAATGTCATTTGATTGCGCAAGCGTCCGACGCCATGGTCGCGTCGCGGTCCGGGCCGCGTCATCCTGATCGGCGGCCCGCCCGCGTCACTGCCCCGGACCGGGCATCCCCGCCGCCCGGTCCGGTCGGCAGTCCCGCCAGAGGCCGGCCATGAGTCCCATCCCGACGATTCCCCCGCCCCATCCCGATCCGCACACGCCGGCCTTCGCCTTGCCGCCGCTCGCCTGCGACACGCACTGCCACGTGTTCGGCCCCGACGCGAAATACCCCTACGTCGCCGACCGTCCCTACACGCCGCCCGACGCGCCGCTCGCCAAGCTGCAATGGCTGCAGGAGCGCATGGGCATCGGCCGCGCCGTGCTGGTGAACGCCACGCCGCACGGCCGCGACAACCTGGTGGTGACGGACGCCATCGCGGCGAGCGGCGGCCGCTACAAGGGCGTCGCCAATGTCGACGTCAGCTTCTCGGACGTCGAGATCGCGAAGCTCTCCGCCGCCGGCATCGTCGGCTGCCGCTTCACGTTCCTGGCCCGCCTCGGCGGCCGGCCGGACCTCTCCACCTTCGAGACCGTGGTGAAGCGCATCGCGCCGCACGGCTGGCACGTCGATCTCTACCTGCCGGCCAAGGATCTCGACACCTTCGCCCCCGTGCTGGACGCCCTGCCGATCACCTATGTGATCGACCACATCGGCGTGGTCGACGCCAGGCTCGGCGTCGAGCAGGCCGCCTTCCGGGCTCTGGTCGCGCGTTACGAGCGCGACCCGAAGTGCTGGATCAAGCTGACCGGCGCCGAGCGCGTCTCGTCGTCCGGTGCGCCCTATCACGACGTCGTTCCCTTCGCGAAGCGCCTGATCGAGGTCGATCCGGACCGCCTGCTGTGGGGCACCGACTGGCCGCATCCCAACGTGCCGGCGATGCCCGACGACGGCGATCTCGTCGATCTGATCCCCCTCTACGCTCCCGACCCGGTCGTGCGGCAGAAGCTGCTGGTCGACAACCCGGCCCGCCTGTTCGGCTTCCCCGCCTGACCGTCCTCCGACGGAAAGGATCCGACAATGAACAACGACAAGATCGGCGGACCGAGCCGCCGCACGCTTCTGCACGTCGCCGCCGGCGGCCTCGTGGCCTCCGTGGCCGCCCCCTTCGTCGTCTCGTCCGCGGCCTGGGCGCAGGCCAAGTATCCGGCGCGGCCCATCAAGGTGGTGGTGCCGTTCGGTGCCGGCGGCGTCGCCGACATCACGGTGCGCATCGTCACCGAGCGCCTCGGCGAGAAGATCGGCGGCCGCTTCGTGATCGAGAACGCGCCCGGCGCCGGCGGCTCGCTCGCCGCGACGCGCGTCGCCTCGTCGGCGGCCGACGGCTACACGCTGGCGCTGTTCTCCAACGGCACCGCCGTCTCGGTCGGCCTGTTCAAGCAGCTGCCGTTCGATCCGGTGAACGGCTTCGTACCGATCTCGACGCTCGGCCTGTTCGACTTCGTCCTCGCGACCAACAAGCAGACCGGCTACACCACGCTCGCCGATCTGATCGCCGACGCCAAGAAGCGGCCCGGCGCGCTCAACATCGCGACCGTGATCGCCGGGTCGACCCAGAACCTGTCGGGCGTGCTGTTCAACACCGAAGCCGACATCAAGACCGAGATCGTGGTCTATCGCACCACGCCGGACGCGCTCGTCTCCGTGCTGCGCAACGACGCCCAGCTCGTCATCGACTCCTACGCCTCGCTGAAGGGCTCGATCGAGGACGGGAACCTCGTCGCGCTCGCCACCTCGGGCGCCAAGCAGTCGCCGGTGCTGCCCAAGGTGCCGCCGGTGGCCGCCACGGTGCCGGGCTTCGACGCCACCTCGTGGAACGCGCTGTTCGCCAAGTCCGGCACGCCCGAGGAGGTCGTCCGCATCCTCAATGCGGGTCTCCAGGAGGTGCTGGTCGAGGACGAGGTGAAGAAGAAGCTCCTCGAGCTCGGCATCGTCGCCTCGGCGTCCACCCCGGCCGACCTGTCGGCGCGGCTGACCAGCGACATCAAGCGGTGGTCCGCCGTCATCGACAAGGCCGGCATCCAGAAGCAGTGACATCGACCGTCGTTCCGGGGCAAGTGCTCCGGAATGACCAAGAGTGTCATGGCCGGGCTCGTCCCGGCCATCCACGTCTTCGGCGGAACGGTCGATCGAAGGACGTGGATGCCCGGCACGCGGCCGGCATGACGAGGCAGAGGAACGGGCGGCGGAACGCCGCCGGGATTCAAAGCTCGGACAAGCTCGGAAGAGGTCCCCATGAGCAAGACTGGTCTGGTCGTCACCGCCCATCCGGGCGATTTCGTCTGGCGGGCCGGCGGCGCCATCGCGCTGCACGCCAAGAAGGGCTACCGGATGAAGATCGTCTGCCTCGCCTATGGCGAGCGCGGCGAGAGCCAGTTCGCCTGGAAGCAGGCCGGCATGACGATGGAGAAGGTGAAGGCCGGCCGCAAGGACGAGGCCGAGCGCGCCGCCGCGATGCTCGGCGCCGAGATCGAGTTCTTCGATGCCGGTGACTATCCGCTGCACCTCACCGAACAGCATCTCGACCGGCTGATCGACATCTATCGTGAGCTCAACCCGGCCTTCGTCCTCACGCACGCGCTGGAAGATCCTTACAACGTCGATCATCCGGAGGCGACGCGCTTCGCCCAGGAGGCTCGTATCATTGCCCAGGCGATGGGCCACAAGCCGCAGGCCGAGTACACCTACGGGGCGCCGCCCGTCTTCCTGTTCGAGCCGCACCAGCCGGAGATGTGCAACTTCAAGCCGCAGGTGATCCTCAACATCGACGAGGTGTGGGAGATCAAGCGCAAGACCTTCGAGATCCTCGCTGCCCAGAAGCATCTGTGGGCCTATTACGAGCGCGTGGCGCTGCAGCGCGGCGTGCAGGGCGGCCGCAACACCGGCAAGCCGATGACCTACGGCGAGGCGTATCAGCGCCTGTTCCCGATGGCCCTGGAGGAGCTGGCATGACCGCCGGAGTCTGCGTCCGCACCATCGAGCGCGCCTCGCCCGAGGCCATCGCGGTGCTCGCCGAGCACGGCGTCGCCACCGTGCACGAGGCGCAGGGCCGCCTCGGCCTGATGAAGCCCTACATGCGGCCGATCTATCCGGGCGCCCAGGTGGCCGGCTCCGCCGTCACGGTGCTGGCCCAGCCGGGCGACAACTGGATGATCCACGTCGCCATCGAGCAGCTTCGCCAGGGCGACGTGCTCGTCGTCGGCGTCACGGCCGACAACACCGACGGCATGTTCGGCGATCTGCTCGCCACCTCGCTGAAGGCGCGCGGCGGTGTGTGTCTCGTCATCGACGCCGGCGTGCGTGACGTGAAGACCCTCACCGAGATGAACTTCCCGGTGTGGTCGCGCGCCGTCTCGGCGAAGGGCACGGTCAAGGCGACGCTCGGCTCGGTCAACATCCCGGTGGTGTGCGCCGGCGCGCTGGTCAATCCCGGCGACGTGATCGTCGCCGACGACGACGGCGTCGTGGTGGTGCCGCGTCGCGACGCCGACACGGTGGCGGCCGCGGCCGCCAAGCGTGTCGCCGCCGAGGAAGAGAAGCGCCAGCGGCTCGCGGCGGGCGAGCTCGGCATCGACATGTACAAGATGCGCGAGCCGTTGCTGAAAGCGGGCTTCCGCTGGGTGGACAGCCTCGACGAGGTGTGAGACGGAGTCGGTCCCGGTTCATCATCAAGAAAAAGGGAACGACATGGATCTCGGTCTCGCGGGTAAGACCGCCCTGGTGCTCGGCGCCGGCGGCGGTCTCGGCGGCGCCATCGCAACGGCGCTCGCCGCAGAGGGCGCGCGCGTCGCGGTCGGCGACATCGACGGCGACGCGGCGCGCCGCACGGCGGCGGCGATCGAGCAGGCCGGCGGCAGCGCGCTGCCGCTGACCTGGGATCTCGCCGACCTCGCGTCGACCGAGACCCACGTGTCGGCCATCGAAACGGCGTTCGGGCCCGTGGACGTGCTGGTCAACAACACCGGCGGCCCGCCCCCGACGCCGGCCACCGGCCAGGACCCGGCGCTGTGGTCGAAGCACTTTCAATCCATGGTCCTGTCGGTGATCGCACTGACCGATCGGGTCCTGCCGCAGATGCGGGCCAAGAAGTTCGGCCGGGTGATCACGTCGACGTCGTCGGGCGTGATCGCGCCGATCCCCAATCTCGCGGTGTCGAACGCGCTGCGGCTCACGCTGGTCGGCTGGTCGAAGACGCTCGCCCGCGAGGTCGGCCGTGACGGCGTCACGGTCAACATCGTGCTGCCCGGGCGCATCGCGACGCCGCGCATCAAATTTCTCGACGAGCAGAAGGCGAAGCGCGAGAACCGCTCCGTCGAGGACGTCTCGGCCGAGAGCACCGCGTCGATCCCGGTCGGGCGCTACGGCGACCCAAAGGAGTACGGCGACGTCGTCGCCTTCCTGGCCTCGACCCGCGCCTCCTACGTCACCGGCTCGGTGATCCGCGTCGACGGCGGCTTCATCCCCAGCATCTGATCAGGTCGAGAGATCTTGTGTCCCGGGCGCGGCGCAACGCGCCGCGAACCGGGACCCAGGGGCGTCGGACGAGGCTTCTGCCGTGCGGCCCCTGGGCCCCGGCTCTGCGGCGCATCAGGCCTGCGGCCTGCCGCGCCTTGACCGGGGCACGCGGCCAAGCACCTCGGCCGTCGTTTCATCCCGCGAGGCGCGAGATCCGACCTTTCCCCGCCGTGGAGAGGTGAAAAAGAGGCGGCGCGACATCGCTGTCGCGCCGCCTGATCAGGCCGAAGCCGGCGCGGTGCTCACTGCGGCGGCTGGGGCTGCGCCTGGCCGGTGAGCAGCGGCGTGATGCGGCGGACCGTGACGCGGCGGTTCTCCCGCAGCGGTCCGTCGGTCGGCACCTTCAGGTACTGCTCGCCGTAGCCCTGCGTCGTCAGGTTCTCGGCCGGCACGCCGAACTGCTGGGTGAGCACCAGCGCGACCGACTCGGCGCGGCGATCCGACAGCGACAGGTTGTCGACGTCGTTGCCGGTCGCGTCGGTGTGGCCCTCGATCAGGAACACCTCCTGCGGATTCGCCTGGATGGCGCGCAGAAGTCCCTCTGCGATGCCGGCGAGCTTCTGCACCTGCCCCGGGTCGAGCTCCCACGCGCCGGACTCGAACGTCACCGTGTCCAGGTCGACGCGCGGCATGCGATCGCGTAGCGGCGCGTTGTAGCGGACCTCGTCGAGCGTGTAGGGCCGGTCGATCGCCATGACGGGCGGTGCCGTCAGGGTCTCGTAGAGCAGCGTCGGGTCGGCCCGCTCGGTCTCGACGATGTAGCGCTCGCGCGGCATCTGGACGACCGGCGGCTGCATGTTGAGCATGAACGCGCCGACGCCGAGCCCGACCGCGGCGCCGATCGCCATGCCGGTGCCGAAGCCGGGGCCGCGCCGGTCGGACGGCGGACCGCCCGGACCCCAGCCGCGCCGATTGTCGATCAGCACGTATTCGCGGCCGTCCGGCAGCATGCGGGTGCGGCGGATCAGGTAGCCGTTCTCGTCCGTCACGGTGACGACGCGGTCCCCGTTCGGCCGTACGACGACCGTGACGTTCTCGCCGCCGCGCCGCTCCACCCGCACGTCCCGGGCGCCGTAGCGGAAGCGGTCGAGCTCGTTGTGCCGGATGATCGTCGTGTTGCCCTCGCGGATGATGGTCCGGTCGGGCTCGCGGATGATCGTGGTGTCGCCCTGGCGCAGCTCGCGGCGCTCGCCGCGCAGCTCGTCCATCCGGCGCAGCGGCTGACCCTGGGCCGACTGCGGCGCCATGCCGGCGCCGATGCCGGCCGGCCCGACCGGGATCGGCCGCGCCTGCTGCTGGGTCGGCGCCGGCACGCCGGCCGGCGTCAGCGGGGCATTCTGCGTCGACGGCACCACGGCGGGTGCCGTCACGGCGCCCTGCGGGGCGGCCGGCGGCTGCGCGCCGAGCCCGCCTTGCGCGGCAGGCGGCGTCCCGGGCGGGGTTCCGGGGGGCTGCCCGGGACGGCCGCCGAGGCCACCCGGTCCTGCGGGGCCTCCCG
>NZ_NHSK01000121.1 GCF_016653355.1 Rhodoplanes elegans | reverse complement strand
GTGCCGGCAAGCCGAAGATGGTCGCCTTGATCGCCGTCGCTCGGAAGCTACTGACAATCCTCAACGCCATGCTCAGGGACAATCGACCATGGCAAAACGCTTGACAGCCAAGACAGTCGCTCACCCCATCCCTCTCCCCGCTGGGGAGAGGGAGCCACGCCCTGTCCGACGCATCGTCGGGGGCTCCTCGGCACCACATCGACGGGGCCGCCCCCTTCGCGGTGAAACCTGCGCCCAAGCCGGACCGCGAAGGGAAAGGGTAAAAGCAGCCCGCCTACACCTTGATCTCGATCGGGCCGCCGGCCTTCTTCCAGGCGCCGAAGCCGCCGCCGACATGGGCGACCGGGGCGAGGCCCATGCGCTTCGCCGTCAAGGTGGAGAGCGCCGAGCGGGCGCCGGCCGCGCAGAAGAACACGAACTTCTTGTCCTGGGCGAAGACCGGCTTGTGGTAGGGGCTCGCCGGGTCGATCCAGAACTCCAGCATGCCGCGCGGGCAATGGAACGCGCCGGGCACCCGTCCCTCGCGATCGAGCTCGCGGATGTCGCGCAGGTCGACGAAGACCACGGCGGAGTCGCCGTGCAGGGCGATCGCCTGGTCGACGCCGAGGGTCTCGATCTCGCGCTCCGCCTCGGCTACCAGATCGGCGACGTGCTTCGTGATGGTCTGCGTCATGTCATTCTCCTGGGCGTCGGCGCCCGAGCGGCGCCGACGAAGCGGGACGTCGGGGGCGAAGCGGGCGGGCATTGTGGCGACCGCGGGCGGATTGGCAATCGGGGGGAATGGCGATGCTCGGATGGTTCGACCCGCTCGATCTCGTGGCGATCTCGGTGTTCGTCCTCGCCTGGACGAGCTACGCCGTCACGATGGAGTGGACGCGGCTCGGCCGCGGCGCCCTCAACGCGCGGATGGACGAGGAGCGCGCCGTGTGGATGCGCCGCATGCTTCGGCGCGAATCACGCATCGTCGACACCCAGATCATGGCGGCTCTGCAGAACGGCGCCGCCTTCTTCGCCTCGACCTCGCTGCTCGCGATCGGCGGTGCCCTGACCGTGGTGCGCTCGACCGACCAAGTGGCGTCGATCCTCTCCACCCTGCCCGTCTCGATGCCGAGCGCGCGCGAGTTGTGGGAGGTGAAATCGGTCGGCCTCACCGTGATCTTCGTCTACACGTTCTACAAGTTCGCGTGGTCGTACCGGCTGTTCAACTATGTCGCGATCATGCTCGGGGCGACGCCCCCGGCGTCCGAGCAGGGCAGCGAGGAGGCCGAGCGCCACGTCCGCCGCACCACGCGGCTGTTCCGCTCCGCCGCCATGCACTTCAACCGCGGCCAGCGGGCCCTGTTCTTCGCGCTCGCCTATCTGGGCTGGTTCATCGGCCCGTGGGTGCTGATCGCCTCGACCGCGGCGGTCGTCTTCGTCGTCTGGCACCGCCAGTTCGCCTCGGATTCGCTGCGCGCGCTGCGCGACGACGATCCGCCGACCTGACGCCCGATCACGGCCGGCAGTTGTCCGCCCGGCCGAGGTCACAGCCCGGCCGCGGCCCCGGGAACAGGTCCGACGACCTGCCCGTGAGCCAGTAGACGACAAGGCCGACCCATTCGCGCATCGCCGTGTCGGTGCGGCGCAGGCCGTCGCCGAGCGTCGCGAAGGGCCGCAGGGCGTCCGACGGTCCCACCGTGCGCCAGTCGACCGGGTACGGCTCGACCGCGAAGCCGGCCTGCCGGAACACGCCGATCGAACGCGGCATGTGATAGGCCGAGGTGACGAGCAGCCAGCGCTCGCCCGGCTTCGGCTGCGCGATCGCCTTGGTGAACGCGGCGTTCTCGACCGTGTTGCGCGACCGGTCCTCGGGCACGAGCCGCTCGGCCGGCAGGCCGAGGTCGCGCAGCAGGCGCAGCGCCGAGTCCGATTCGTTGCCGCCGCCGAACACGAAGCTCGCGTCGCCGCCCGAATGGATCACCCGCGCCTCCGGGTGGCGGAGCGCCAGCGCGGCCGCGGCCGTCATCCGCTCGGCCGCCTCGTTGAGTACGACCTCGTCGCGCGCCGCCGCCACATCAGGCGTGGTCGCCCCACCCAGGATCACGATGCCGGCGATCGGCCGGCCGTCGTCGCGGAACGGCGCAAACCGCGCCTCCAGCGGCACCAACAGGGCGTTGCCGAGCGGCGACCAGCCGAACACGGCGAGCAGGACGAGGCTCGCCACCACGAGACCGCGCCCGAGCCGCGCCCATCGCGTCGCCATCAGGACGAGGCCGACGAGGCCCAGCACCATGACGGCGTTGGACGGCAGCGCGAAGAAGCCGAGCAGCTTGGAGACCGGAAAGAACATGCCCCCGGTGAAGCGTTCCCCGGCGCCCACGTCAAGCCGCCAGCGAGTCGCGCCGTCAGCGCTTCGCCTCGATGAAGAACTTGCCGAGCCAGCCGACGACGACGCCCTGGATCAGTCCGAGGAACAGGCCTGAGCCTTGCAGGACGTCCTCGAGCGAGCCACGCGCCTGAGCGCCGAGGACCAGATAGAGGACCAGCAGGTAGAAGGCGGATAGGACGAGCGCTCCCCAGACCACGACAGTGGATGCCCGCTTCTCGGCGTCCTCCGGATGGTCGGTCACGGTCCAGGCGCCGCCGATCAGGGTCATGCCCGGAAACACGTACTGGGCGACCCAGGTCCAGGCCGCCTGCGCCTCGCTGCCGTAGAACCCGTTGAGCTGGCGCAGGATCAGGATCAGCAGCAGCGGCATTATGGCGACGCCCCAAAGCGCCGTGAGCGCGATCTTGGCGGTACGCACCGTCATGGCAGCGATTTCAGGCTTGCGCCGATGCTGTCGAGATGATCGTCGAGCGTCCACCGGCTCGGCCGCAGATGCTCCGACTTCTCGCCTGTTCGTTCGAACTCGTAGACCAGCACCAGGAGCGAGTGATCCGGCGTCACCGGGAGCGCGCGGATCGCCGGGTCCAGGACGTCGGCCCCGCGTTGCGCCCAATCGATCGCCAGTCGGTACGCCTCGTCGTCGTCGGCGGGCGCCGTCTCGACCCCCTTGTTGGTCAGCACGAACACGAAGACGCGAAAATAGCCGGGGTTGCGGACCAGCCTGACGGCATCCAGAAGCAACTCGAGACCAAAACTCGCGACGATCGGACGGCTCGGAATCTGCCAGCGGTCGGGTTCCGGCAGCGGGCGTCCGGTGTCCGCCTCGAGTTGCTCGAGCCGCGTGACCAAGGCGAAGCCGCCCGGAGCCGTGTAGAAGTTGATCTTGTCGTAGCCGGCCGCCGCCGTGATCAGCCGCACCCGGTCGGCGACCTCGCCGACCCGCCGGGCCCGCGGCCTGCCGGCGTCCACGTCGGGCGAGAAGGCGCGGCTCGTCGACGCGGTCGGTGGCGGCCACGGGAACAGCGGCTTGTTCACCCCGGTGGCGGGCGGCGCGGCGCGCGGCTCGGTATCGACGCGCGGCGGCTCCGGCCGCGGCCGCTGGGCCGTGACCGAGGGCGGCGCCGGTCGCTGGCGATAGTGGTAGTGGTGACGGCCCTGGGCGGCCGCGGCGCGCTGCTGCGCCAGTGTCGCGAGGCGAGTTCGGCAGTCCGGTTCGAGGCGGCTGAAGCGCAGAAGCCGGCCCCGAAGGCTGCCATCGAGCCCCGCCATCAACTCCTCGCGGCGCTTCCAAGCAGCCCAGGCCGCGTCGTCGAGCCGTTGGGCGCCGGTCCGGCACACCTCGGCCAGGGTCGCTTCGAGGGACCGCAGTTCGGCGAAGACCGCGGGAGCGGCGCCGCCTCTGGCCTCCTGGGCCGCCACCGGGCCGCCCGACCAGACCAGCAGGGCGAGCACGACCTGAAAGAGTACCCGCACAGGCGCCTCCCTCGGCCACAGCCCAGGGAGAAGCCTAGGTCAGGACACCCCCGCCCGCAACTTTCGCGTGCCGCCGTGAGATGCGAAACGCGAAATGTTGATCGCGCGTGATGAGCGATGACGACGACGCGCCGTCAGCTCCGGCTCTGCCGCCAGGCGGCGTAGCGGGCCTTGGCCTCGTCGTTCGGGGGGTAGAGGCCGGGGAGCGGGACGCCGCGCTCGACCTCGGTGAACACCCACGACTCGTAGAGCTCGTGCTCGGCGCCCTCGTGGGCGACGTACTCGACCAGATCCTTCGGAATCACCACGGCACCGTCGTCGTCGGCGACGATCACGTCGTCCGGGAAGATCGCGACGCCGCCGCAGCCGATCGGCTCCTGCCAGTTGACGAAGGTCAGCCCGTTGACCGAGGCCGGCGCGGCGACGCCGGCGCACCACACCGGCAGGCCGCTCGCCAGCACGCCGGTGCGGTCGCGCATCACCCCGTCGGTGACCAGCGCGGTGACGTTCCGCTTCTTCATCCGGGCGCACAGGATGTCGCCGAAGATGCCGGCCGAGGTGATGCCCATGGCGTCGGCGACGACGATGCAGTTCTCCGGCATCGCCTCGATGGCGCCGCGGGTGGAGATCGGCTTCGACCAGCTCTCCGGGGTCGCCAGATCCTCGCGGGCCGGCACGAAGCGCAGCGTGAAGGCGGGGCCGACGAGGCGCTCGCCGGCCGACACCAGCGGCTTCGGCCCGGCCATCCAGCAGCGCCTGATGCCCTTCTTCAAGAGCATGGTGGTGACGGTGGCGGTCGTCACCTTCTTCAGGATGTCGTAGAGCGCCGCGGACATTGGGTTTCCACCTTTTTTTGGGGGTCGTTCTGGGGCGCCGCACAGATCCCGGGTAAACCCGGGATCGGCACATTGGAGTGCCGAAATCGGCTAGGCCGATTTCGATGCGGCGAACCCGGAATCCAGACACGAACACCGAGCCCGCCGCTGGATTCCGGGTTCGCGCCTCCGGCGCGCCCCGGAATGCCGGCCGAGAGACTCAGGCCGCCACCAGGCCGAGGCGCTCGTCGCGCCGGCGCAGCCACAGCATGAACGGGATCGACAGCAGCACCATCCAGGCCTTGCCGACCACCTGGCCGGCCAGGAAGTCGAGCGACCCGAAGGCGAGCCACAGGAAGAGGAGCGAGTCGACCACGAGACCGACCAGGCCGGAGGCGAGCACGGCCGTCACCATGCGGCGGCGCGCCAGCGGCGTGTAGACGGCAAGATCCGCCATCTCGGAGACCAGGAAGGCGGCCGCCGAGGCGATCACCAGGGCGGGCGGCGCCAGGAAGGCGGACAGGAGCGCCCCGACCAGCACGGCGGCGGCCGCGACCAGCACGCCGAGCCGGCGCTGGACGAGGTCGCGCAGCACCAGGGCGACACCCACCATCAGCACGCCGGAGGGTGCCGAAAGGCCCGGCAGCACCGGCACCAAGCACGGACCGCGTGGCACGCAGGTCGTGCCCGCATGCTGGATCAGCCAGTTGGCGGCCGGAATTGTGAGGGCGAAAAGGACAAGAAAAACGAGCCCTTCCGAGCGACGGCGAAGATCGGGGGTTAACATTGGCGAGCGGACATCCATTGCGAGAAGCCCTCGGCCCGCAGCCGGCAGGCCGGGCACGTGCCACAGCCATAGCCCCAGCGGTGGCGGACCGAGCGGTCGCCCACATAGCAGGTGTGGGTCTCTTCGAGAAGCAGGTCGACGAACGGCGCTCCGCCGAGTTCCTCGGCGAGCGCGAAGGTCTGCGCCTTGTCGATCCACATCAGCGGCGTGTGGACGACGAAGCGGCGCTGCATGCCGAGATTGAGGGCGAGCTGCATCGCCTTGACGGTGTCGTCGCGGCAGTCCGGATAACCCGAATAGTCGGTCTCGCACATGCCGGCGACGAGGTGTCGGGCGCCGCGCCGGTAAGCCAGCGCCCCCGCGAAGGTGAGGAAGACGAGGTTGCGGCCGGGCACGAAGGTGGTCGGTAGCCCGTCCTCGGCGACCTCGATCGCCACGTCGCGGGTGAGCGCCGTCTCGGACACGGCGCCGAGCGCGTCAAGCGGGATCAGGTGGTCGGAGCCGAGCCGCGCGCCCCAGCCGGGGTCGAGGGCGCCCATCTGCATGCGGATGCGCGGCCGCACCTGCAGCTCCACGGCATGACGCTGGCCGTAGGCAAAGCCGACCGTCTCGACCCGCGAAAAGCGCGACAGCGCCCAGGCGAGGCAGACGGTCGAATCCTGGCCGCCGGAAAACAGCACCAGGGCGGTTTCGTCCTGCAGGCTCATCGAAGCGCCACCGTCATCGCAACGTCTGCATGATCGACGCCAGTTGGACGCCGACCTCCTTCCGTCGTCCCGGGGCGGCCCACAGGGCCGAGCACCCATACGCCCCGCCTGTCGTGAGCCACCGGCACAGGGGCTATGGATTCCGGGCTCGCGAACCTGCGGTTCGCGCCCCGGAATGACGGTTCATGAACCGAGCCGCTGCCAGCGACGTGACACCTGCGCAAATCGACCCGGCCGGCCGGCTTGTCAACCGGCGCCGTGCGCAGGCCCAAGTCCCGGTGAACGTGACACCCGTCGAGCGCGACGGCGGCCGCCCACCTCAGTCCCACTTCGGGGCGCCGCTCCAGTTGACGATGCGGCCGTTCGGGCGGGCGAGGCCGCGGATCGCGGCCATCTCGTCGTCGCGCAGCACGAAGTCGAAGACGGCGAGGTTCTCGGTGAGCAGATCGAGCCGCGCGGCGCGCGGGATCGGGATGCCGCCCGCCTGCATGATGTAGCGCAGGCTCACCTGGGCCGGGCTCTTGCCGTGCGCCGCCGCGATCTCGCGCATCACCTGCTCGGAGAACACGGCGCCGCGCGCCATCGGGCTGAACGCCGTGACGGCCATGCCGTGGCGCCGGCAGGCCTCCACCACCTTGCTCTGGTCGAGATGCGGATGCCACTCGATCTGGTTGACGGCGAGCGGCTCGCTCGCGTGCTTCACGGCCTCGTCGAGCAGCGCGACCGGAAAGTTCGACACGCCGATGTTCCGCGCAAAGCCGACCTGCTTCATCTTGCACAGCGCCCCCATCGTCTCCGACAGCGGGATGCGCGGGTTCGGCCAGTGGATCAGTAGGAGGTCGACCTCGGAGAGCCGCAGCCGGGCGAGGCTCGCCTTGGTGGCGCGCTCGAGCTCGCGCGGCGCCAGGTGATCGGGCCAGATCTTGGTCGTGACGAACACCTCGGCGCGCTTGAGGCCGGAGCCGCGGATGCCCTCCCCGACCTCGCGCTCGTTGTCGTACACTTCGGCCGTGTCGATCAGCTTGTAGCCGGACCGCAAAGCCTGCTCGACCGTCCGGGCGCAGACCCGGCCCTTGAGCTCCCAGGTGCCGAGCCCGATCGCCGGGATGGTGGCGCCGTTGGCAGTGACGTACTCCATTCCGTCCTCTCCGGCGCCCCGTCCGCAGGGCGCCCCTGCAGAGATTATAACGATGAGCGGTTAACGGATCGGATCACGTGTCCCAGCGCGGCGCGTGCGGCGGGCTGACCAGTCGCCCGTTCGGCTTCCGCAGAGCGGCGATGTCGGCCATGTCCTGCGCCGAGAGATCGAAATCGAAGACTGCGAGGTTCTCGGCGAGGCGGTCGCGATTGGCGGTGCGCGGGATGGCGACGAGCCCCTGCTGGACCAGCCAGCGCAGCGCCACCTGGGAGGCGCTCTTGCCGTGGGCGGCGCCGATGCGCTGCAGCACCGGGTCGGACGGCACGCCGCCGCGCGCCAGCGGGCAATAGGCCGTCACCGACAGGCCGTGCGTGCGGCAGGTCTCGATCAGCCGGCGCTGGTCGATATAAGGATGCACCTCGACCTGGTTGGTCACCAGCGGCACGGTGGCGAGCCGCACAGCCTCCTCCACCATGCCGACCGTGAAGTTGGCGACCCCGACGTGGCGGGCGCGCTTGTCGGCCGCGACCTTGCAGAGCGCGCCGATCATGTCGGCCATCGGCACGGCGGCGTTCGGCCAGTGGATCAGCAGGAGATCGACGAAGGCGAAATCGAGCTTCTTCAGGCTCTCGTCGAACGATCGCTCGAAGTCCCCCGGCGCCAAGTTGGCGTGCCACACCTTGGTGGTGAGAAAGACCTCTTCCCGCGCGAGGCCGGAGGCCTTCAGCCCCTGCCCCACCTCGGCCTCGTTGCCGTACATCTGAGCGGTGTCGAGATGCCGGTATCCGAGCCGGAGGGCGGCGCCGACGATCTCGACGCAGGTCTCCCCCTTCAGGGTCATGGTCCCGAGCCCGATCGCCGGGATCCGGGCCCCGTTCGCCTCCACGGTCTGCATGCGTCGCTCCCCATGATGATCCGCCCGCGATCATTGTCGAGCGTCCGCACAGGCGTGCGGGTCGCGGGCATCGGCCGACACGTCGGCCGGCACAGGAGCGTGTCCGGATCGGCGCCGCGACGCAAGCGCCCCTCGCGAAGGGCAGACCGGCTCCCGGTCAGGGATCGACGCCGTTGACGAGATCGTCGCCGTCGCCGAGGGCAGTGCCGGGCAGGACGAGACCGCGGCCCATCATCTCGCGGAAGGCGGCGGCCGGCATCGGGCGGGCGAACAGATAGCCCTGCATCTCGTCGCAGCCGGCGAGCCGCAGCAGGAGGCGCTGCTCCTCGGTCTCGACGCCCTCGGCCAGGACGGAGAGCCCGAGCGCGCGGCCGAGCGCGACGATCGCCTGGAGGATCACGCCACCGTTGGCGGAGCGGCCGAGCGGCGCGACGAACTCCTTGTCGATCTTGAGCTTGTCGATCGGCAGCCGGCGCAGATAGCTGAGGCTGGAATAGCCGGAGCCGAAGTCGTCGAGGGCGATCTTGACGCCGAGCGCCCGCAGCTCCTTGAGACGCTGCTTGGCGTCCTCCGGGTTGTCGATGAGGACGCCCTCGGTGATCTCCAGCACGACGCGCGACGGATCGATGCCGGGATCGGCGAGCGCGCTCGCCACGGTCCGCACCAGGCCGCGGTCGCGCACCTGGATCGGCGACAGGTTGATGGCGATGAACAGCTCCGGCCAGTCGCGCGCATCCGCGAGCGCGCGGCGCAGCACGAACTCGCCGAGCTCGATCATCAGGCCGGCCTGCTCGGCGACCGGCACGAAGACGCCGGGCGGGATGTTGCCGCGCACCACGTGCTTCCAGCGCACCAGGGCTTCGGCGCCGACCATGCGCAGCCCGTCGCCGGCGACGATCGGCTGATAGGCGACGGTCAGGCCGTCCTCGGCCAACGCGAGCCGCAGCTCCTGCTCGATGAAGCGGCGCTCGTTGATCTCGTCCTCGAGCCCGTGGTGGAACGCCAGGATGCGGCCGCGGCCGGCCTTCTTGGCGGCCCGGGCGGCGAGGTCGGCGCGACGGATCAGCTCGTGGGCGCTCTCGCCGTCGCGCGGCGCGAGCGCGAGCCCGACGCTCGCGGTGACGTTGATGGTCTGGTCGCGGATGTGGAACGGCGCGGCGAGGCGGCGTGCGCAGGCGTTCGCCGCGTCGATCGCCACGGCGCCGTTGCGGACCGCCATGACCACGGCGAACTCGTCGCCGTCGATGCGGCCGATCTCGGCCGCCTCGGGCAGCGCGGCGCGCAGCCGCTCGGACGCCTCGGCGATCAGGCGGTCGCCGATGTCGTGCCCCAGGACCTCGTTGATCTCCTTGAACGAGTCGAGATCGAGGCAGACGAAGGCGACGCTCTCTTCGGCGCCCCGGTTCTTCAAGGCGCTGCCGAGCGCGGCGATGATCTTGCGCCGGTTCGGCATGCCGGTGAGCGGGTCCTCCTGGGCGATGCGGCGCAGCTCGACCTCGATCTGCTCCAGCCCGCCCGCGGCGCGCCGGATCTGGACGAGCGACAGGCCGGCGAAGCCGAGAAACGCCACCCCGCCGACCACCGGCAACAGCCAGAGCCAGGCGGGATTTCCGGCGTCGTCCGGCATCTCCCAACCGAACCAGCCGACGATGCGGCCGCGCGAATCGGTCTGCGAATGAAGCGGTCCGGAGGCCTGGCCCGGGTCGGTGTCGAAGCGCAGCCCGCGCACGCCCGCCGTCGCCCCCATGGCGTCGACGACCGGCTCGTCGATCGGCGCGGCGAGCACGAGGGTCAGCTCGGCGGCGCCCGGCGACCCGGCGCCGACCGGCGCCACGGCGGCCACGGGGACCACGACCGGCTCCTGCTCGATCAGCAGGACCTCGGTCTGCACCGGCATGGCGCGGTCGATCAGCGCCGCGTCCGAGCGCAGGCCGTCGCGCGACGACCCGCCGGCCGGCTGAAACGTCGCGATGTACGAGACGACGGCCGGGGGCACCACCCGCACATCCGCCGGATGCGCCGCCGCCAGCGAGCCGTCGCGACGGACCAGATAGGCCCAGCGGTGACGGAGCTGCGGCAGGCCGCCTGGCGCGAGGTGCTGCTCGATGTCGACCGGGATGACGTCGGCCGCGCCGGTGGCGGAGATCGCCCGGGCGCGCTGCAGGGCGTTGTCGCCGAACACGCTGCGGAACTCGCCGAATGTCCGGGAGACGCTCGCCCGCGCCCGCTCGAGCGCGGCGGAATCGTCCGGGCGCACGACGAGGTAGAGAACGGCAGCGACCGAGACGAGACCGCAGGCGAGCGCCGCGGCAAGTGCCAGAAGGGAACCCGACACCGGGCGCGCGGCTCCGGCCCAGGCACGCGGGGCCGACGCACGCGGAACATCGCCCGCTTGCTGGTCCGACCCCTTAGTTCTGCCTTCGCCGCTGCTGTCAGCGGGACCCATGAAGCCACCTTCGGCGGACTTTTCGTCCCGGTCGTAGCAGAATGGGAGTTAATACTTGGTGCGCAAAGGTCGAAAACCGGCTTCTCACGGAACTTTTCGATTGGCCTTTCGACATTCACTTCAAGCCGAACCACAGGCTCGCGATACCCAGGAACGAGAAGAAGCCGACGACATCGGTGATCGTCGTGACGAACACGCCGGAGGACACGGCCGGATCGAGCCGGAACCGCTCGATCACCAGCGGAACCAGTATACCCCCGAGCGCGGCCGCGACCAGATTGCAGATCATCGCGAGCCCGATCACGACCCCGAGATCGACGGTCCTGAACCAAGCCGCCGCGGCGACGCCGGTGATCACCGCGAAGGCGAGGCCGTTGACGACGCCGACCAGCACCTCGCGCAGCACGATGCGGGCCGCGTTGCCGTCGTGCAGCTCGCGCGTGGCGAGCGCCCGCACGGCGATCGTCATGGTCTGGGTCGCGGCATTGCCACCCTGGCTGGCGACGATCGGGGCGAGCACGGCGAGCGCCACCATCTTCTCCAGCTCGCCCTCGAACAGGCCGAGCACCGAGGAGGCGAGGAACGCGGTCGCGAGATTGACCAGCAGCCAGTTGAAGCGGCCGCGCGCGATCGTCCACACCGAATCGGACAGCTCCTCGTCGCCGGTGACGCCGCCGAGCGCCTTGATGTCCTTCTCGGCCTCCTCCTCGATCACGTCGACGACGTCGTCGACCGTGACGACGCCGACCAGCCGGTCGCCGTCGTCGACGACCGGCGCAGCGATCAGGTTGTAGCGCTCGAACATCCGCGCCACCTCTTCGAGGTCGTCGGTGGCGCGGACGCGGCGGCGGCCGGCGTCCATCAGATCGGCGACGAGGGTCGGGCGGCGGGTGCGCAGCAGCGTGTCGAGCGCGACGGCGCCGAGCAGCTTGTAGTCGGCGTCGACGACGTGGATCTCGAAGAAGCGCTCGGGCAGCTCCTCGTTCTCGCGCAGGAAGTCGATCGTGTGGCCGACCGTCCAGGACGGCGGCACCGCGACGTACTCGGACTGCATGCGGCGCCCGGCGGAGTTCTCCGGGTACTGCAGGCTGCGCTCGAGCGCGCGGCGGTCGAGCGAGGGGAGCTGCTCGAGGATCTCGTCCTGCTCGTCCTTCGGCAGGTCTTCCAGGATGTAGACGGCGTCGTCGGAATCGAGGTCGCGCATGCCCTCGGCGACCGCCTCGGGCGCAAGCTCATCGAGGATCTCCTCGCGGACCGCGTCGTCGACCTCGACCAGCGCCGTGAAGTCGAAGTCGGCGCCCAACAGCGCGATCAGGCGCGGCCGCAGCTCCGGATCGAGCGCTTCGATCAGGTCGCCGACATCGGCCTCGTGCAGATCGCCGACGAGACGCCGCAGCGCCGCGGCGTCTTCCGCCTCGATCGCCGACGTCACCCGCGCCACGAAACCGGCCTCGATCGCCCCGTCCTCGTCGCGCAGCACGACGTCTCCCGCCTCGGTGCTCGTCTCGGGCTGGTTCGGCATCTCGATTCTCACGATCGGGACGGGCGCTCGGCCACGCGCCCCGTCCGGCTTTTACGCGCGCGGATCCGAGGTGGCAAATCACCCGCGACGGCACGATGACGGCCCCGGACGACTGCCCCGTCCTCGCCACATCCGCGTGGCACGCCCTGTTCAGGCTGCGGACGATCCGCATCCCGAGAGTGCGGATTCTGCGGATGATTCGGCCCGGCCCGACGTTCCCGACGACGGTCGCGACGGTGTTCGCGACGGTGCTCGTGACAATGCTCGCGACGACGGTCGCGGCGCTGCTCGCCGCGCCCGCGGCGCAGGCCCAGACCGCGTGCTCGGGCCAGCGCGACGCGCTCGGGACCGCGCGCGTCCTCACCGTCGAGCCGGCCGCCACGCCGCGGGTCGGCCGCAAGCATTTTTCCGGCACGTTGCCGCTCGCCGACATGGAGGTGGTGCTCACCTTCGACGACGGGCCGCGCCCCGGCCGCACCGACCGTGTGCTCGACGCGCTGGCGCGCGAATGTGTGCGGGCGAGCTTCTTCGTGCTCGGCAAGCACGCCCTCGCCCACCCGGCGCTCTTGCGCCGCATCGCCGCCGAAGGCCACACCGTCGCGCATCACACCTTCGGCCATCCGCTGCTCGACCGCATGTCGACGACGGCGGCCGAGCGCGAGATCGATCACGGCATCGCCGCGGTGGAGACGGCCTTGCACGGCCGCCCGAGCGAGCGCCCGACGACGCCGTTCTTCCGTTTCCCCGGCTTCGCCTCGACGCCCGCCCTGCTCGACCGGCTGCAACAGCGCGGCATCGTCGTGTTCGGGGCCGATCTCTGGGCGAGCGACTGGACCGACATGGCGCCGGGCCAGCAGCTCGACCTGGTGCTCGCCCGCCTGGAGGCGTCGCGCGGCGGCATCCTGCTTTTCCACGACCCGCGGCTGCAGACCGTCCAGATGCTGCCCGCTTTCCTCAGGGCTCTGAAATCACGCGGTTTTCGGATCGTCCACGTGGTCCCGCCGTCGCTCCGGACGGCCGCCGGCCCGCGTTGATGCGGTCAGGGCACACGGCCACGATTTCATCATCTGTACACGATATTTTACCCTTTTCCCGGTTACCAATCGCGCGGGACTATGGAAAAAAGTGTTGGCATTCCGAGTGATCGGGGGAAGGGGCAGGTCATGCGCCGGTTGTGCGCGAGTGGTCCGTCGTTGATCGCATCATCGGTTGTGCTGTCGCTGCTCGTTGCCGCGACCGCCACGCCGTCGCGCGCCGCCGGCCCTTCGCCGGCGCCGTCCGCCTGTCCGGGCAACCCGAACGCGCTCGGCACCAGCCGCACCTTGGTGGTCGACCCGATGGAGCACGCCCGCGTCGGCGTGATGCAGTATCGCGAGACGCTGCCGCTGGAGCCCAAGGAGGTGGTGATCACCTTCGACGACGGGCCGATCCCGCCCTACTCCAACCGCGTCCTCGACATCCTGGCGTCGGAATGCGTGAAGGTGACGTATTTCCTGGTCGGCAAGATGGCGCATGCCTATCCGAGCATCGTGCGCCGGATGCAGGCCGAGGGGCACACGATCGGCACCCACAGCAACAGCCATCCCCTCACCTTCCACAAGATGCCGATCGCCCAGGCCGAGGCGGAGATCGAGAGCGGCATCGCCAACACGGCGGCGGCGCTCGGCGACCGCGCCGCGGTGGCACCGTTCTTCCGCATCCCCGGCCTGCTGCGCCGCGACGAGGTCGAGCGCCTGCTCGTCTCGCGCGGCCTGATGACCTGGAGCGCCGACTATCCGGCCGACGACTGGAAGCACATTCCGGGCGACGAGGTTATGAAGCGGGCGCTGGAGCGCATCGAGGCACGCGGCCGCGGCATGCTGCTCCTGCACGACATCCAGCCGGCCACCGTGCTGGCCCTGCCCGGCCTGCTGCGGACCCTCAAGCAGCGGGGCTACAAGATCGTCCACGTGGTGCCGGCGAGCCCCGACCAGCCGAAGACCGCGACCCTGCCCGAGCAGTGGATGGGCCGCCGCGGCGCGAGCGGCAGCGGCAACGGCGGCTCCTGGCCGACGCCCGCCTTCACCATCGAGACGCTGCTCGCCGACCCGATCCTGCCGACCTACGACCCGAAGAACGTCGGCGTCATCGACGCGCTCGGCCCGGCGCCGGTGCTGGCGCGCTCGCGGATGCACAGCTTCCGCGCCCCCGCGCATGCCGTTCCGCTGCCGCCCGAGCCGGTGTGGCCCCGCCACTTCGACGACGCGGCGGCGAGCCGCGCCGCGTCCCAGCCGGTCGCCCTCCCCGTCCCGAGCATGGGCAGCTTCGGCCAGGACCAGGACTTCGCCCCGGCGAGCCCCGTGCTCGGCACGGCCGGCCATGCCGCCCTGCTGCCGCCCGTGCCGGTGTTCGGTCCCGGCGAGGCGCGCCCGACGCTCGGCCCGCGGCTGGCCGCCTTGAAGCCGCCGGCCGGTTCGCGTGCCCCGTCGGCGCATGCACCGGCGACGACGCCGGTGTCGCTCACCCCCGTGCCGCCGCCGACCACGGCAGCGCCGCCCCTGCCCGCGCCGGAGCCGACCGGCGCCGCCCCGCGCGGCCTGCTCGGCCGCTGGCCGTTCTCGACCTCGGCTATGCCGCGGCTCTGAGTGCCCAAAGCTGAGCGCTTCGATCCGAGCCGGGCGGCCATCCGCCCGGCTGGTGCTATTTGGTCGGGCCGCCCGATACGCCCGAGGCCGGCCCGGGCCGTGAATTTTTCAACCGAACTCGAGCCTGTTGCGCGACTTCTCTTCGTTCATAGAAACATTTGTTAACCGCACGTGATCACGGTTCGTGGAATGGCCTGATTCTCGCCAAGAAACGACCGCCTCGTCGGTCAGTATTCCACGCCGACCGATACTCGTCTTCTGGCGAAGACGATCGGTTGTCCCGCCGATGCGGATCGCGCTCCTGCGATCTGCATTCAAGAACAACGTTCGACTTGGCTCCGCCCGCCCCGGATTCGTCCCGGCCCGACCGATCCGCTCCCAGGTCCCGAACGGGCCGAGGGCGGCTGCGGCAGGGTGCGGCCATCATCGAGGCCTTTCCATGAACACGCTTCATCGCATCGCGCTCGTCACCGCCCTCGTCGTCGCCGTTCCGGCGGTCGCGATGGCACGGCCCTCCAAGGCGCGCAGTCCCCATGCGACCCATCTCCACGCGCATCACGGCAACGCGCATCATGGTCACGTTCGCCGGGCCCACCGCCACCGCGATCACGCCCACCCGGCCGGCCGATCGTGGCGCCACGCCCGGGCGCTGCGCGCCTACGCCTATGCGCCGGCCCTCGCCCCGAACGGCTGGACGGAACCGACCGCCGGCTTCGCCGGAGGCCCGGGCTCGAGGGCGACGGCCCGCCGGGCCGACGGCGCGCGCACGCCGCGGCTGGGCGGCCTCGTCGCGCCGCTCGCCGAGAAGGTCGCCGCCATCTCGGCCACCTGCGGAGCCCGGGTGATCAGCGCGGTGCGCCACACCCGGGTCGCCGGCACCGGACGGCTGTCGCTGCACGCCTCCGGGCACGCGGTCGACATGCGGGGCAATCCGGGCTGCATCTACGGCATGCTGCAGGGGTGGAGCGGCGGCTACACGACCGATTACGGCCGCGTCCACCACGTCCACATCAGCTGGGGCGGCAGCGAGCACGGCCTGCGCTTCGCCCATGGCGGCGGCCGCGGCCATCACGCCCATTATCGCCAAGCCCGCCGCGCCCATTGGGCGAGCCGCGCCGGCGGCCGGCGGAGCTGACGGGGCAATCCGGGCCGACCCCGGCCCGCCGTCGAATCGTCCAGCCGCTCGAAGGCCGGACGATTCGACCCGCCGTCGGATTCGGCACCCCCGCGGGTCCGCAACGCGGCTCTGAAATCCCATTTTTCGGGCGTTCGGCGGTCTTGTCGCGGCATCATCGATTTGTTACACCCTCGCCGTCGCCTCGATGCCCGCGCCGTCACCGGCCGGCATCGATACTCCCTGATGCGGTCGTGGCGGAACTGGTAGACGCGCTAGCTTGAGGTGCTAGTGGGGCGACCCGTGGAGGTTCGAGTCCTCTCGACCGCACCAGACTTCGCGGCCGGCCTTCGGAGCCGGCTTCGACAAAGCGAAGCAACATCCTGAACAATCGATGCGGAAGGCTCCGGCGGCTGCCGGAGGCCGACGGCGTTTTCGGCGCGGAGCTTTCGGGGCGACGGCCGTGACCGCCCCCCTGCTTCGGCGCGGCCGTGCGCGCGCGAAGCGCGAATGCGCCTGCCGATGCTTATGCTGATGCCTGTGCTGGTGCCCGCGTGCCCCACGCCCCGGCGCGGTCGGTCGAGCCGGCACTCCGTATCGGTCGATGGATGATGGTCTGCTGCAGGTCGCACGCGGCACCGAATCCCGGTGCCGGCGACATCCCGTGATGCCGGGTGGCGGCGCGCTGCTGCGGCGCCGGCCTATCTGTATTCGGGCGAGCGCGGCAGCATGCGGCGGACCTCGACGCCGATGCGGCTGCCCGAGACCACCACGGCGCCCTCGGCCACCGGATGGTTGTTGACGAGGATCTTGACGGAGTCGTTCTCCTTGCTGTCGAGCTCGATGATGGCGCCGCGGCCGAGCCGCAGCACCTGATGCACCGGCATCACGGTCGAGCCGAGCACCACCGCGATGTCGAGCGAAACAGTGTCGAGCGTGGCCACCGCGACATTCCCCCAGCACGTTCTCCCCGGCCGAGAGAACACCACGGTTATGGTTAGGAAGTGCTTAACGAGGGCGCATCGACGTCCTCGAGGGCGCTCCGGCATGCGGCCCTTGTCCGCCGCCGTCGAGAACGCCCCCGGTGTCGTCAGCGCTAAGCGGCCTGGCGCACGTGCAGGCCGAGGTGCCGTTCGAACACGGCCTTCAGCTCGTCGACGCAGTCGGCGAAGACGACCATGTGGTGGCAGCCGAGCGACTGGTCGATCCGCTTCTCGCTCGAATCGATCTTGAAGCGGAACTGGGTCCGGCAGGTGTCCTCGTCGGGATTGCCGATCAGCTCGGCCGGAAACACGGTCGCCTCGCTGAACTCGTTGCCGATGCGGAAGATGGTGGCGCGGCACGGCGACGCCACCTCGATCCGCTGGGCGACGCTCTCGCCGGTCTCGTGGTGCGACCGCACCGTGTAGGTCGTCGGCCCGCCAGCGAGCCGGCGCGGTGCCGTGCAGTGGACGAGGTCGAGCCGGTCGTCCGGATAGTAGACCGGATTGCCCATGAACACCGGCAGGCCGGTGACGGCCTTGCCGACGATCATCGAGACGGCGGCGTCGAGATCGCCCTCGCAGGCCGCGACCATGCCGGGCGTGTCGTTGAGCAGCGACAGCGCGAGGCACGACGTGACCCGGAGCTGGCGCACCAGCGAGAAGCACGAGATCGTCACGGCGTTGCAGGCGTGCCGTTCCATCAGCGTCTTCATCGCGACGAACAGCCGGTAGGCGTCCTCGACGTGCTGGCGGCGCGGCTCGACGCAGGCCGCTGCGGCGCCGAGATACTCGGCCGCGAAGGCCGACACCTCGGGACCGGCCGGCACGGCCTCGTAGGCGGCGAACAGCTCCTCGAGGCCGAGATGGACGCAGCGGATGCCGAGGCGATCCTCGATGCGGCGCTCGTCGACGCTCGCCGACACCACCCAGCTCTGGGTGTAGCCGATGATCAGGAGCCGGGTCGCGCGGAGCCGGTCGATCGCCGCGGCCGCCCCGCAGGTTCTCGCGAAGGACGCGGCGTCGAAGACACGCTCGACCCGGACGCCGCGATTGCGCAGATGCGCCCAGCAGTCCATCACGGCCGGCATGGCGTTGTGCGAGGCGAGCGTGCGGGCGACCTGCTCGCCCGCCGCGTCGAACAGGCCGCCGCCCGGGAACGGCCACCACAGCAGCGACCGCGGCACCGCCTTGGCGATCGACAGGAGCCACGGCTGGACGGCGCCCGAGAGCGCCACCAGCAGGGGCACGCCATCGCTGCCGGCGGCGAGATGGCGCTCGACGGCGCCCTGGTCGGTGAGATGGACCGGCGAGGCGATGTCGACTTCGGCCGGCACGATCTTGCGGATCTGCTCGGTCAGCGCCGCCGCCACCGACGTGAACAGATCGGCCGGATAATAGACGGGGCTGGCGAGAAGCACAGGTTGGATGCGCATGGTTCGATCCTCGGCTGGTGGCGCCGCCTCACGGCGACACCTCCTCGAGCACGCGGCCCTTGGTCTCGATCGCGAACAGCGCGACCACGACGGCGGCGAACAGGGCGACGACGCCGAAGGTGAGGAACACCGAGCCGAGCCCGTAGCCGATCATCGTGCCGACGATGGTCGGTCCGGCCATCGAGGCGAGACGGAGCCAGGCGGTCGCGGTGCTCACGCCGATCGCCCGCACCCGGGTCGGATAGAGTTCCGGCGTGTAGAGATAGACGCCGATCGCCGCCGAGGTCGCGAAGAAATAGGCGCCGCTGCCGTAGATCAGCACGTCCTGCGGCGTGGTGGCGCCGTTGATCCACAGGATGCCGAGGAACACGGCCGAGCCGGCGAGCGCCAGCGCGAACCAGGCGCGGCGACCGACGTGATCGATGGTCAGCGCGCACAGCGTCGCCCCGACGAAGCCGATCGCGTTGCTGATCAGGCCGTAGCGCAGCGACTGCTCGAGCGGCAGATGGAAGACCGTGCGGTAGAGCGTCGGCAGCCAGGTGCCGATGCCGTAATAGACGATGTAGCTGCCGAACCAGATGAACCACACGACGATGGTGCGACGCAGATAGTTCGGACCGAACAGGTCGCGCCACGACGCGGCGATCGCCGGTGCGGCGGTCGCGGTCGGGGCCGGCTGCGGCAGCGGCTCTCCGGTGGCGGCGCGGGTCGCCTCCTCGATGCCGACGAGCGTCCGGTCGGCTTCGTCCAGACGGCCGCGACTGGCGAGCCAGCGCGGCGACTCAGGGACGTGACGCAGCAGGAACCAGATCAGCACCAGCGGCGCCGCACCGAGGACGAACATCGCTTGCCAGCCGAGCGAGGGCACCAGCCAGTAGCCGAGCACGCCGGCCGCGACGACGCCGACCGAGAAGATCAGCTCGTAGAGCAGCACGAAGCGGCCGCGCCCCTTCGCCCGGGTGATCTCGCTGATGTAGACGGCCGCGATCGGCACCTCGCCGCCGAGCCCGAAGCCCTGGATGGTGCGGAACACCAGGAGCGACTCGTAGTTCCAGGAGAACGCGCAGGCGATGCTCATCAGGCCGAAGGTGGCGACGCACAGCGCGATCGCCCGCACCCGCCCGATCCGCTCGGCGAGCCAGCCGAAGAACAGAGCGCCCAACAATTGGCCGAGGTAGCCGACCGAGATCAGGAAGCCGATCTGCGCGCCGGTGAGCTTCCACATCGGCGCCAGCACCGGCAGCACCTGGGCGATCGTCAGCGCGTCGAAGGCATCGAAGAAGGTGGCGACGCCGATGACGAGACGCACCTTGACGTGCCAGGCGCAGATCGGCAGCCGCTCGATGCGGCTCGCGATCCCGGCCGCCGTGACGGCGCTCGCCGGCGCCGCCGCCGGGGCGAAAGTCTGACCGTGCAACACTTCCGACGACATAGCGTCCTCCGCGACCGCCGTTCGCGCGCCAGCAGCGCTTTCGTCACGTCCGCGCCGGCGGTCGGTCGCAGCCGTGCTTCATCGTTCGGCGCCGGAGCCCGACGCCGTCGAGAGCCGCCGGCACGCCGGCGGCACGGGATGTCACGGGGGTCGTCGCGAGACCGCGACGGGACTCAGAAGACTCCGGAGCGGACCTGGAACTTGCTCGGCTTGTCGTAGACGGGCTTGCCGCTCTTCACCCAGTCGGCGACCCAGCGCACCTGCGTGCGGACCGGCACGACCGGGTTGCCGAGCAGATCGGCGGCCGCGGCGCAGTCGACCAGCAGGCAGTCGGATTTCTCCTCGCCCTCGAACACCGGCGCGATGCCGAAGATCTCGCCGAAAATCTGCGCGACGCGGCGCACGCTGACGGTCTCCGGGCCGCCAATGTTGATCGGCGACGACGGCACCTCGCAGTGGCGCAGCAGGCGGATGATCTGGGCCGTCGCGTCGCCCTGCCAGATGATGTTGACGTGGCCGGTGGCGAGCGGCACCGGCGTCCCGGACAGCACCCAGGAGGCGATCTCCTGCAGGACGCCGTACCGCATGTCGATCGCGTAGACGAGGCGAGCGATGCGGCCCGGCGTGCCGAGCCGGCGCGAGTAGTACTGGAAGGTCCGCTCGCGGCCGACCACCGAGTTCGCGTACTCGCCCGGCCGCGCGAAGGGCGGCGTATCCTCGCCGGTGCCGCCGTGCAGCGGGTTCGACCACGGATAGACGTGGATGGTCGAGAAGGCGACGATCCGGCTGCCGGCGAAGGACTTGGCGACGATGCCGGGCGCGATGGTGTTCATCGCCCACAACAGATCCTCGCGACCCTTGTAGTCGAACTTCATCCCGGCCATGTAGATCACGTTGGCGACCTTCGGCAGCGCGTTCACGGCCGCCTCGTCGAGCAGGTCGCAGCGGATCGTCTCGATCCCCCACGCCTGCAGATGCGCCTCGAGCCCCTCCTCCGAGAAGCGCGAGACACCGATCACGCGCTTGTCGGGTGCGGCGCGCTTGATCATGCGGGCGAGGCAGACACCGACCTTGCCGCCGACGCCCAGCACCGCGACGTCGCCGTCGAGGCTCGCCAGATCCTCGACGACCGCGAGGGTCGGCATCGACATGAAGTCTTCCAGATGATCGGTGTCGCGGAAGACCTCCGGAAACATCTCCGGCCCGGTCAAGAGCTGGGTGGGCTCGCTCTTCAGCATCGGGTGCTCCATCATTTCGTCGCTCACGCCGCGAGCGGAATCGCCTTGCCCTGCTCCGACAGCCAGCGTGCGAGATTGGCCTGCGCGAAGGCGTCGTCGTTCATCTCGGGGTATTGCGCGTAGACGCGCGCGATCTCCTCGGCCTGCCCGGGGCTCGCCGTCTCGGCCGGGTTCAGGCACCACGTCCCGCGCAACAGTCCTTGCCGCTGCAGCACCGCGAGGCAGCCCGGGATGCAGCCGGCGAGATTGTTCGCCGCGTCGTAGATCGCGGCGTTGCAGTCGGTGACGATCGAGTCGAGTGCGAGCAGATCGGCCGGCACGTCGGCGCCGTCGGGCAGAGCATGGATGCGGTCGAGCAGCTCGACGGCCTTGCGGGTCCACACGCTCCAGTGCCCGAGCAGACCGCCACGGATCCGCACCCGCGTCTCGCCCGTGCTGTCGGCCGCGCGGACCACGAAGGGCACGACGAGATCGAGCACCACGTGATCGTCGTTGCCGGTGTAGAGCGTGACGCGGTCGGCGACACCGGCGTCGACCACGGCGCGCACGATCTCGACCGTGCGGTAACGATCGAACGGCGCCATCTTGATCGCGACGACGTTGTCGATCGCCGCGAAGGCGCGCCAGAAGCCGTAGCTCAGATGCATGCCGCCGACCGCCGGCAGCAACGCGAAGCCGATCACCGGAATCTCCTTCGCGACGCGGCGGCAGTGATCGAGGATCTCGGCCTCGCCGGCACCGCGGAACGCCGCGACGTTGAGGAGCGCCGCGTGATAGCCGAGGTCGCGCGCCGTCTCGGCCTCGCGCACCGCCTGCTCGGTGCGACCGGTGACGCCGGCGACCAGCAGGCGCGGCGTGTCGGACCATGCCGCGCAGGTCTCGGCGGCGAGCCGCAGCACCGGCGCGTAGAGACCGGCCTCGCGGATCGCGAACTGGGTGGTGTGGACGCCGACCGCGACGCCGCCGGCGCCGGCATCGAGATAGTAGCGGGTCAGCGCCCGCTGCCGGATCGGGTCGAGCCGGCGCTGCTCGTCGAGCGCGAGCGGATGCGCCGGCAGCACCGTACCGGCGCGCAGGCGGTCGAGAAGCGGAGTGGGAAGGTCGGTCCAGTGACGGGGCATCGGAGCACTCTCACCCGGCAAGCGCCAGCGGGGCGGCGGAGGCCTCGAACAAGGCCTTGTCCATGAGGGGCAGCGGATCGGCGATGGCGACGGGAGCGTAGTCCATGCGGCCGAGCACGTCGGCCCGCACGTCGACGCCCGGCGCGACCTCGGTCAGCACCAGTCCGTCGCGCGAGACCTCGAACACGGCGCGCTCGGTGACGACCAGGGCAGTCTGGCCCTTGTCGCGCACCCCGTCGAGCACCCGGTAGGTGATGCTCTCGGCCGTCTTCACGAATTTCGAGATCTTTCCGTCGCGCTCGATGCGCAGGCGGCCGTCGCCGCAGGTGCAGTCGAACCCGCCGGTCGTGAAGGTGCCGGTGAACACCAGCCGCCTGGCATTCTCGGCGATGTCGATGAAGCCGCCGGCGCCCGGATTGGCGGCGCCGAAGCGCGAGACGTTGACGACGCCTTCGGCATCGAATTGGGCGAAGGCGAGCGCCGCGAACCGGCACAGGCCGCCGTCGATCGCGTCGAACTGCGTCACGCCGTCCATGATGGCGTCGGGATTGACGTTCGCCGAGAACTGCCAGTCCGACATGACGACACCGCCGTAGGAGCCGTGCTCGGTGGTGAACCACCAGTCGGCGAGGCCACCGTGGTCGAAGGCGCCCTGCTCCGCCATCACCAGCGGAATGTCGGCGGCGGCGCCGAAGCCGAAGATCGAGAGCTCGCGGCGGCGCACCTCGCGGGCGGCGCGGCGGGCGATGACCTTGTCCGGCCCCATCGCGGGACGCGGCAGCCGGTCGAGCGGCATGCGCGGCGACGACAGATAGGCCGGATCGTACGGCGTGCCGGTGGTCATCATCATGTCGGGCGCGACGACGACCGCATCGACGAACATGCCGGGGATCCGCACCGCGGTGGCCGCGCGCGCGTCGCGGTCGACGATGCGGCGCACCTGCGCGATCACCCGGCCGCCGGAGGCCTTGGCGGCGAGCACCAGCGCCATGCTCGACGACACGAGCGCCTCGTCCTCCCAGGACAGGTTGCCGTCGGCGTCGGCCGAGGCGGCCCGCACGATCGCGACGTCGATCGGCCAGGTCGGATAGAACAGGTAGTCCTCGCCGTCGATTGCGACGCGGCGGATCAGATCCTGCTCGGCCCGCGCCGTGAAGCGGCCGCCGCCGTGCAGCGGGTCCACATAGGTGCCGAGTCCGACCTTCGTGAGATAGCCGGGGCTCTTGCGGGCGACCTCGCGCAGCCACTGCATCGAGGCGCCGAGCGGCCAGGAATAGGCCTCGACCTTGTTCTCGCGCACGAGCCGCATCAGCTCGGGACGCCGGCCCGTGACCGGATCGACCGGGTTGATGTAGGAGCCCGAGACGATGCGCTTCATCAGGCCTTCGCGGGCGACGTGATCCATGCCTTTGATGCCCTGCGCATCGCCGGTCCCGCACGGGAAGTAGAAGGTGAGATCGCGCGGCGCGCCGGTGCGGCCGAAACGATCGCCGAGCGCGGCGAGGACGGCATCCGGCGTGATCCAGCCGATCACCCCGACCGAGGCGACCGTCGCCCGGTCCGGAATGCCCGCGACGGCCGTGGCCGCATCGACGATCTTCCTCATGCTTTCACCGTGAATCGCGCCAGGGTCGCGGCGGCGGCCGGCCCCCGGCAGTCTTGCGCGAAGGCACGCGAGGCGGCGGCGTCGAGCCGCTCGGCATCGTGCGCCGCGAGCGGCTCGAAGAAGCGCTTGGCGCTCGTGACGGCCTCGGCCGGCAACGCGGCGAGCGCGGTCGCGTAAGCCGTGGCGCGCGCGAGCGCCCCGCCCTCCGGCGCCAAGAGGTCGGCGACGCCGAGGCGATGCGCCTCGCGGCCGTCGATCGGCTCGGCGCCCCACACCAGCATGCGGGCCCGCACCGGCCCGACGCGCGCGATCAGCGCCTGCAGGCCCCAGGGCGGCAGCCAGCCGTTCGCCACCTCGGGCAGCCGCCAGGTCGCGTCGGCGGCCGTGACGACGACGTCGCACGACACCGCCAGAATGAAGCCGCCGCCGAGGGCGTAGCCTTCGACGGCGCAGACGACCGGCTTCGCGAGGAGCGCGATGCGGCGCGCCACCGCGGCCGTGATCGCCTCGTGGTCGCACATCGCCGGGATCGAGAGGCCGCCGAGCTCCTTCAGGTCGCTGCCGGCGCAGAAGGCGGGCGGTGCGCCGGCGAGCACGATCGCCTTCACGGTCTCGTCGCGATCGGCGGCGACCAGCGCCGCGTCGAGGGCGCGCCCCCCTTCCGTGCCGAGCGCGTTGCGGCGCGCCGGGCGGTCGAGCATCAGCCGCAGGACGGCGCCGTCACGGGTCACGGTGATCATGACGCGCTCCGATCGAGGCCGGCGCCGTCGCGGTCGAGAACGAGACGCAGATCGCGCCCGGCGATGGCGCGCGGCGCGACGCGGTCCTGAACGGCGATCGCGGCGGCGTGGCCGATCGCGTGGCCGTAGGCGAAGCACTGCGCCGTGACGCGGGCGGAGGCGACCGCCTCGTGCTCGGCCGACAGGCAGCGCCCGGCGGCGAGCAGGTTCTCGCCCCGCACCGGGACGAAGCAGCCGTAGGGCACCTCGTAGAAGTCGTCGAGAATCCACGCGACCTTGGGCTTGTCGCCCGCATGCAACTCGATCGGCCAGGGCGAGCGCGCGATCCCATCGGAGAATTTCGCGCCCGACACCACGTCGGCATTGGCGAGCCGGACGACACCCTCGATCTGGCGGGTCTGCCGAACGCCGACCTGAACGCCGGTGTCATCGACGACGGCGTCGGCGCAACCCGCGAGCGTCTCGCGGAAGAACGCGGCGTAGGCGCGGACCTGACGGCGGCCTTCCTGCTCTGCCTCGGTGAAGTCGCGCCAGAACAGCGTGTTCAGCTCGCGGCCGTCAAGGCCGACCACCCGGGTGCAGTTGCACAGGAGCTCGCCGGGGCGCGGCGTCGTGAACAGCCAGATCTTGCTGCGCGGCAGGTCGTAGCGCCCGGACGCGCGGGCCGCCTCGATCGCCTGCGCGACGACCGGCGGCATGATCGTATCGGGCCCGTAGGCGGCGAGAAATGCTTCGGTGTCGACGCCGGCGAGGCGGAAGATCATGGTCGGGTTCTGCACCCGGCCGTGGTCGCCGACGACGCTCGGCAGCCCCGCCATGGCGATCAGGTCGGCATCGCCGGACGCATCGATGGTGACGCGCGCCCGGACCGAGACGCGGCCCTGCTTGGTCCACAGGACGACGCCCTCGATCGCCTCGCCGCCCTCGGCCAACACGCCGATCGCGACCGCGTGGAAGATCACCCGTACGCCGGCCTCGGTCAGGAGCGCGTCGGCCGTCTCCCGCCACTTCAGCGGATCGTGCACGCGCGTGAAGGTCTTGCCGTAACGCAGCGGCGGCGTCAGTCCGCCGACGGCGGCGAGCCGGGCGACGAACTCGGCCGCGAAACCGTGGACCACCGTCTCGGGCGCGGCGCCCGGTCGCTCGGTCGCGGCGTAGAGGCCGCAGACCGTGCCGGACAGGCCGGCGACGGCGCCACCGCCGCAGAACCCGTAGCGCTCGACCAGCGTCACGGCGAGCCCGCGGCGCGCCGCCGTGACGGCGGCCGCGACACCGGCCGCGCCGCCGCCGACGACGAGCACGTCGGTGTCGAGCCGCTCTTCGGCCCTGCGATCGATCGGGTGCGTTTCCACGAGGCGGCGCTTTCCTGGGGGTGCGGCCTTCTTGTCGGCAACTGACATATCAGTTGGCGACGAGGCGGTCAACCTCTATGATCGAGGCAACCGAAAGCGATTGCCCCGGACATGACCCTGCCCACCAGCACCGACAGCCTCGCCGAGACGGCCTATCGCCGGATCGAGGACATGATCGTCCGCCGGGAGCTGCCGCCGGGCTCGATGATCTCGGAGAACCGGCTGTCGGATGAGCTCGGCTGTGGCCGCACTCCGATCCGCGAGGCGCTGCAGCGCCTCCGGCTCGAGGGCTTCGTCGAGATCCACCCCCGCCGCGGCGTGCTGGTCTCCCCGGTCGACGTCCGCCGGCAGCTGGAGCTTCTGGAGGTGCGCCGCGCGCTGGACACGCTGGTCGCCACCCAGGCGGCGCTGCGGGCGACCGACGCCGAGCGCAAGGAGATGCGGCGCCTCGCCGACGAGATTCGCGACGCCGCGAAGACCCGCGACCGGGACCGCTTCCTCGCCGCCAACCGGGCGATCCACGGCATCAAGGCGGCAGCCACCCGCAACAGCGTCATCGAATCGATGCTCGCCGGCGTGAACGCACTGTCGCGGCGGTTCTGGTTCTCCTACGTGGAGGATGCCGACGCCTTCCGGGACGTCGCCGAGAAGCATGCCGCCGTGGTGATCGCGATCGCCGATCGGGACCCGCCAGCGGCGGTCGCCGCGACGGCGGCACTGCTCGATTTCCTGGAGCGCCTGACCCGCGCCGCCATCGAGCCGCAGCCCTGACGCTCGCGGCCGGAGATCCCGATCGCGCGGACCCGGTGCGATCGTCTCCGAAGAGTTGAACGCCTCGCTTCGCAGCAACCGAGGGCTACTCGCCTGAACTCGTCCTCGAACTTCGAGCGCCGTGTTCGGAAACTGTTAACCCTCTCGTCCCACCTTGCAGATCAGGTTCCGTCCGCGAGGACGCCCGACGAGTGCAGAGCATGGACGAGCAGGATTCGAAGTTTCACGAGGCCGACGTCGAGTTGCGGGAGCTGATCGACGACCTCAACAAGGTCGTGAGTCGGGTCCAGCAGGCGATCGCGAAAGTGACCCACAAGCCGACCGCCGACGACGCCGCGGCCGCTGCGCCGGAGACGTCGGCGGCCGCTTGAGCATCGGGGCCGCGGGCGTCCGCTCTACCGCTTGAGCTTGCCGACGACGGGAAGCTCGAGTTCCCGTGCGGCGAGCCGGTGAACTGCGCGGGAGGCGACGATCTCGCCGCGCTCCGCATACGCCTCGTGGTTCTTCTCGATCGCGTCGAGATCGTAGCGGTAGTTCACCATCAGCCCATGCGACTGGCGCAGTCCCTTCCGCGTCGTGTCGGCGAGCCAGTTGATCCGGTCGAGGCGCGCGCCGTTGCCGAGATGGAAGCGTGCGACCGGATCGAGCGCCGCGCCCACCGTCGACCGCGCCTTCAGGAAGTAGGTCGCCGCCGCGCGAAGAAGCGGCGGCCGAAGGCTCTCTGCGGTGGCCTGGTCGGCATGCCAGTCGGGCCGCCCGAGGCCGGCGAGCACGGCGCGGTCCGACTCGCCCAACACCGACGACCCGCTGGCCGACGATCCGTCGGCGGCGAGCTCGCGCCCGAGCCAGCCGGCAAAACCCGGCACCGGCGACAATGTCACGAACTCGCGAATCTGCGGAAGCTCCCGCGCCAGCGCGGCGACCACCTGCTTGATCAGGAAGCTGCCGAAGGACACGCCGGCGAGGCCGCGCTGGCAGTTGGTGATCGAGTAGAAGACGGCCGTCGTCGCCCGCTCGACGTCGACCGGCCCGCGCGCGGCGGCGAGAATCGGAGCGATGGCGCCCGGCACCTCGCGGGTCAACGCCACCTGCACGAAGATGAGCGGCTCGTCGGCGAGCGCCGGATGGAAGAAGGCGTAACAGCGACGATCGGGCGGATCGAGACGGGCGCGCAGGTCCGTCCAGGAGCCGATCTCGTGAACGGCCTCGTAATGGATGATCTTGTCGAGGATGTTGGCCGGCGTCGACCAGGTGATCCGACGCAGCACCAGAAAGCCGCGGTTGAACCAGGACGAGAGCAGGTGCTGGAAGTCGGCATCGAGCGGCGCGAGCGACGGGTCGGCCCGGATCGCGTCGAGCAGATGAGACCGCATGGTCACCAGGCTTCCGGTCGCGCCCGGCGCGAGGTTGAGCCGCCGGAACAGCTCCTGCCGCCGCGGCTCGGCGACCGAATAGAGGATCGCCGAGGTTTTCGCGCTCGGCGCTCCGCTCCAGTTTGCGACGGCCGAACGCAACGGCTCGACCGCGACATCGAACTGCGTCATCAGCGACCGGAAGAATGCCGCGCGCTGCTCCTGTGGCAAGGCCTCGTAGGAGGCGAGAATGTCACGCGCGAGCGCCACACCCGACACCTCGCCCCGGAGCGACAGAAGCTCCTCGCAGCACTCGACGAGGGCGTCGACCGCGATCCGATCCCCCGTCCGCGTCGCACCGATCAACACGCGGCCGCGCTCCGCGATCTGCTCGAGCATCTCGCTCAGGAACGCCCCGTTCATGACGCCCTCGCCTGGCCGCCGCAACAGGCGGGTGCGCGACCCGCCGTGCCCTGCCCCGCGGATGTCAGCACGTGATCGGCGATCTCGGCGCGGGTGGCGACATAGACGTCGTCGCGCTCCGTCACGGTCTTGACGATCGCCTCGTAGGCCCAGGCGCCCGACGGACGGCCGAAGACGTGACAATGTGCCGTGACGTCGATCACCACCGCCTGGTCCTCGCTCGCCAGTACATTCGCGAGCAGGTCGTCGAACATGGTGACATAGTCGCGCGGCGAGCGGCCGAATCGCATGGCGTGCGGGAGATCGTTGATCTCCATGGTGAGCGGGATCGCGACGATGCGGCCGTTCTCGCAGGTTTGAACATAAGGCCGCTCGTCGTCGAACACGTCGCCCTGCCACAGATAGCCGGCCTCGATCAAAAGGCGCGAGCCGTCGCGCGAGGGCGTGCCGCGCGGGCTGATCCAGCCGACCGGGCGCTTGCCGGAGACGCTCTCGATCGCCTGGGTGGTCTTGTCGATGTCGGCCTTCGCCTGCTCGAGCGTCAGGGTCGCCGGGATCACGTCCTGGGCCCAGGCATGGGCGACGATCTCGTGGCCCTCCTCCACCATGCGCTCGAGCACGGCGGGGGTGCGCTCGGCGAGCACGCCGGACGTCATCACGCTGGCGCGGGCCTTGTGGCGGCCGAGATTGCGCAGCAGGCGGTCGATGCCCCGGGCGACGCCGTAATGGCCCCACGAGAGCGCGTTGGTGTCGAACGCGCCGGCCGGCAGCGGGTTGCCCATCGGGCCGACGCCGGGCGCCTTGCCGTCTGACCACGCCTCGTAGGCGAGGTTGAGGATGACGGCGACGTGCCGGCCGCCCGGCCAGCGGAACGCAGTGTCGAGACGGGTGACGCGCGTGTTGCGCGCGACGAAGTCGAGCTCGGCGGACATGATGGCGATTCCTTGCCTGAGAAACGTCGGAGCAGATCGAGCGGCCGCGTCAAAGCGCCTTGGAAACGTAGAGGCGCGGCTGCGGGGCGGTCGGGTCCTTGCCGTTGACCTTGGTCGAGACCTTCGGCAGCACGCTCTCGGCGATCTCCTGGAACTCCTCGTCGGTGACGAGCCCGCGCTTGGCGATGCCCTTGTCCTTCACTTGGCGAAGCATCTCACCGACCAGCGCGTCGTCCGGGACCGCCAAGCCGAGGCGCTCCAGCGTGTAGGTGATCGACGCCTTGCCGCTCTTCTTGCCGAGCACCACGTCGCCGGCCCGGCCGGTCAGCGCCGGATGCGTGCCGAACATCGCGAGCGGCTCCTTCACGACGAGGTCCACCCCGATCCCGGATTCGCGGGTAAAATTCTTGGAGCCGAGGATCGGCTTGTTGGCGGCGATCGGCACCCCGGTGATGCGGCTGACCAGCGCGCCGAGCTCCGGCAGCTTGTCCAGCTTGTATTGCTTGTCGTAGCCGTACAGCACGTGCAGCGCGACCATCAGCTCTTCCAGCGCGGCGTTGCCGGTGCGCTCGCCGAGCCCGTTGGCGCAGGAGTGGATGCACGACGCGCCGGCCTCGACGCCGGCGAGCTCCGTCGCCACCGCCATGCCGAAGTCGTTGTGGGTGTGCACCTCCACGGGCAGGTTGGTGAGCGCCTTCACCCGGCGCACCATGTATTTGATCGCCTCGGGCAGCGCGCAACCCATGGTGTCGACGATGCCGATCGAGTCGGGCGGCGCCTCCTGCATCAGGCGGGTGAGCAGGTTCTCCAGATCCTCGGGGCGTGCCCGCGTCGTGTCGTAGGGGAAGTAGACGGCGTAGAGGCCGCGCTTCTTGGCGTAGTTGACGACCTCGATGCTCTTCCGCAGCACGTCTTCCCAGGTCCACTTGAACTGGTACTTGAGCTTCGGATAGCCGATCGGGATCTCGATGATCACGCCGTGGCAGCCGCAGTCGAGCGCCTTGTCGATGTCGACCGTGACGGCGCGCGCGAACGAGAAGATCTTCGATTTCAGGCCGAGCCTCGAGATTTCCTTGATGGCCGTGAAGTCCATCTCGGAGACCGCCGGCATGCCGGCCTCGATGCGCTCGACCCCGACCTCGGCGAGCTTCTCGGCGATCGCCACCTTGTCGGCGACGTCCATGACGATGCCGGGCGTCTGCTCGCCGTCGCGCAGCGTCGCGTCGTGAATCTCGACCTTGGCCGGGAGCTGCCGGGCCGCGACGACGTCGGCGGCGTTGTTGTAGGGGGAGACCCACCACTCGTTGTCGCGGATGTGGGATACGGTCATCGTCACGTTCCTTGTTCTTTCGCGCGCAGTCAGTCGATGAGCGAACGACGTCGTCCGTCCAGGCGCGCCTGTCTCCCGTCGTGCAGTCTCGTGCGCGGGAGTCGTCTGTCTGCGGTCGTCTGACTATGGTTGTCCGACCGTGGTCGAACCCGGCTCGCCCGATCCGGGAGGAGAGCGGGCGAGCCGGATGTCGTGTCGCGCCCGGCGGCGCCGGGATGCGGCGCCGAAGATCAGGACCGCTTGTCGAGCGTGGCGATCTCGATGCCCTTCGTCTCCTTCATCAGCAGGACGAACACGGCCGCCACCACGAAGGCGAGCGCGGCGGAGTTGATCGCCAGGCTGAAGCCGACTTTCGGGATCAGATAGGTGATGATCATCGGGCCGACGAACACGGCGGCGCGGCCGCCGTTGTAGAGGAAGCCCGCTCCGGTCGCGCGCACCTCGGTCGAATACAGCTCGGAGAACAGCGCGCCATAGCCGCTGTAGTAGCCGGTGAAGAAGCCGAGCGCGATGCCGACGAACGGCAGATAGGTGAGACCCGTCGAAGTCACCGTGTAGATGAACACCGTGATCATGATGCCCATCGCGACGAAGAACACGGCGAAGGTCGGCCGGCGCCCGACACGGTCGGCGAAGGCGCCGAACAGCAGGTAGCCGAAGAACGCCCCGATGCTGGTCCAAATCATGAACTCGGCGCCCTTGGTGATGCCGACGTTCAGGGTCTTGTCGATATAGGTCGGGAGGAAGGTGAACAAAGTCCACCAGCCGTACATGCCGAAGATCGAGACACCGAGCCCGAGCAACGTGTTGCGCCGGTTCGCCCGGTTGAAGAGCTGCAGGATCGTGATGCCTCCGGCCGACGCGACGGGCCGCGTCTTCTGCTCCTGGCGCTTGGCCTGCCAGACCGGCGATTCCTTGACGAAGAACAGTACCAGGAAGAAGGTGAGGATCACGGGCGCCACGGTCGCGTAGAACATCCAGCGCCAGCCGTAGGACGGGATGATCGTGAAGGCGAACAGCGCCGCGGTGAGCAGGCCGAACGTCCACCCGGTCTGCAGGACGCCGACCGCCATGCCACGGCTCTTGGCGGGCCAGATCTCCGACACCAGCGCCATGGCGGCGGGCCACAGGCCGCCGAGGCCGAAGCCGACCAGCCCGCGATAGATGCTGAGCTCGGTGATCGATTCGGCGGTGCCGCACATGAAGTTGAAGATGCCGTAGAGGGCGACCGACAGCAGCACGGTCGGCTTGCGGCCGATCTTGTCGCCGATGCTGGCGATCACGATGCCGCCGATCGCCGTGGAGGCGAGAAACACCGACACCACGCTGAAGGCTTCCGCCATCGTGACGTTGAGGTCCTTGATGATCGACGGGACCGCATAGGCGTAGATGGTCGCGTCCATGGCGTCGAACAGCCACGCCGCGAACAGGCCCATCAGCAGGAGGCCCTTGCTGGAGAAGGCTTCGCGGAAAGAGGCGAAGATCTCGGCGAAGCTGGCGTCACGCGAGGGTGCCGCCGTCGGCGCGGCGGTGGTCGCCGGCACGTGATCGAGAGGCTGTATGCTCATGTTGAAAACTCCTGTCGTCCCGGAGTGAAGCTCGTATCGCGACGTCTCTCTCGTTCCCCATCGCTCGCCTGGAGCGATGCACTACGCTTCGGCAGCCGACAGGGCTGCCCAGACCCGTTCCGAGGTGATCGGAAGCTCCTTGAAGACGACGCCGGTCGCGTCGCCGACGGCGGCGGCGATCGCCGCCGCCGCCGTGATGGCGCCGCTCTCGCCGATGCCTTTGGCACCGAACGGCCCGGCGCCGTCCTGATTCTCGACCAGCGAGCTGTCCATCTCCCACGGGATGTCCATCGTGGTCGGGATGCGATAATCGAGCGGGCTGCCGTTTCTCAGGCGTCCGCGTTCGTCGTAGAGCATCTGCTCCATCAGGGCGTGGCCGAGGCCCATCATCGCGCCGCCCTCCTCCTGCGACTTGCAGTGCAGCGGGTTGATCGCCTTGCCGATGTCGCTGACGTTGATCATCTTCAGGATCGAGACCCTGCCGGTCGCCGGATCCACCTTGGCCTTCACGGCGATGAAGATGACCTCCCAGAAGTCGGAGAGCCCACCGAGCGGATGGCCGGCGACGACCTGGCCGCGATAGATGCCGCGCCCGACCACCTCGCCCTGCGTCTTGGAGAAGTAGCGGGTGAAGATATCGTTGAGTGACAGGCTGTTCCGACCGTCCGACACGACCCCACGACGGACCGCGAGCGGCTCGTCGGCGTCGAGCAGGCCGAGCTCCCGCCCCATCGCCTCGACCTGAGAAATCACGTCCTTGCAGGCCGACTGGACGGCACGCCCCATGGTCACGGTCGAGCGGCTGCCCGCCGTCGCGACGTCGAACGGCGTCGCGGCGGTGTCGCCCATGATCATGGTGATGCGCTCCATCGGGATGCCGAGCTCCTCCGAGGCGATCTGGGCCAGCACCGTGCAGGCGCCCTGCCCCATCTCGGAGGTCCCGACCGCGACCGTGAGGCTGTTGTCGGGATGCAGCTTGACGACGGCGTTGGAGACCGAGCCGGGGATCGGGTTCTTGATCCCGATGCTGATGCCGCGCCCGGTGCCGGCCGGCAGCGGATCGTTCCAGCCGATCATGTCGGCGCACCGTTTCAGGCCTTCGCTCCACTCGCCGTCGGCCGGGATGTCGCCGGGCACGAGCGTCTCGCCCTTGCGCACGAGATTGCGCAGCCGGATCTCCACCGGGTCGATGCCGAGCCGCTTCGCCGCGATCTGCATCTGGGTTTCGAGCGCGAAGTTCAGGGGCGGCATGCCGAAACCGCGCGCCGCCGTGCTCGGCGTCGTGTTGGAGTAGAGGGCGCGCGCGACCGTCTTCAGGTTCGGGATGCGATACGGGCCGCAGCTCACATAGGCGGCCTTCTGGGTGATGCGCGGGCCGGCATCCGCATAGGCGCCCATCAGATAGTCGGCCTCGACCTTCTGAAGGAGGATGCGGCCGTCGGCCGCGAAGCCGGTCTTCATGTGGACGGTCGCGGAGAGGCGCCGGGCCGTCACGAAGGCCTCGTCGAGCGTCGTCGTGATCTTGACGGCGCGCCCGAGCCGCAGCGCCAGATAGGCGGCGAGCGGCTCGTACTTGGCGTAGCCCTTCGAGCCGAAGCCACCGCCGATGCTGGTCGCCACCACGCGGATGCGCGACAGCTCCATCCCGAGGCAGTCGGCGACGACGCGGCGGAGCAGGAACGGGTGCTGGACCGGGCTGCGGATCATCACGCCGCCGTTGTCCGGCGCGGCGATCACCGAGAACGGCTCGAGCGCGAAGTGATGGATCATCGGGAACGTGTAGGTGTCCTCGACGACGAAGCTGCATTCCGGTTCCGCCGCGGCGACGTCGCCCCAGGCGTAATTGTACTCCTTGTGGACGTTCGATCCGGTCGCCTGGTGCACCAACGGCGCGTCGGCCGCCAGCGCCGCCGCGACCGACGTGACGGCCTGACGCTCCTCCAGATCGAGCCCGACCTTCGCCACGCCGGCGAGCGCCGCCTCGTCGGTGTCGGCGAGCACCACCGCGACGGGCTCGCCGTGATAGCGGCAGACCCCGTCGGCCAGCAGCGGCTGGTCGGCGATCACGGATCCATAGAGCGGCATCGGCCCGGTGATGTCGTCGCCGGCCAGCACGGCGACGACGCCGGGCACGGCGAGCGCCGCGGCGCGATCGATCCCGCGGATGCTGGCGTGGCCGAGCGGCGAGCGCACGAGCCGCGCCCACAGCATGCCGGACACCTGTCCGTCGATGGCGAAGTCGTGCGCCCCGGTGACCTTGTTGCGGGCGTCGGCGCGCAGAACGCTCTTTCCAACGATGTCCATCGGCGTCACTCCCCGGCCTGCGACGTGGCGGCCCGAGACGAGACGTCCCGCAGCGTCGCCGCCGCGCGGCCGACGGCCTTCAGGATGCGGTTGTAGCCGGTGCAGCGGCACAGATTGCCTTCGAGGGCCTTGCGGATCTCCGCCGTGTCCGGCTCCGGGACGTGATCGAGCAGCGCCTTGGTCGAGAGGATCATGCCGGGCGTGCAGTAGCCGCAGTGAACGGCGCCTTCCGCGATGAACGCCTCCTGGATCGGATGCAGCGTGCCGCCATCCGCGATGCCCTCGATGGTCACGACATCGCAGCCGTCGACCTCGACGGCCAGCACGATGCATGAGTTCGCCGCGCGGCCGTCGATCAGCACCGTGCAGGCGCCGCATTCGCCCTCGTTGCAACTGATCTTGGTGCCGAGCAGGCCGAGGTCGTTTCTGAGAACGTCGGCCAGCATGGCGTCGGTGCGCACCGCGATTGTCTTCGCCTGCCCGTTCAGGGTGAACCCGATGTCGAACGTGTCCGCGGTCATGCCTGCACCCGCTCTTTGGTCGTGGAACGCTGCTGCGACACCCGGATCGCCTCGCGGGCGAGGACCTGGACCATGGCCAGGCGATAGTCGCGGGAGGCGCGAATGTCGGAGATCGGAGTAGTCGCCGCCGCTGCCGCGGCGATGCCGCGGTCGAAGGCCGCCTCGTCGCGCAGGCCGGCGCCGAGCAGCAGCTCGGCCGCGCCGGCGCGGATCGGCGTCGGGCCGACGGCGCCCATCGCCAGGCGGACCGTGTCACCGCACACCAGCGCGGCGGCGCCGACCGTGGAGATGTCGATGCCGGCGCGGCGCGCCAGCTTGATGTAGCCCGACCCCCCGCCCTCCGGCGGGAACGGGCAGTCGATGCTCTCGATCAGCTCGCCGGGCGCGAGATCGGTCCTGCCGGGGCCGCGCACGAAGGCGGCGATCGGCACGGCCCGGCGGCCGCCCGGCGCGACGAGATTCACGACCGCGTCGAAGGTGTAGAGGGGCGGCAGCGTGTCGCCGGCCGGCGAGGCGTTGCCGACGTTCCCGCAGACGGTGCCGCGATTGCGGATCTGCTCGGAGCCGATCTGCTCGGCGGCCTCGGCGAGCGCGGTGAACCGCGCGCTCACGACAGGATGGCGAACGACGTCGCTCAACCGCGCCAGCGCGCCGATGCGGATGCCGGTCTCGGTCACCCGGATCTCGTCGTCGAGCTCGCCGATCCGCGAGAGCAGCACGAGGAGCTTCGGTGCGGACTTTCCGGCCCGGATGTGGATCAGCACATCGGTTCCGCCGGCGACCAGCTTGGCGTCGTGTCCATGGGAGGACAGCAGCGAGAACGCTTCGTCGAGCGTTCTCGGCGCCGCCACGCGGAAGTGGGCCATATCGACCACCCTTGATTGCATGCGCCGTCGTTCGGCCGGGACAGGGTCCTGGTCGGTGCGACGACATCGTCGAACGGGCCCCGCACGGGTCTCGTGCGAGGTCGGGGCTCAGGCGGGGGCTTTGGGTCGTGCGGGGGAGCAGGCGAGCAAAGGCGGCAGCAGACCCGCCGGCGTTCGGATCGTGGCCTCGACACCCGAAAGGGACGCCGAAGGTCTCGGCCCGTCACCGCGGATGGCCATCGTTGTGGCCCTTGCGAGGCTCGCGTTCAAATCGTCCTCGATGTTCGAACATTTCATACTTTCGTATCGATGCTCGACAATCCGTTGAAGTGCGTAGCGTGTTCGCACATACCCGCCGACGTGTTGCCGCCGCAGCCGAATGCCTCCAAGATGCCGCTTGCTGCCGGTCGGCGCTGTCGCCAGGACCGCGCCGACATCCCGTGCTCGATCAGACGACCCATGACCCGACGGAAATTCGATCCGAAAAGCCGGCGCGCCGGCGAGACGCTCGCTTCGGCGACCTATGGCAGCCTGCGCCGCGACATCATCGCCGGTGCGCTGTCGCCCGGCAGCCAGCTCCGCATCCGTCAGCTGTGCGAACGCTACGGCGTCGGCTTCAGCCCGATCCGCGAGGCATTGAACCGGCTGTCGCGCGACGGTCTCGCCCGGCAGACGGATCTGTGCGGGTTCACGGTCGCGCCGCTCAGCAAGGCGGAGCTGGAGGAGATCACGGTCACACGCTGCTGGCTGAACGAGCTCGGGCTTCGTCAGTCGATCGCGCGCGGCGACACGGCGTGGGAGGAGCGCGTGGTGCTCGCCTATCATCGCCTCGCCCGCGTCGCCGTCGATGCGCCCGGGCTCGATCCCGCCCGCAGCGCCGAGATGAACGACGCCGCGCATCGTGAGTTTCACGCGAGCCTGCTCAGCGCTTGCGGCTCGTCGTTCCTGCTGGGCTATTGCGAGCAGCTCTTCGACCTCGGCGACCGTTACCGGCGGCTGGTCAAGCCGACGACCCGGCAGGTCCGACAGCACGACGAGCACCGCCTCATCATGGAGGCGGCGCTCGCCCGCGACGCCGAGACCGCCGTCGACCTCCTCAACCGCCATCTGCTCAGGACGGCCGAGCTCGCCGGGCAGACGCTCGACGCGGGCGAGCCCGCGCCCGGTCGCGAGTCCAGGAAACCCGTGATCGCCGCAGCCGAGACGTGATTCACCGGCTGGACCGCGCGGCGGCTCCGACCTTCCGGTCGGCACGCGCGTGGTGCCCGGTGGGGCGAAGCCATTCCATCGACGCAAGCGTGCCCGGCGAGCGCACAAATTGCACGATCGTTATCTGTACCGTATTGTGAGCCAACTGCTCCACCCGGAAAGCGGCCGGAGCGTACAGGATTTTCCAGCGATGAAGACCCGCGAGGACGCTCCGAACGGCGAACGTGGGCCCGTGCAGGTCATCACCCGTGCGGCCGCCATTCTGCGCGCCCTGGAGGATCAGCCGGCCGGGCTGAGCCTCGGACAGATCGCGCAGCGGGTCGATCTCGCGCGCTCGACCGTGCAGCGCATCGTCGCCGCGCTCGAAGCCGAGAAGCTCCTGATCGCCGCCTCGCCGAACGGCCGGGTGCGACTCGGGCCGACGCTGCTGCGGCTCGCCGCCTCGGTGCAGAGCGACTTCGTCTCGCTGTGCCGCCCCTATCTGCTCCGCCTGTCGAACGAGCTGCGCGAGACCGTCGACCTCGCCGCCGTCAGGCGCGACGGCATGGTGTTCATCGACCAGGTGGTCGGCTCGCAGCGGCTGCGCACCGTCTCGGCGGTCGGCGAGACGTTCCCGCTCTACTGCACGGCGAACGGCAAGGCCTATCTGGCTCAGCTCGGCAACGACGCGATCGAGCAGCTCATCGGCCGCTCCTATCCGGCCCGCACTCCGCACACGCTGACCAGCCTCGACAGCCTCGTGCAGGACCTGCGGCGCGTCCGCCGCTCCGGCGTCGCGTTCGATCGCGAGGAGCACACGGTCGGCGTATGCGCGGCCGGGGTGGTGCTGCGCGACACGCTCGGCAACTACGTGGCGATCTCGGTGCCGGTCCCGGCCCAGCGCTTCGTCGACCACGAGGCCGCGATCGCCGAGCGCCTGCTCGCCACCAAGCACGCGGTGGAGAGCCAGCTCGAGGCGGCGGCCGCCTGAGCGACCACACCGCGCCCTCCAGGCATGACGTCCTGAAGCACACGAAAAAGGCCGCTGGTGAGCGGCCTTTCGCCTTTCCGTCGTCAAACCGGGGCGCCCTGCCCTCAGTCCTCGACCGCGCGCTTTCGCGTGTCCGGCAGCAGCAGCACCATCAGGCCGGCGAGCGCGAAGCTCGCGCCGCACAGCGAGATGCCGACCGCCAGGCTGTAATGCGCGGCGATCTGGCCGAGCAGGAACGGCGCGAAGGCCGAGATGCCGCGGCCGACGTCGAAGCAGAAGCCGGAGCCGAGGCTCCTGATCCGCAGCGGGTAGAGCTTGGCGAAGTAGGAGCCGAAGATTCCCGCATAGGAGAAGAACAGCGCCATCACCGGGCCGAGCCAGAACAGCAGCGTCGTGCTCTCGGCGAAGGCGTAGATCGGGACCATGATGGTGGCGCCGATGAAGTTGAGGATCAGGGCGTTCTTACCGCCGATCTTGTCGGCCAGGAAGCCGAAGAGCTGATAGCCGAGGAACATGCCGACGTTGAGCATGACGATGAACATCGACATGTCGCCTATCGCCATGCCGCGCTCCTTGACCAGGAAGGTCGGCACCCAGGTGTTGACGCCCCAGTAGGCGATCAGCGCGAAGCTCGCCGACAGGGTGCCGACGATGGTGTAGCGCAACACCTCGGGCGCGAAGATCTCGCCGATGCCGACCGAGGCCTTGGCGCCGCCGCCGGCCTCGCGCTCGGCCTTGGCCTTCTTCCAGGTTTCCGATTCCGGCACGAAGAAATACGTGTAGGCGACCGCGACCAGCGCGACCGCGCCGCAGAAGAACAACACCCGCCAGCCGTAACGCGGCAGGATGAAGCCGGCGAGCAACGCCGCCGAGCCGAAGCCGATCGGCCAGGACGAGAACACGAAGGACGCGGCCCGCCCGCTCTGATGTGACGGCCAGGTTTCGCTGATATAGGCGGCGATGACGCCCCAGATGCCGCCGAGGCCGAGGCCGGCGATGAAGCGCAGCACCATGATCGAGTAATAGCCCTGGGCGAGACCGATCGCCGCCGTGAACAGGCCGAAGATCGCGATGCCGACCATCAGGGCCGTCTTGCGGCCGTAGTTGTCGGCGAACCAACCCATGGCGACCGACGAGATGCCGACACCGAGCAGCGTCGCCGTGCCGAGCAGGCCGGCGTCCGCCATGGTGATGTCGAGCTCCTTGATGATCAGGGGCAGCGACATCGCGAGGATCATGAAGTCCAGCGCGTCGAACGCGTAGCTCATGAACCCGCTGATCAGGACCCGCCATTTGACGGGCAGTCCACCCGTGGCGGCACGTGTGGCCCGGGCCGCCGTTCCGGTCTCGATCGTCATCGTGTTGCACTCCAGGTCGCGAGAACAGACCCGCGTGGTTCCCGGCGATGGCGGCACGGGGCGACCCAGGCTCGGCGCCGTGCGCAAGAAAGGCGCGCGGAGACGACGATCGGATCACGATCCGGCCGTGCGTTACGGGATCACGTGGGGGAGAGACGGCCCCGGGTACGCCCCGAGGCCGTGAACCGGAGGGCCGGCAGAATGGCCGGCCCTCCGACGATCCGTCAGGCCTCCTGCACGGCGAGCTTGCGCCGGGCGAGGTCCTGCTTGGACGGATAGACGTAAGGACCCATCATCAGGATCAGCGCCGCGGCGAGTACGAGCCCGCCGGCGAACACCCAGAGCACCGGGACGTAAGAGCCGGCCTTGTCGAAGCTGACGCCCATGACGAAGGGGCCGATGCCGTTCGCCAGCATGAAGATGGCGAACAGGTAGCCGTAGATCTCGCCGAAGCTGCGCAGGCCGAGATAGCGCGAGATGAAGAAGGCGATCAGGTCCACCTCGGCACCGATGCCGAGCCCCATCAGGATGGTGGCGACCGTCGCCATCGTCGTGTCGTGGGTCGACATCAGGAGCATGATGCCGATGAGCGGCGTCACGATGAACACCACCGCCACGTAGGGCGCGAACATGCGGTCGAGCAGCCAGCCGGCGAGCAGACGCCCGGCGATCAGCGAGAGCCCGGCCATCGACAGCGCCGTCGTCGCCATCTGCGGGGAGACGCCGCGGTCGGTCAGCAGCGGCACGACATGCGTGATGGTGCCGTTGGCGGCCATGGCGAGCGCGAAGAACGGCACGACGAGGAGCCAAAAATACTTCGTCTTCAGGGCCTCGCGACCGGTCAGGCCGGGCAGCACCTTGGGCGCCTCTCCGGTGACGGCGGCGAGCGCGCGATCCGGCTCGCGCACCAGGAAGGCGACGGCCGGAACGGCGAACAGCACCGTGATGATGCCGAGCCCGACATAGGCGCCGCGCCAGCCGACGACGCCGATCAACGCCTGGGTGAACTGCGGCACGAGCGCGACGCCGAGACCGACGCCCGCCATGGCGATACCGAGAGCGAGGCCGCGCCGGTCGTCGAAGGTCGCGACGATCGACTTCGAGTAGATCAGCGGCGTCTGTCCGGCGGCGGCCAGCCCCATCAGACCGTAGATGGCGATGAACACAGCCGGCACGGCGGGTGTGAGCGAGGCGGCCGCGACGATCAGGGCGAACAGGGTGATGAACGGCAGCGCGACGCGGCGGATGCCGTAGCGGTCGACGAGAATGCCGACCAGCGGCGTCATCAGGCCGGTGCAGACGAGACCGATCACCATCGCCATCGACACGGTGCCGCGGCTCCAGCCGAACTCCTCGCCGATCGGCTTCAGCAGCACGCCGAACGTGAAGTGCATGATGGCACCGTTGCCGACCAGCAGGCCGAGCACGGCACCGACGACGACCCACCACGGGTTCTTGAGCATGGTCTTGATCCTGGGTGCGAGGCGCGATCAGGAGAGGCCGAGCAGCGTCGCGGCATTGCCGGAGGCGACCGCGACGCGGACCTCCTCGGGCAGCGCCACCGCATCGAGGAAATGACCGGCCTCGCCGGCGTCCTCGAACGGATGGTCGGAGGCGAAGCAGACCCGGTCGTTGCCGAGCGCGGCGAGCGCGCAGGCGAGCGGCTCGGCCGAGCACATGCCCGAGGTCGTCACCGCGATGTTGCGCTTGATGTAGAAGGACGGCGGCTGCGGCAGCTTCACGCCGTACAGCTGCGCGCGGCTGTCGAGCCGCCACAGCAGATAGGGCAGCGTCTCGCCGAGATGGCCGAGCATCAGCCGGGCGCCCGGATGACGGTCGAACACGCCGCCGAAGACCAGCCGCAGGGCATGCGTGCCGGTCTCGACGCCCCACTCCCAGGTGGCGCGCTTGAGTCCGTAGGTGCCGGCGAGCGACGGCATGGTGGCGACCGGATCGGCCGGGTGGAGATAGATCCAGGTGTTCAGCGCCGCGGCCCGTTCCCAGAACGGCGCGTAGGCGGCATCGTCGAGATAACGGCCGAGCGTGTGGCCGTTCACCATCGCGCCGCGGAAGTTCAGTTGCTCGACGCAGCGCTGCAGCTCGTCGGCGGCGGCCGCCGCGTCCTGCAGCGGTAGATGCGCGAAGCCGGCGTAGCGGCTCGGCTGCTTGGCGACCTCGGTCGCCAGAAAGTCGTTCGAGGCCTTCGCCTTGGCGATGGCGCGGGCCGTGTCGGTCTCCACCTGCACGCCGGGTCCGGCGATGCCGATCACCGACTTGGCGATTCCGGCCCGGTCCATCGACGCGAGCCGGCGGTCGCCGAAATCGGTCAGCGCATCGAGGAGGCGGTCCCGCACCACCGCCGGGACGTCCGCCACGGTGGGGTGCCAATACTCGGCGAGGCTCGGGCAGAGAGCATGCTCTTCGAGAGCGATCTTCTTGACCAAAGGGAAGCTCCGTTTGTCCGTCGTTCGTCGGTCGGAGCGGAGGTCCGGAAGGGATTGCGGGCCGGGACCAGCCTCCGCAGTGTCCTACATTACGGTTCGGCCGTATCAGATAGTGGTTTTTTCAGCAAGGCGGGATCGGCCGAGACGAGCCTCCGAGTTTGTTTGCGATGCAGCGACCGCAGTGCACCACGAGCCGTTCGAAACGCCCTCGATTGTTCTTATCAGATTGTTCTTTCTCGGCATGTGCAGCGCGACATGACCGGGTCGCGCGGTCCGTGGAGCTGACAATGCGGGGCCCTCCGCATGAACACCTATCCGCCCTTTGGCATGCTCTGCTGTACCGAATTGCAGGACATCCCCGAGAGACTCGGGGGCCTCGGCCGGCGCATCGGCCGTATCTGATCAGATCCGGTCGGTGTCCGCACGAATCTGCGCCTCGGCGCAGTTTTCAGGTTTTTGAGACCGCGACCCACGCGCCCGCCGCCAGTCGAGACAGCTCGATCATCCCCAGGACGACTACTTAGGTAGAGCTACGTCGGTTCCGCATGTCGGTACATCGAGGCGCGTCCGGGCCGGCGCTGCGATCGCCGGGCGGCGCGGCGAAAGCCGCATCTGCCAAGCGCTTCCGCAATCGCGATCATGCCTGCCCGGCCCTCGCTCGGACGGCCGGCTGCTTCGCGCGGCGAGCTGCCGCGCCACGGCTGCATGACGAGGTGCGTTGACCAGATTGACCACTATACAGTACAGACGTCTCACATTGCGGGCCATTACGATGTCAAACTCTCACACAGGAGACGAGCGATGCCGGTGATCCGAGGCGTGACGCTGGAAGGCAATCTGGAGAACTCGATGGGTCTCGAGTTCTACGACCTCTCCCATCCGTTCGGCCTGCAGAAGCCGAACTGGCCGTACTTCCAGGACGTCCAGATCGAGCGCATCCACTACATGGCGAAGTCGGGCGTGCTGTCGCAGCGCATCACGACCAGCATGCACCACACCACCCATATCGACGCGCCGGCCCACGTGGTCGAGGGGACGCCGTTCATGGACGAGGTGCCGCTGCCGCACTTCTTCGGCTCGGGCATCGTCGTCTCGATCCCGAAGAAGCAGTGGGAGCAGATCGGCTACGACGACCTCGAGAAGGCCGCCGGCAAGCTCGTGCGTCCGCGCGACGTGGTCATCGTCAACACCGGCTGGCACGAGAAGTACGAGGACAGCGAGGACTATTTCTGCCGCTCGCCGGGCTTCGTGAAGTCGGCCGGCGAGTGGTTCGTCGAGAAGAAAGTGAAGGTCGTCGGCCACGACACCCAGGCCAACGACCACCCGCTGGCCACCGCCATCGGCCCGCACCGCAACGGGCCGATCCATCCGCACCTCGCCGCCGAGTACAAGCAGTGGTCGGGCGGGCGCGACTGGAAGGACGATTTCCCGGAGTGGGAGCCGGTGCATCGCATCCTGTTCAAGAACGGCATTCTCGGCATCGAGAACGTCGGCGGCGAGATCGACAAGGTCACGGGCCGGCGCTGCACCTTCGCGATGTTCCCTTGGCGCTGGGAACGCGGCGACGGCTGCATCATCCGGCTGGTCGCGATGGCCGACCCCAAGGGCACGTATCGCATCGAGTCCGGGGAGCGCTTCTGATGCAGGTCCGTCGCTTCTCCGAGCTGAAAACCTACGACGCGCCGAACCACCGCGGCTGCATGCCGCTGCGGGTGTTCGGGGCCGAGGCCGGCGGCACCACCGGCGTGGTGGTCGGCATCTCGCACTTCCTCCCCGGCGGCGGCGCCGGTCCCGACGCCTCGCCGCCCGAGAAGGTCTACTTCGTTCTGGCCGGCGAGCTCACCGTCATCGTCGACGGCAAGGAGACGGTGCTGAAGCCGATGGACGCCTGCACGATCGCGCCCAACGAGAGCCGCGAGATCATCAACCGCGGCAACGAGGTCTGCACCATCCTGGTGGCGGTCGCCGCCCCCAAGGCCTGAGCCGATACGGCGCGCACGACCGGACGGACTTCCCCCTCATGGTGAGGAGCGGCCGCAGGCCGCGTCTCGAACCATGTGGCCGCCCTCGCCCTTCGAAACGGCCGCTTAGCGGCCTCCTCAGGACGAGGGCGGAGCGGGACCGCTCGATGCGCGCCGCCCGAACGAGACGTCGCGGCGGCGGAGGGTTTTTCGGCGCGAGAATGCGCCGCGACGCCTTCCGCCTGCGGCGACCGGTGCTCCCCGCCGGGAGCGTCGTCCAAGGAGGACGCATCATGTCCGAGGACTTCCTGAAGAACCCGCTGTCGTTGTTCGACGTGCGCGGCAAGACCGCGATCGTCACCGGCGCCTCGGGCGCGTTCGGCGCACTCGCCGCCAAGGTGCTGGCCGGCGCCGGCGCGAAGCTGGTCATCGCGGCCGGCAACATCGCCGAGCTCGACAAGGTGGCGGACGCGTGCAAGGCACTCGGCGCCGAGGTGAAGGCGGTGGGGCTGCGCCCCAGCAACGAGAAGAACTGCGACGCCATCGTGGCCGCCGCGGTCGAGACCTTCGGCCGGCTCGACATCCTGGTCGTCGGCTCCGGCAAGAACGACGTCGCCAAGATCGGCGACATGACGCCCGACCGCTTCGAGGACGTCATGGACGCCAACGTCACCCAGTCGTGGCTGATGGCGCGCTCCGCGTCGCGGCAGATGTTGGCGCAGGGCGACGGCGGCAAGATCATCCTGATGTCGTCGGCCCGCGGCCTCCTCGGCCACCCGGCCGGCTACACGGCCTACTGTGCCTCGAAGTCCGCCGTCGACGGCATCACCAAGGCGCTCGGCTGCGAACTCGGCCCGACCGGCATCACGGTCAACGCCATCGCCCCGACGGTCTTCCGCTCGGCCCTGACGGCGTGGATGTACGAGGACACCGAGAAAGCGCGCGGCGTCCGCCCGGCCTTCCTGGCCCGCGTGCCGAAGGGCCGGCTCGGCGAGCCCTCCGATCTCGCCGGCCCCCTGCTCTTCCTCGCCTCGGCGGCGTCCGACTTCTACACCGGGCACATCCTCTACGCCGACGGCGGCTACACGGCGGGCTGATCCATGAGCACGACCGGGAGCTCGCCCGCGCCAGCGCAATCGGTGCGCATCGCCGTCATCGGGGCCGGCATGATGGGGCACGGCATCGCCCAGGTGTTCGCCCTCGCCGGACACAGCGTCACGATCACCGACGCGCACGCGCCGACGCTGGCGAGCGCGCTCTCCCGCGTCGAGGCGAACCTGATCGACCTCGGCGAGGACGTCTCGGCGGTGCGGCGCATCCGCCCGGTCGAGAGCCTCGCCGAGGCGGTCCGTGACGCCGACTTCGTCGTCGAGGCGGCGTCCGAGAACCTCGAGCTGAAGCGCAAGCTGTTCGCCGAGGTGGAAGCCGCGGCGCCGGCGGGCGCGGTCCTCGCCAGCAACACCTCGGTGATCCCGATCACCGAGATCATGCGGAACCTGACGCGCCGCGAGCGCGCCGTCGGGACGCACTGGTGGAACCCGCCCTTCCTGGTGCCGCTCGTCGAGGTGATCGGCACCGAGTGGACGTCGGACGCGACCATCGCGTTCACGATGGCGCTGCACGAAGGCGCCGGCAAGACGCCCGTGCATGTGAAGAAGGACGTCCCGGGTTTCGTCGGCAACCGCCTTCAACATGCCTTGTGGCGCGAGGCGGTGTCGCTCGTCGAGCACGGCATCTGCGACGCCGAGACGGTCGACACCGTGATCAAGGCGAGCTTCGGCCGCCGCCTCGCCGTGCTCGGTCCCTTGGAGAACGCGGATCTGGTCGGCACGGATTTGACGCTGGCGATCCACCAGACCGTCCTGCCGGCCATCGAGGCACGGCCCGGACCGTCGCCCTATCTCGAGACGCTGGTGAAGGAGGGCCGCCTCGGCATGAAGTCTGGCGAAGGCTTCCGCCGCTGGACGCCCGAGGAGCAGGCGGCGCTGAAGAAGCGCGTCGTCGATCACCTGAAGAAAGCCCGAGACTAGCGGCACGCGCCGCCGTTCCCTCTCCCCGCCGCGCGGGGAGAGGGAACTTCATCATGGGCTCACTT